>JACRIH010000441.1 GCA_016235885.1 Planctomycetales bacterium | reverse complement strand
ACATCGAGACCTTCTACAACCCAGTTCGCCTGCACCAGACCTTGGAATACCTCTCCCCAAACCAATACGAAGCCGTCCACGCCCCGGCCAATGCGGCGTAAAACTTCTCCCGCTGGAATCCGTCATTCCTGGGCCATCGCAAGGGAACATCGGTGATGTTGGCGAAGAACTCCGTTGCAGACGGAGCTTGTCGCAACTGGTCAAAATTGACAACGACCACGCGGTGCGTCTCAGAGACATGCGTGGTGGCGGTAATATCATCCCGCGTGGTCAGCAAGAGTGCCGGAGTTTTGTCTTCACGGCACTCCTTCCGTGCCCGGTGCGACAAGTCTTTACAGTTCGGGAATTTGCCATGTCGGTGCCCGATTGTCTGCACCCAATCGAAATCGTAGTAGATGTCGATTCCACCCGTGAAACCTGGAAGGCCAGTACGATGCTGAAGAGGAATTGGCCAAGCGATTCCTATCGTGTCTGGGTGTTGGACCTCACCAGCGTGCTCCGCAGAATCCAGCACTTGGACTGAAGCATTGTCTTCCATTGTCACCCTCCGTTGGCCTGATCATCGTCCTCAAATCAAATCTCCTGAATGCACGGTGATGCTACCGCGTCTCTGCGGTCAATAACACACCAGACAGGTGGAATGCCCCGTCAACTTTGCGTCGGCATGCTTATCTCAAGCGGAAAGAGTTTGCCACTCGCCACCCAACCGAGAGTCTGACTCAGTTGTTCGGACTCGCAAGCTGAAGGTTCCACGGCATCGCGAGCGTCGGTTGGTTCGCGTAGCGTTTAGTTCCCAGCTTGAGGCGCGTGCCGCAGCCGGGTTCGAGGCGGATCGTCAATGTTGACCCATCCAGCGGTGTGACTGGTCCGTCGTTGAGCGACAGGCTGCTGAATTGGTGCTCTCCGTAGCCGCCGGCTTGCACGATGATCGTGCGCGGTTCGACCTGACTCACGTTGACGAGTGACAGGACTGTGGTGTCTGCGGTCAGCGATTCGACGAGCGCTCCCACGTCGTCGGGTAGGCCGGCGCGGCGTTTGTCCGGGTCGAAGTAGCGGACGCGGCAGTGTAGGACCGTGCCGCGTCGGCCGGGTTGGATGCCACCGAACAGCAGGTGGTTCAGGTTCTGCACGGTCGCGGGGTTCAGGTGCAGCGGGTCATCGGCCAGGCGCGTGTCGGGCGTGGTCGTGTCGGCTCGGATGGCGATGACTTTGTTGCGGATGGTCGCGAAGTCCTGCCGCAACGAGTCTTCGGGGAAGCGCGGATTCTTTCCGGCCAGGTACGACAGCCAACCGGTTTCAGGCACCCGTTGCCGATCCGCGTCCGACATCGACCAGTACCACAGATCGAACGCACCCTGGTCGTATTTCTGCGGCGTGAAGTCGTACCATCCCTGATCGCCGTGCATGTGCGGGTACATCATTTTTCCGTCGATCATCTTGCCCTGCGCGTTGACCAGGTCGATCATCTTCCGCCACGGGTCGAGATATTTGTCATCTCCCGTCAGCAGGTACGCGTTGCCAAAGCCGGTGACGCCGAGGTAACTCGTGTTGCGATGGGCGAGCTTCCCCGTCTGCGGGACAACCACGCTGAAACCCCAGCCGTACACGCCGCCGTACCATTTGCCTCCCACCGCGCTGCCGATCTGGCCATCCAGCCCCACGTTCGTCGGGATGATGCCGCCGTTCTGCCGCATCCGATCGCGCCAGGCGTCCACGTATTCCAGCAGCCACTGTTTGTACTTCGCTTCGTGGCTGAGCATGTACGCGTTGAGAGCCAGCGTCGTGGCCGAGAGGTTTTGCGGGTGGTCGCCGATGATGTCGTTGTAATCCTTGAAGTGCGCCACCATCTCTTCGTAGCTTCGCTCGCCGTGCCCGAGACGGAACCGGTTTCCGATCTCGATCGGGTCTCCCGCCCAATCCAGCCCCGTGGCTTTGCGCAGCAGCGGACCGCGGCTGCCGTTGAACAGGCTGCGGATGATCTTGTGCTGGGCGTCGTAATTCGGAGCGTCGGGATCTTCGTTCATATAGAAGCCGGCATAGCGGCGGACTCGCTGCTGAAACCGGGCGTCCTGCGGGTCCGACAGTCCTTGCAGGTTGAACACCACCAAACCTTCGCCGTTGTGCAACCAGTCGAACATCACCGGGAATTCTTTGTAGTACATCCCATCGCGAGCAAACGGCACGTCGGTGGTGCGGGCCAGCGTGAACTGCCGCAGATGCCCCTCCCACGCCTTTTTGTAGAGCTGCAAAATGTCGTCCGACGCCCCGAGCGCATGCAGGATCGGCCAGTCGAGCAAACATTCGATGGCATCATCCGGCCCGTCGTCTCCGCCCCAGCGTTCGACGCACAGCATAAAGCCGCGCTCGTCGAAATATTTTTCGAAATACTCGCGACACGCGGCCGCGTTGGCTCGCAACAACTCCCGCTCCAGCACCGCCCACGTCGGCGGCGGCATGGGGGTGGTAACGCGGATGACGTGGTCGGCTGGAGACGCCACCGACGGCAGACCGATGAGCAGAACGAACAGAATCGACGCGAGCAGTCGGATCATGGCGCTATCCCAATGAGGACGAATCTGAAAGTGGAACCACGGAATACACGGATGACACGGAAAAGAACTTGAACACCCACATCTTTCCGTGTCGTCCGTGTATTCCGAGGTTCAAACCAACTCACGAATCGGCGTGCCTTCGCCGAGGATCGGGGTCGGGCGGCCGGAGTGATCGATGAAGGTGTGCTGGGTGTCGATCCCCAGGTACCGGTAGATCGTGGCGAGCATGTCCTGCGGGGTGTACGGACGCTCGGTGGGGTATTCGGCTTTCGAGTTCGTGGCACCGACGACCTGGCCCATGCGCAGGCCGCCTCCGGACACGAGCGCGGTGTACGCTTGCGGCCAGTGGTCGCGGCCGACGCCACTCGCGTTCTTGCTGAGACGCGGTGTGCGCCCGAACTCGCCCATCACGACGATGAGAATCTTCTGGTCGAGGTTTTTCGTGAACACATCGTCAATCAGCGCGGAGAGGGCTTGGTCCATGTACGGCAGGCGGACGCGCATGAAGCCTGCAAAATGTCCCGGTCGGCCGGCGTTGAGGATGTGGTCGTCCCAGTTCGTGAATTCCGGTCCGTTTTTCGGGGTGTTAATGGACAGGCTGATCACCCCCGCGCCCGCTTCGGCCAAGCGGCGGGCGAGCAAACATCCCTGGCCCCACAGATTCCGGCCGTAGCGGTCGCGGAGCGAGTCGGATTCCCGCGACAGATCGAACGCCGCGGCTGTGCCCGGATTGGCGAGAAGTTGGAACGCCTGTTCGCGAAAACTGTCGTTCGCGGCGAGCTGTCCGCTGGCATCGGCATCGCGGCGGAAGCGGTCGAAACTGGCGAGCAGGCTGCGGCGGTCTTCAAGCAGCTTCGGGTCTTTGCCGACGGAAAACGAAAATCCCGGCGGCGTGAATTTTTCCACGGACGGATCGCCCACGTCGTAGGCGGCATGATGCCGGCCGAGGTAAGTCGGGCGGGTCATGTACATCTGACCCGGAATGGCCACGTACGGCGGGATGCCGCGCTCGTCAATGCCGCGCAGCTTGCTGGTGATCGACCCCAAGTCGGGGTGCTCGCTTTTCGATTGCGATGTCGGGTCGAGCACGCTCGGGCGCTTGCCGGTCAGCACGATGATCCCACCGTCGCTGTGGATGCCGACGTCGTGATTGAGCGACCTCACCAGCGAAAACTTGTCGGCGAGTTTGGCTTGCAGTGGAAAGAGTTCACAGATGTCCATCCCCGGCACGTTGGTTGCGATCGATTCGAACACGCTGCGGTATTCGATGGGAGCGTCCGGCTTGAGGTCATACGTTTCCAACTGCGAAGGGCCGCCGTGCAGGTACAGCAGGATGACCGAGGTGTCTCGATTCGACTGGCCCGCGGCGGCTCGACCGGCGACGACGTCCGCCAGCGTGAGGCCGCCAAGCGCCAACGTTCCGACTTGCAGGAAGTCACGCCGAGTCATCGGTCCTGGACAGCGGGCGGAAGGCATGTCGAACTCTCCACGACGAAGTTGTTGCCAGCCAACGCATCAAAGGCGTCTGATTCTAACCCGCTGGTCACCCGACGCCAACATGGCTCGGTTGTATGGCGGAAGAAACATCCAAGATCCGTATCACACTCGCCGGTTGGCGACACGTGTGGTGATGGTTACGGGCATCGGGGACGTTCTGATGGCTGTGGCTGTCGAAGGCCCGGCCGGGATACGCCGAGGCCGAACAGGGATTTGCCATTGCCTGGGGGGAGGGGGGGGAACCCCTCAGAACTAAGGAACGGGTACGAAATAACTTCCCGAAGGTCGTAGTCCGGACCCCTTGGTCCGGACGAACCGTTTCGCTTCCAATCCGGCTGTTGGAGGCGACTCCGTCCGGCCCAAGGGGTCCGGACTACGTCACCACGATTCGGGAAGTTATTTCGTGCCCGCTCCTAAGTTGACGGGCGTGGAATACCCAACAACGCCAGTCCAGCCGCGCCCAACGCGGCTCCGTGTTACTTTTCCAACGGCGCCTTCTCGGGATCAATGTCGGCGAACGGCAGAGTGTCGGGCAAGACTCGCACAGCAGTCGTCAACTTGAGCGGAAATCTTGCGTCGACGTCGAACACAAGTTCGACAAAGAATGCCGTCCAACCACTGTCGGGAGACTGGATGCGACCAACGTACGTACCGTCCCCCTGGTCGGTGAGCGGGTGGTTGGTGAACGCCTTGCCCACCGTGGCCAAACGAAAGTCCCGGGATTTCGGATTGGTGGCCTGCCAGAGATTGACCTGCCGGGCGGCGGATTGGGATTTGACCCGGATGGAACCGTCCTGCTCAAACGTCCATGAAAACTTCGGCCGGGGTGTGCCGGCCAGGATTGTTTCGTAGAACGCAGTCATGCTTTGCAAGGCGTCCGTGTCGCGGAGCGAATGGCTGGCGTTGGGGACGTACCGCAGGTATTTCTCGCCCTTCAAATCGTCGAAATAAAACTGCGACGAGTCCGGACAAAAAAACTCGTCGCCGGTGGCATTGATGAGGAACTTTGGCATTGTCAGACGATCGCGATAGGAATAGGGATCTTCGATCGCATTGAGTAGTTTCATTCGCGGGTCGTTCAGGCGTCGCATGATCTTGTGTTCGATGTAGTCGCCGATCGATTCGGCATAGAAACCATAGGCGGCCACATGGTGCCGCATCGAAACATCCACGTTGAGCACGTCGATGACGATGGGCACGGCGGCCACGACTCGCGGATCGACGGCGGCGGTACACCAAGTTGTCCAACCCCGCTTCGATCCGCCGGCCACGACGAATTTTTCCACAGTGAAGCGACCACCTTGATCGCCGGCCAGCAATTCCTGCACGCAATCCATAGCGCGGACGGCGCTCTTCACCATCGGAAGCCGCGCCGGCCACGTCTCGTCTCCTGTTTTCAAGAACTGGTCCCACGTGTAGCCAATCAGGTCGTCCTCTTTACGCTCGCGTCCATCGCGATGGAAGACCAGAGATTGATTCGGAATCATTCTGATTTCGACGGTGATCGAATTCGTTGCCGCTGCGATTTGCAGCGTTCGTTCGTCAGCCGATGGGGGTGGCTCGCCGCCATTGCCGCCGCCCGAGATGAACAGAAATGCCGTCTTCGACGTGGCTTTGTCTGGCTTGACGATGCTGACCCAGTGTTGCCACACGGTGCGGTTCACATCCTTTTCGGTGCGCCATGTCTGAGACTTCATGTCCACGATGAACTGTGTCACGCCGTTTCCCGTCAGTGTGCGCACAATCTTCCAGGAAAACGTCGGATCGGGCTGGCGCACATAGCGGTCCAGCGCGGTCTCTTCTGCTTTCAATCCGGCAGGAGCACAGAACGCGGTGCCAATCAGCAAAGTCCAATGGAATGAGGTCCATCGCATCAAAGTATGTCTCAGCACGTTGTCTCTCCTTGGGAGAATCGCAAGCGGGGTTTTGGGCGACATGACAGTTTTGTTGGCGGGCCTTCGCCTTGTCGATTCGTCGTGAGTTTGTCGTCGCCGAAAGCCGTGGGCGGCTGGCTTTCACCGTAAACTCGACCAGCGACATGTGGACATCTCGGCCGCTCGTACCGCATGGACATTCGGCGACGTACATGCCAACGACTCGGCGACAACCGACCCACGTTCGCGTTCGGGAGCCTTGGCACGGCCCTTCATTTCGTGGTCAATTCAATCTTTCCGAGATCGACCTGAGTCCCCTTCTTGACGGTGAACTTCACTTTGGATTCCTGCGGTGACTTGTACCGGTCATTCAATTTGTCCGGCCCACCGTAGTTGTTGCTGACGAGACTCAACTGGCCCCACAAAAAAGTGAGCACATAATCCCCCTCGGGAACGCCATCGCCAGCGACGTACGACGCGAGTTCAAACTTGCCTTGCGCATCGGTGTATGCCGCGACGATCAGGGAACCAGGGAGTTTTTGCGGGACGTCTGGTTGATCTTGTGCATCAGTGTCAGCCGCGACGATCACGGGGCTTTCGGTCCCGATCCGTTTCACATCGTGGCAAGAGACTTCGAGCATCTCGACGGGTTGTCCGTCGACCAACACGACTCCCGTAACGGGAAAAGTTGGATTACGGGGCGGTCCAATTTGTTTGGAACCACAGCCCGAACAAACAAGCCACATGAGTCCGCTGAGCAGGTAGACCGTGAGAGTCCAACAGCAGTGTCCGCTGGGATTAGAAATCACCGATCACCTCCCCTTTTCTCCGCGTGATCAGTCCCGCGAACGTGAATTGCTCGATGTTCTCACTGACGAATCGCACTGCTCCATCCGCCATGAGAAAGTGTGCTCCGCCAACATGGAAACTGTAGAAACCACGTCCGCGGGCGTT
>JACRIH010000435.1 GCA_016235885.1 Planctomycetales bacterium | reverse complement strand
GGCAGCACGCGAGCCGCGTACGCCACATTCACGGCACAGTTTTGGCGTGCGCTTCACGGCGATATACTCCGCTGGACGCCATGCAGCGGAATGCGTCCGCAGCCGATAGTCGTCGCCACGACATTACCCTTGGGGATTATCTCGCATGACTCGCCCGACTCGCTGCGGATTCGCTTCCCTTCTGACACTGCTCTGCGCGTGGGAGGCCACGTTGCTCGCGGCCGATCCGGTCGTGCATTTGGTCGCGCCGACTGAGGCTCTCACGCCGGCGGAACAACAGAAGTTGTTCCACCTCCCGCCGGGATTCGAGATTCAACTCGTGGCCACGGAGCCCGACATTCACAAGCCGATGAATCTACATTTTGATGCGGCGGGGCGGCTGTACGTGACGTCGTCTCTCGAATATCCGTTCCCGGCCAAGGAGGGGACGAAGCCACGGGACACGATCCAGCGCATCGACGACACCAACGGCGATGGCGTGCCGGACAAGGTGACAACGTTTGCCGACGGGTTGAACATACCGATCGGCGTGACGAGCGTGGCGGACGGAGTGCTGGGGTACGCGATCCCGAACATCTACCGGTTTCGCGACACCGACGGCGATGGCAAGGCGGACCAGCGCGAGATCGCGTACCGCGAGTTCGGGTCGCGCGACACGCACGGCATGTCCAGTTCGTACACATGGTGGCTCGACGGGTGGGTGTACGCCTGCCACGGATTCGCGAACGATTCGCGAGTCGAAGGGACTGACAAACAACCGATCAGCATGAATTCGGGCAACACGTACCGGTTCCGCCCGGATGGATCGCACATCGAATACTTCACGCATGGGCAGGTGAATCCGTTCGGGTTGGGATTCGATGCGCTCGGCAATGTGTATTCGGCGGACTGCCATTCCAAACCGATTTACCAGTTGCTGCGCGGGGCGTATTACCCGAGCTTCGGCAAGCCAGACGACGGATTGGGATTCGGTCCCGAAATGATTTCGCACAGCCACGGTTCGACCGGGATCTGCGGCGTTGTGATTTACGAAGACGACAAGTTTCCGAAGAAGTATCACGGGACGGCGTTCATCTGCAATCCGGTGACGGGGCGGATCAACCACGACGTGCTGGAACCGCACGGTTCGACGTACCGCGCCGTCGAACAACCCGATTTCGTGACGTGCGACGACCCGTGGTTTCGGCCGGTGGACATCAAGCTGGCTCCGGATGGCTCGATGTACATCGCAGATTTCTACAACTGCATCATCGGTCACTATGAAGTGCCGCTGACTCACCCGCGCCGCGATCGCGAGCGGGGGAGGATCTGGCGGGTTGTTTATCGTGGTGAGAACGCGAAAGATGAAACGGCTCGTCACGCGAAGCGTGACGGCTACGTTACGCCAGCCAAGTCGTCGCCGGTGGAACTGGTCGCACTACTGGGACACGTCAATCAAGTTGTGCGCACGCAGGCGACGCACGAACTTGTGCATCGAGTTGGCACGGACGCGGTTGGCCGCGTGAAGAACATGCTCAACGGCGATTCGGCCGCGCTGCAGCGAGCACATGCCGTGTGGGTGCTGGAACGGTTGGGGGCACTGGATACCACCACGATTCGCAAGCTGGCAGGCGATGTCGACCGAATTGTGCGGGTACATCTGCTGAAAGCCCTCGCCAGCCGCGCTGACTGGGGGGGCGAGACGGATGCGTTGCGAACACTGGCTCTGTCGAAACTGACTGATGACGACGCGTTCGTGCGACGCGCCGCAACCGATGCCCTCGGCCTGCACCCGCATCGTGAGAACATTTCGCCGTTGCTCTCGCTGTGGCGCAACACTCAGGGATTCGGAGCGGAGCTTCGTCCCTCCCTGGACCCAAAGCTGCGACTTCGTGATCCGGCAGCCAACGATGACACGCACCTGATCCATGTCATCCGCATGACACTGCGGGACAACTTGGCAGCCTTGAAAAACTATTCAGACTTTGCAAAGGCGCCCATCGAAGATCAGCAGTTGCTGGCAGACGTCTCGCTTGGCAACCGCACGCCGGAATCGGCAGCTTTCGTGCTCCGGCAGATCCAGCAAGCGAAGCCGGACCATCGCCGGTTATTCGAACTGACCTACCATGCCGCGCGGTTCGGTGACGCCGATGTATCTGCAAAAACAGTGGCGTTTGTCTTGTCGCAAAAATCGCGATGGGCCGATGGACAAACGCACTCCCTGCTGCGATCGCTACAACGCGGGCTTGCCGAACGAGGCCAGCCATTGCCAGCGGACGCGCGAGGGTGGGCTGTCGAAGTCGCTTTGCGGCAGGTTCAAGCGAAAGACGACGGGACGATTCGCGGCGGAATCGACCTGGCTCGCGATCTGCGTCTGACTGAGACGATCGATCACCTCGCCAAGCTCGCACAGCCGGACGCGCCGCGTGCGGGGTTGCGGCAACCGGCGCTGGACACACTCGTGCAGCTTGATGCCGCGCGGGCCGTGCCGCTTCTCAGCCGGATCGTCGAACGGGGCGACGAGCCGCTCGCCGCGCGGCAGAAGGGGGCCGACACGCTCGGAGGAATCAACAGCGAACTGAGCCGACAAGAACTCGTGCGGTTGATTCGCATCGTGCCCGAAGCGGTCGCCGTGTCGATTGCTCGCGGTCTGTCCGGCAGCCGCGACGGGGCCGACTCGCTGCTCGCCACCATCACCGACGGCAAGGCGTCTCCGCGCCTGCTCCAAGACGCGGTCGTCGATGGCAAGCTCAAAGCGGCCAATCCTCCGAAGCTGGCCGAGCGGTTGTCGCTGCTACTCAAGGATCTCCCCGCCGAGGACGACAAGACGAAGCAACTGCTCGTGGCCCGGCTGTCCAGGTTTCAAAAGGCCAAGCCCGACCTCACGCGGGGTGCCGAGGTCTACACGAAGATTTGTGCCAACTGCCACCGTCTAAACAACACGGGAGCCAAAGTCGGTCCGGACCTCGACGGCGTCGGCCAGCGCGGACTGGAGCGTTTGGTGGAAGACACGCTGGCCCCGAATCGCAACGTCGATCAGGCATTCCGCGCCACGGTGCTGGCAATGAAAGACGGCAAGGTCGTGACGGGCCTCCTGCTTCGCGACGAAGGAGAGTTGCTCGTGATCGTCAACGACCAGGGCAAGGAACTCCGCGTTCCCAAGTCCGACGTCGAAGAACGCAACCAACTCAAACTCTCGCCGATGCCCGCGAACATCGTCGATCAACTTCCCGAGGCGGACTATTTTCACTTGCTGGGTTTTCTGCTGTCACAGCGGCAGACTCCGCCAGCAAACAAGCCGTGATGGGCATCAATCCATCGGCGAACGCCAAGATCAGTCGTACAGATTCCACCAACAACTGAAAGGGGGACGATTATGTTCGGGGTTGGTCCGATGGAAATGCTCATTGTCGGCTTGATCTGCGTTCTGCCGTTTGTGGCGGGCATCGTGGTGTTGGTCGTAGTGCTGACGAAGACGGGAACATCATCGCCGCCGCCGATAAATTCGTCGACGGGACAACTCGTTCCCTGTCCCCACTGCGGTCAACAGTTGTCTCCGCGTGCCGCGACCTGCCCAAAATGCGGGGCACCGCGGACACCTTCGGCCGCATAGACGAACGTCTGTGCTTGGTCGCTTTTCACTTTGTGGGTCCGCTAAACTGCCCGGCAACATGACAATCCGTCGTGTCGAGGACGAAGTGACTTTTCAAGGGAGGTATCGCCGGATGAAGAATCAAAACAAGCGTTGGGTGTTTTCGGTTGTCTCGTTGATCGCACTCGTCTCGGCGAGTTGGCTGGCGGTCTGTTCGTCGCCCGCCAATGTGTTGAGGGGCGAGGACGCGGTTCGAGCGGTCGAGAAGGGGCAACGGGTGTTCTCGGCTGGACACAGTTTTCACGTGTTCGTTCCCGCCATTCTGAACGACATGGCCAAGGGCGCTGGCCTGACGGACCATACGCCAGTCGGCTTGTCGTCCATCGGCGGATCGCGAGTCATCCAACACTGGGACGTGCCGGAGGAGAAGAACAAGGCCAAGGAAGCTTTGCGCACCGGCAAAGTGGACGTGTTGACTCTCTCGCCCATACACCTCCCCGACGAGGGGATCGAGAACTTTGCGACGCTGGCTCTGGAGCACAACCCGCAGGTCCGCGTCACCGTCCAGGAGTTCTGGCTGCCGTTTGACATCTATGACACGACTTTCAAGCAGCGGCCCACGACAGTGGACCACAACGCCCCCACGATCGAGGAACTCCGAAAGCTGCACGCACCGTATTTCCAGAGCATGGATGACCATGTCACGGCGTTGAACAAGAAGTACGGCCGGACAGTGCTGTTCGCAGTTCCCGTCGGTCAAGCGGTGATCGCGCTGCGCGAGAAAATCATCGCTGGCGAGGCACCTGGGCTGAAGACGCAAGGCGACCTGTTCACGGACGCCATCGGCCACGCCACGCCGCCGCTGCAAGCGCTCGTGGCCTACTGCCATTTCGCGACGATCTATCGTCACAGCCCGGTGGGACTACCGATGCCGGCCGTTTTGAAGAATTCCAAGAACCCGAACTGGGACGAGCCACTCAACCTACTGCTGCAAAAGTTGGCGTGGGACGCGGTCACGCACCATCCGCTAAGCGGCGTGAAGGCGGCGCCGTAACGAGGTCGCAAAGTAGCCCTGACGCTCCGCGACAGGACAGCCACGTCTCCACACAACGCGAAATGTCTCTACATCAACCGTTAACGATCGAGGTCAGTTAAGCATTCGGCTTTCCTGTCGCGGAGCGACAGGGCTACAGTTCCGCGAGGCCTCGCCGTTGGGTGATTCCACATCGTGGAATCTGTTAGACTGCCGGGTCGACGACCACCTTTTCAAAAACAAGCACACCACTCGGGAGCCTTTTCAAGATGATCACAGTCGGAATGAACTATCACGTTATCGCAGGCAAGCAGCATGATTTTGAAGAAAAATTCAGCGCCGTG
>JACRIH010000439.1 GCA_016235885.1 Planctomycetales bacterium | reverse complement strand
TGCGTCAGGCTGAAAAGCCTGACCTACATTGATTGACTCTCCCTACCGGGGTCGGTACCGTAGCCCGTCTTCTGGCATTCTGTGCGGCGGAACCTCGTTGGCCGCACGAACTTTCTCCGATAGACCAACGCTGACGACACCGCATGTTTCGTGTTTTGGGACAAATCATTGCCCGCTGGTGGTTCGGCGTTTTGCTGGCGTGGATCGTCCTGCTTGTCACCGTCAAAATGACGGCTCCGGAATGGAGGAAGATTGCGGGAGGGGGCGAGTTCGCGTACCTCCCCGAAGACGTGAAAAGCCGGCTTGGTGAGGATTTGCTGGCCAAGGCGTTTCCGCACGACTTGTTGAAGAGTAGCGTGGTCATCGTCTGCCGTCGCACCGTGCCGTTGACTGATGCCGATGAAGCCTTCATCGACGACGTTCTCAAACCGGCGATCGAAGCTCTCCAAGCCCAGCCTAATTCCGTCATCTCCCCCACGTCGAAGGTCAAAACCTTCAAAGACCCATTGGTTGGGAAATTGCTCGTCAGCGAAGACCAGAAGGCGTCACTGGTGATTGTTCCGCTGACCACGGAGTTCCTCAACCTCGCCAACAGATCGACGATCAACAGCATCGCCAAGTTGGTCGACGAGCGAACCGGCACGCTCAACACACGCAAGCCGGCGGGGTTGGACCTGCGTCTGAGCGGCAGCGCGACCGTCGGCAACGACATGCTGGAAGCGGGCGACAAAACAGCCAAGGATATCGAGTGGTGGACGGTGGTCCTCGTGATCTCGCTGCTGGTGCTGATCTATCGGGCTCCGTTGCTGGCGTTCATTCCACTGATCACGGTCGCAGTCGCCGTGCATATTTCGCTGGGTTTGGTGGCGTTGCTCACTCAGGTTCCGCAACTTGGCTACCACATCTTTCAAGGCATCGAGGTATATATCACGGTGGTGGTGTACGGTGCCGGGGTGGATTACTGCTTGTTTCTCATCTCCCGATACAAGGAGGAATTGGAATCCGCCGAGAGTCTCGACGGTGCGCTCTCGTCCGCACTCTCCGGAGTCGGAGCGGCGTTGGTGGCCAGCGCGGGGACTGTCATCTGCGGTATCGGAATGATGACCTTCGCGCAGTTCGGAAAATTCCGGCAAGCGGGCGTGGGCATTGCGCTCAGCCTGTGCGTCGTGCTGCTGGCATCGCTCACGCTCACGCCAGCGCTGCTCAAGCTGGCCGGACGATTTGCATTTTGGCCGCACGGCCGGAGGGAGAGAATTGCCGAGTCTGGCGGATGGATCGCCGGCGTGAACCCGTTGGCGAAATTCTGGGACCGGTTTCGCGCCGAAGTCATCTGGGAATGGGTGGGGCGCTGTCTGGTCAAACGGCCGGGCCTGATTCTGGTCGGCAGCGTGACGGCAATGTTCCCCTTTGCCGTCACCGGCGTGATGCTGCACGACTTTCTGAGTTACGGTCTGTTGAGCGAACTTCCGCCCGAAACGCAAAGCGTCGTCGGAGCCAAAGCGGTGCAGGACCATTTCCCCGCCGGATACGCCGGCACGCTCACCCTGCTTTTGAAAAATGATGAAGTGGACTTTTCCGAGTTGCAGGGAGACGGTCAGACGGCACTGCAACAATTTGTCGAAGGGGACGGCGAGTCAGCGGACGGCACAACGAAACGCAGCTTGCTCGACCGGAGGGTCGAACTCGGCATCGCCGACCTGCGGTATCTTAAAATGCCGCTCGGATTGCACGCCAGCCAGGACTTGCCGCTGCCGGCCAAAATGCTCCGGAATCGCAAGGCCTTGGAATACTACGTCAGCGAAGTGGAGGGCCTGAAAGGTCACGTGACGCGACTGGATATTGTGTTCAACAGGGATCCGTTCGCCCGCGAAAGCATCGAGCAGCTTACGGCACTGGAAGCCGCCGTTCGCGATCACCTTCCGCAGTTGCTCTCCCGTAGCGAACTCTTGCTTGTCGGACCCACGGCCAGCATCCGGGATCTGAAAATCGTCACCGACCACGATCAGGTGAAGATCGACCTGCTGGTACTCGGGGTCGTGTTCCTGATCCTCGTCGTCCTGCTTCGCAAGCCGGCGATCTCATGCTACCTGATCCTGACCGTGTTCTTCAGCTATCTGGCTGCACTGGGGATGACTTTTGCCGTGTACCGGTGTCTCGACGGACCTTCATTCGCCGGACTGGATTGGAAGGTGCCGATGTTCCTGTTTGTGATCCTGATTGCCATCGGCGAAGACTACAACATTTTTCTGATGGCCCGGATCGAAGAGGAACAGAGGCAACATGGCCCGCTCGAAGGGGTTCGCGTGGCCCTGCTGAAAACGAGCGGGATCATTTCGAGCTGCGGGATCATCATGGCCGGCACATTCTCGTCGCTGCTGGCGAGCACGCTGGTTGGCATGAAACAACTCGGCTTCGCTCTCGCGTTTGGCATTCTGCTCGACACGTTTGTCGTGCGACCGATTCTTGTCCCCGCGTATTTGATCATCCTGAACAGCGGCCGGTTGGGACGACTTGGGCGCTGGCTGGGCGGCGTGGCTCCGTGACGGCGGGAACACGTTGCCCCATCGAGACGAGTCTCCGTGTCTCGCACTCTGCTCGTCATCATTCTGCAAATCCAATCGATTCACTTCGGTCCCAACCGTTCGATTGCTTCTCGCAGTGTCTGACGGAACCACGTCGGATCGTACTCCGACTGAGATTTCAGAGTCGCTGGGAAGGCCGCCGGGATTGAGGTGTCGCGACCGGCGGGGAGTTTCAGCGATAGACGGTCGTTCAACTTCGAGTCTGCGAATGCCGTGTGTACCGCTTCGGTTCGCTGCCGGAACGCTCTGCGGAAGTCTCGCGAGTCATCCGCGGACAGCGGCACCCTGTTCGGCAGCGGCAATCCCACGTCTGTGGCCAACACACTTGTAGCCCACGCGGTCTGCCGGGCGGAATCGAAATCGGGCAACGCACTCTCTTCGCCGACAACCAGTGTTTGCAACGATTGCCGCACGGCGGTGTTGCCGAACGGCTTCGCAGCCGCGTCGCGTTCGAGGTTCTCCAACCAGTCATCCAGTTTTGAAACGGCTTCTCGGACTCGGACGGAGTCGCCGAACGGACGGCTGGCGACGGCCGCGTGCAACGCCTTCAGTTGCGATTGGAATTCCCCGCGACGCTTGGCGAAATCGACGTCGTCAGTGGCCGCGTGCCGTATCGCGAGCGGCACAAGCACGCTCGGCCACGCGGGCATCGACGG
>JACRIH010000052.1 GCA_016235885.1 Planctomycetales bacterium | reverse complement strand
GCTCAGGGGACTCCGTCCGGTTCATCTGAGGCAGTCAAGACAACCGCGAAAACGAACAAGGTCACCGGACAAAGCAAAACCGCGACGCAACCCGCTCGGTCCGGAAAGGACGTAGTGAAGGGGAAGGCTTCCGAAGCCGACAAGCAACCCACCAAAGAGAAGTCCACGACAAAGGACGGCAAGGATAAGTTGGCGAAGGACAAGCCATTACCGGCGTTCACACTCGAACGCGAGGCGGCCGCGCTGACCTTTGTGTCGCGGCATCATCCGGACTTGGCTCAACTGCTGGGGCAACTCAAGGCGAGCCAACCCGATCAATATGAGCGAGCCATTCGCGAGCTGTTCAGGACGAGCGAGAATCTGGCGCAGTTGCAGGAGCGGGAGCCGCAGCGATACGAGTTCGAGTTGGAATCGTGGCGACTGAACTCGCGAATTCAGGTGCTCGCAGCTAGGCTGACGATGGGTGCCGACGCGGAGATCGAGAGTCAGCTCCGGCAGGCCTTGCAGGCGCAGGCCGATCTGCGACTTCAGCAGCAGCAGCAGGTCCGCGATCGGCTGGCGGAACGGCTCACGCAGGCGGACAGAGATTTGGATTCAGCCCGTCGCGACCGCGAAGCCAAGGTCGAGCGGGATTATCAAAAAGTGTTGCAGAGCGTCGGTCGCGGCAAGCCGCGAGAGAAAAAGTGAGCAAACATCTGAAATTTGAAATTTGAATTCAAAGGCGAGGACAATTCCCATGCGAAGATTTGTTTCCCTCACACTGGCATCCGTGGGCGTACTGGCTTGGCTGGCTCCGGCGAACGGCGCGGAAAAAGTGCTCAAGCCAGCCAGCCAACGATTCGCGAAGGAAGACGTCGAGGAAGTACCCAGCTTCCAGCGACATATCCTGCCGCTGATGGGTCGCCTCGGCTGCAACGGTCGCGCGTGTCACGGCTCGTTCCAGGGGCAGGGAGGTTTCCGCCTGTCGTTGTTCGGGTACGATTTCAAGGCCGATCACGAGGCGCTTCTGAAAGGGGACAAACCCCGCGTGGATCTCGAAGATCCCGAAAGCAGTTTGATGATCAGCAAACCCACGCTGCTCCAACCTCACAAAGGTGGTCAGCGGTTGCAACCGGGGACATGGCAGTACAACGTGTTCGTCCGCTGGATTGAAGCGGGTGCGAAAAGTGTGGAGGAAGCCGATCCGAAATTTGTCCGGCTGGATGTGACTCCGACCGAGATCGTGTTCAAGAAGAAGGGCCAGACGGTGCAGGTCAAGGCGGTCGTCCACTGGTCGGACGGGACGGTGGAAGATGTCACGCCGCTCTGCCGTTACCGCTCGAATGACGAAGCGGTCGCAAGCATCAACGAAACCGGACTGGTCACGGCGCTCGACAAGGGAGACACGCACGTCGTGGCGTTCTACGACAACGGCGTCTCGCCGATCCCCACGATGATGCCGGTGTCCGACAAGGTTGGTCCGAATTACCCCGATGTGCCGACACCGACGAAAGTCGATCAACTGGTCATCAACAAGTTGAAGAAGGTCGGCATTGTGCCATCGGAATTGAGTGCCGACTTCGAGTTCCTCCGCCGCGTGAGCCTCGACATGACCGGCACGCTGCCCACTCCAGAAGCGGTCGAAACATTCCTCGCCGACAAATCGGCGGACAAGCGCACGAAAAAGGTTGAAGATCTGCTGGCGTCCCCCGCGTACGCCGCCTGGTGGACGAACAAGTTCTGCGACTGGACGGGAAACAATCGCGGTCAGCTCCGGATCAATGGCGGCAACAACAACAACGTCAATGCCAGGGCGTCCGAACACTGGTATCAGTGGATTTACAAGCGTGTGGCCGACAACGTGCCGTACGATCAGATCGTGGCGGGGATCGCGGTGGCTTCCAGCCGGAAGCCCGATCAGTCGTACGAAGACTATTGCACGGAAATGACTTCGTACTACCGCAAGGAGGATCCGGCGGACTTCACAACTCGCGATTCGATGCCCTACTTCTGGGCGCGGCAAAATGTTCGGATGCCAGAAGACAAGGCGCTGGCATTCGCCTACACGTTCCTCGGCGTCCATTTGCAATGTGCCCAATGCCATAAGCACCCGTTCGATCAGTGGACGAAGGACGACTTCGACAGTTTCAAGGCGTTCTTCGCTGACATTGACTATCGACAGCGCCCGGAGGATGCGAAAGCCGCGAAAGCGATGCAGGACGCACTGGGATTGGTGCGTGATCCGAAGCAGACCAACAACGACTTCCAGAAACTGGTGACTGCCGCGATGGATGGCGGAAAGGTCGTTCCTTGGCAAGAAGTGTTCATCAAGGCCAGCAGCAATGGTGCCCGCGGGAAGACAGACAAGGGAAACCGCAAGCAGCAGTCGGGGCGAGTCATTACTCCGAAATTGCTCGGTGGCGATGAAGTGCTCACGAAAGAGTACCCCGACCCGCGCACGGCGTTGATGGATTGGATGCGGGACGAGAACAATGCCTACTTTTCTCGGGCCATCGTGAATCGGGTTTGGTCGAACTACTTCGGAGTCGGGATCACCGAACCGGCCGACGATCAGAATCTGGCCAATCCGCCGAGCAATGCCGAGTTACTCGACTACCTGGCGACGGAGTTTGTGGCCCACAAGTTCGATCTCAAGTGGTTGCACCGCGAAATCGTGAGCAGCCGAACATACCAACTCAGTTGGAAGACGAATCCGACCAACCGTCTGGACGGGCGGAACTTCAGTCACGCGTTGATTCGTCGCCTACCGGCTGAATTAACGTGGGACGCGGTTCGCTACGCCACGGCATCGGCCGACGAAATGCTGGCCATGCTGGAGAAGCCGTTCGAGAAACGGGCAATCGGGGTTAGTGGAGCCGACATCCCGCGCCCCAACCAAGGCAACACTGACATCAACTACATCCTTACCACCTTTGGCAAGCCCGCCCGCGCGACAAATTGCGATTGCGAACGGTCGGATGAGCCCAGTCTGCTGCAAACCGTTTTCCTGCGCAACGATCGCACGATGCTCGAAACTGTCGAGCGCCCCGGTGCTTGGTTGACAGTGGTCGCCAAACAAGTCGGAGAAAAAATTGACGGAACTCCACTACCGACAAAGTCCGAAGCCGAAGCAAAGGGAAGGTCGAACGAAAAGCGGACGGTGGAGGAGATCGCCCGGAATGAAAAGCAAATCAAGCAACTCCAAAAGGCTGGCAAAGACGAAGCGGCTGCCAAGCTGCAAGAGAAGGTGGATGCCGCCAAGACGGAAATAGCCGAAGCCAAAGCTGTGGCCGAACAGGCTGCCAAGGCGGAAGCCGAAGCCAACGACAAGAAGGATGAAGCGAAGAAGATCGCGGTTCATCCAGATGCCCCGAAGTACATCCGCGAAGTCTACCTCCGCACGGTCAGCCGTCCGCCGACCGACGAAGAGGCTCAACGGGCGTACCATTACCTCGAAGACTCGTCCAGCAACATCACCGGCTTGCGTGACTTGCTGTGGGCGATGCTGAATACCAAGGAGTTCATCGTCAATCACTAACCCAATGTCACCGCGTCTCTCTGTGACGCGAATCGCCGGCCACGGAGTGACCGGTCTACGATTCGAACCAACCTCCCTCATCACAAAGGAAATCAAAAATGTCGAAGCACCAGTACTGTGACGGTTATTCCCGACGCGATGTCTTGCGAGTGGGTGCGCTGGGCGCAGCCGGGTTGTCGTTGCCGAGCTATCTGCAACTGAAAGCCGCTGGAGCGGTCAACGAGACCAAGACCAAGTCGGCCATTTTCATCAATCTGGGTGGCGGGCCGACGCACATGGATACGTTCGACCTCAAGCCGGACGCTCCCGAGGAATACCGCGGTGAGTTCAAGACGATCAAGACGAATGTCGATGGCGTCGAGATCTCCGAACTGTTGCCGAAGCTGGCACAATGTGCCGACAAATTCACGGTGATGCGCGGCGTGAGCCACAGTTTGGCGGCCCACGAGCTCGGCACGAAGTACATGAACACCGGCAACCGGCCGCTGCCGTCGTTGACGTTCCCCGGCTACGGTGCGGTGGTCAGCAAGGAAGTCAAGAACCCACCGAAGGACTTGCCGATGTTTGTGGCCATTCCAAACACGCCGCAGACCGCCGGGTTCCTCGGCATCGAGCACGCTCCGCTGAGCACGAACGCATCGCCCGAATTGGGCAAGCCGTTCCAAGTGCGTGGCATCGCCCTTGGCCGCGGCCTGACCGTCGCCGATGTGGATCGTCGCCAGAACCTGCTCAGCGATCTCGACAACGCGTTCGCCGGTTTCGAATCGGACAACGAATTGTTGACGGGGTTGGATCGGTTCTCCGATCAAGCCCACGAAATTGTCACGTCGTCACGTTCTCGTGAGGCGTTCGACGTGAATCAGGAAAAGCCGGAGGTTGTGGCTCGATTCAAGCACGACACTTCCAACCCGCGCGACAGCCAGTTCGGGATGAGTTGCCTGCTGGCAACACGGTTGGTGACGGCGGGTGTGCGGTTCGTGACCGTCAACTTCGGCGGTTGGGACATGCACCAGAATGTTGGGCAGGCGCTCAAGGGCAAGCTGCCGCAGCTCGACGCGGGCCTGGCCGGTTTGTTCAACACGCTGGCAGATAATGGCCAGCTCGAATCAACCGCCGTGTTCGTGACGGGCGAGTTCGGCCGCACGCCGAAAATCAACGCCCGCGCCGGTCGCGATCACTGGCCGCGTGCCATGTTCGTGCTGCTCGGTGGTGGAGGCATCAAGGGAGGCCAGGTACTCGGTGCCAGCGACGACAAGGGGCAAGGCCCGGCGAATGAAGGGTACAGCCCGGATGACATCGCCGCGTCGTTCTATCACGCCTTGGGAATCGACTTCACCAAGGAATATCACTCCGCCATCGGTCGGCCGATCACGGTTGTCCGAAATGGCAAGCTCATCAAGGAACTGTTTGCGTAGAACATTCTCGTCGTCCCCTCTCCCGCCGGGAGAGGGTTTGGGTATGGGCCAACGCAGTGAGTCGCTCGCCCCTCCCCCCCCGACCCCGCTCCCCCAGCGGGGGCGAGGGGAGTTTTATTTCACCCCTCTCGGAGATTGTCCCCATGCGATTTTGCATTCCCAGTCTGCTGTTGTTGAGTTTGGTTGTGTGTGTCACGTCGGTGCCGGCTCAGCAAGAGAAGGGCAAGAAGAAAAAGGACGGAACCAATCAAGCAGCCGCAGCGGCGTTCGCGCTGCTCAAGGATCTTGACCTGACCGCCGATCAGAAAGAAAAGCTCGCCGCGCTGACGAAAGAGTACACCCCGAAACTCACCGAGCTGAGCGAGAAGGTCAACGGCATTTTGACCGCCGACCAGAAGAAAGCGAGACAAGAGGCCGCCAAAGAAGCGAAGGATTCCGGCAAGAAGGGCAAGGAAGCAAAAGCGTCCGTCGACGCGGCGATCAAGCTGACCGACGAACAGAAAAAGCAAATGGCCGAAGTTCAGCCGAAACTCGAAGCTCTTCAAAAAGAGGTTCGCGAAAAACTCATAGGACTGCTGACTGACGAACAAAAAGCGAAGTTGCCCAAAACAAAAGTGTCCAAGAATGCGAAGGCCATCATGTAGTCGAGGCCGGGTTCGCCCGGATGCGTCCGACGTATCGATCCGCAGGCGGGGTGAAGTTCGCTTCACGCCGCCTGCGTTTTTGTCTGGCATGCGGGCGATGTCCCGCAGGTTTACGACCGGCACATTCCGCACGATTGCGATGATCGGCCCGTGCGGCAGGACGATCGCCCACTCACGATCCCGTGGGACAGCATCGTGAGCTAGGTTTGTGGCGATACGGCAACCTGCGTTAGTTGCCGAGGAACGATGTCCTCCCGTTCGAGACCAAGGACCGCCCCGTGCCACTCAGCTTTTTGAATCTGACTGACTTTGTTTGTCGATCACGTTCGCATCGTGGATGGCGGCGGCGTATCACCCAACCTCCCGTGCCGGCCGTGATTGAACAGTTGGAAAGCCGGCACCTGCTCGCCGCTTCCTTCGGATTCATCGTGGCGGATCAGGGAGGCGCGAACGGTGGCGACGATCTGCTGTATCGATATCCGCTGCCGAACGGGCCAGACGCGATCGTCGGTACGGGGACGGGGACGTCCAACATTGAGGCCATTGCCTACCACACGATATCGGGAACATTGTACGGGGCCGATGGAAGCCAGCTCGTCACAATTGACACCACGACCGGCGTGGCCACGCCAGTCGGACCGTTCGGTTCGGGGAACGGGGCGTTCGGGACGGTCACGTTCAGCGACATCGACGGCCTGACGTTTGATCCGTTTACCGGGTTGATGTATGGAGTCGTGCGGCGCAAGCACGCGGACGACCTGTTGATTCGGATCGATCCCGTGACCGGTTCGCGCGTGGCCGATGCATTCGGCGCGGGGATCGACTACGTCCCGATTCCTCCCGTCGAGGTGTCTCTGGAGGACATCGACGATCTGACGTTCGATCCGTTCAATGGACAGATGTATGCGGTCAACAATGACGTGGGGTCGGCAGACCGGTTGGTGCGCGTGGACAAGTTCACGGGCGTAACCACCAATGTGGGACCGCTTGGGGTCACTGACATGGAGGGACTCACGTTCGATGCGTCGGGGAATTTCTACGGCACGACGGGTGAATTCGGCGCCACTCCCAACAGCGTGTGGGACATCGACAAGGTCAGCGGTACCGCGAACAATCAGCGGGCGTTGAGTCTGCCCGGCGGCGATTTCGAATCGGTCGCGTTTAACACCGAGGGGTTCAACACGATCACCGGCCGCGTGTTTCGGGATGTGAATGGCGACGGGCTGTTCAACGGATCGGACGCGGGACAGGGGGGCGTCACGGTGCGGCTGCGGCGCGATGTCAACGGTGACGGACAGGTCGATCCCGGTGACATCCTGCTCCACAGTCTCGACACCGACGCGGCTGGGAATTATTCATTCGCCTTCCCCGCGACCGGCGCGTTCGTGCTCGACATCGACACGGCCGACCTGCCGACAACGTCTTTTCTGACGACCGATAATCGCGAGGCCGCGAACTTCGGCACGAACTTTGGTCTGATCGACAGCGGTAACGATTTCGCGTTCACGATCCCCACCGCGACATCGAGCTCCGGAAGTGCCGGCGGCGGCGGTGGCGGCGGTGGTGGTGGTGGTGGCTTTGCGACGAATTCACCTTCCACGCAGTTTTCGTCCGGCACGGGGACGGTCGCACTGATCGGAGCCAACACGGCTGGCGGTGTTGGATCGCTGCCCGCGGTCGGGGGAATCTTGTTCGACAACATCCCGCGGTCGGGTGGCGGTGGCATTTTGCCAGAGCCGGCCACAGCGATCGCCGACGGCTCGGTCACGTCTCTCGAAATGATGGGTGGCGCGAGCCTGTCCGGATTTGTCTACCACGAACTGACGGGTGATTCACAGTGGCAGCCGGCTGAACCAGGGCTGGCGAGTCGGACGGTGTCGCTCGTGGGGACCAGCGTCGATGGTGACAGCGTGCAACGGACCACAATCACTGACGGCGTGGGTTTCTACGAATTCCTCGATCTGCCGGCGGGAACGTACGCGTTGCGGCTTGGTTCGTCGGTCGATTTTTCGTCGTCGGCTGCGCTGACCGGACAAGTCGATGGAGTGCCGACTGGCCTCGCGTTGAGTGATGACCTGATCGCAGATATTCAACTCGCCGAGGTATCTCACGGTGTGCAGTTCAACTTCGGCCAGCGCGGCGATTCTGCCCGCCCATCCGATCCGCCGGTGCAGTCGAACGTCGGGATATCACCGACCGCACCGGTTCCGACTTCGCGGCCCAATGGCTCTTCGAACCTTGTACCTCGTCACAACGATCGCCCGCGACTCGTACCGGCACCTCGGCCGCCTCGCGATTGCCCATGTCCCGACGCTTCATTCGACGAGGGGGAACTGGTGCCGGTTCCGGATGACGGGTGGAACCAGTCTGCCGATTTCTCGGCTGCGGCCGGTGGTGGCTTGGTGATGTGGATCGCAAGCCGTCCGGAGCGCCGGAAACGGCGTCAGTAGCCTGAGCCCTCGTGGCCCAGCGTCTTCGACACAGGCCGTCGATGAATTCTTAGTCCGGACTTCTCTGGCGAACTGGACGACTGCAGTCCCTCTTGGTCTTGCGACAAAACAACCGGGGGGGCTGATGCCGCCCCTCTCGCCTGACTCATTCAGTTCAGAAGTCCTGCATTGTTTCACCGTCAGCACGGTT
>JACRIH010000433.1 GCA_016235885.1 Planctomycetales bacterium | reverse complement strand
GGTTTGGGTTGGGGGGCGGGGCGGTGCAATCGTCTCTGATCTGGATTGGGGATCGAAGGACCGCGCGGACCACCCCTCACCCCCAGCCCCTCTCCCCAAAGGGGAGAGGGGAGATGTCGATACAATTGGGACGCAACTCGCCATCATCTCCTCACCAGAGAACTTCGATGACCTCCCCGCGCAACTCAACCATTGGGCCATCGCCAAGCCGCTGTTCGGCACCACGCTGTCGCATTACTCGCTGCTGCGGAACGTGTGGGGTGACGAAAAACTCAAGGCGTGGCATCACGAATTACGGCGGCGCGGCGTCCGCGAAGTTCCGGGAAACGGCGCCGTGAAGAATCTGGTCGCGGAAGGTGTCTGTCAGGCTGGCTTCACAGACACCGACGATTTTTTCGCCGCGAAGGACGAAGGCAAACCGGTGACGATGCGACCGGTGCTCGTGGACGGCAAGGCGATCTGCATCCCGAACAGCGTCACCATCATCCGTGGTTCAAAGAATGTCGACGCGGCCCGAAAGCTCGTGGACTTCCTACTCGACGAAGAAACCGAACTGGCACTCGCCAAATCCGCCGCGAGGCAAATCCCGCTCGGACCGGTCGACGAATCCAAATTGCCTCTTGATGTCATTGAACTGCGCCGCTGGGTAGACAACGCCCACGAATTCGTGGACCTGCTGCCGGCGCAGGAAGCGTGCCTGCGGTGGTTGAAGTCTGAGAATCTTCGGGGAGAATAATCGCGGGATCGAAATGATCTCCAGTTCCCTTCTCCCCTTTGGGGAGAGGGGTTGGCGGTGGCGTTAAGCTACTCTGCTACGTCGAGCGGGACATTGTCGCACAGGGAATAGCTCGCGCACCAAGTTGAGCCGCCGTCAAAGGGCGTGGCTGGGCGAGTGGTATCGCTGAACACTCCACGCCCATCACTTCGTTCTGGGCGTGCCACTCAACTGCGGAGCGTGACGGCTACGTTCGGCCGCGATAACATTCCGTTCATGATTTGCCAGACAACTTTGATCTCAAGGGAGGCGACTGTGAACAGGATGCAATTCGCACGCGGCGTGGGTTCTTTCGTGCTGGCACTGGCGGCTGTGGTGACGACGACGTCGCTGCGAGCCGATGATGCGTGGGTCGTGTACGACGGCGGCAATGGACCGGGCAAGGGAAGGCACATCGTGCTGGTCAGCGGCGACGATGAATACCGGTCAGAGGAATCGTGCCCGCAGCTTGGAAAGATTCTCGCCAAGCATCACGGATTCAAATGCACCGTGCTCTTCGCAATTAACCCGGAAGACGGGACGATCAAGCCCGATCTGCAAACGAACATCCCCGGCCTGGAAGCACTCAAAACAGCCGACCTCGCGGTGTTCTTCCTCCGGTTTCGCAATCTGCCGGACGATCAAATGCAGCATGTCGTGGACTACGTGGAATCGGGCAAGCCGGTCATCGGTCTGCGTACGGCGACGCATTCGTTCAACATTCCGAAGGACCGCAAGTTCGCAAAATATGGCTGGACGTACGGCGGCAAAGAATACGAACAAGGCTTCGGACGGCAGGTGCTCGGCGAAACGTGGATCAGCCATCACGGCCAGCACGGCAAAGAGGGCACCCGCGGCATCCTCGCGAAGGATCAGGCGAGCCATCCGATTTTGAAGGGGATCAAGGACGGCGACATTTTTGGAACGACGGACGTTTACGGCGTGCGCCTGCCGCTCCCCGGCGACAGCCTGCCGCTGGTTCTCGGTCAGGTGACCGAGACTCTGCAAGCGGACAGTAAGCCCGTCGAGGGAAACAAGAACTCCCCGATGATGCCGGTGGCGTGGACGAAATCGTACACCGCCGCGAACGGCAAGACGGCGCGCGTCTTCACGACGACGATGGGCGCGTCGCAGGATCTGCAATGGGAAGGAACGCGCCGGCTGTTGGTCAACGCGACCTACTGGGCACTCCGGATGGAGGAAAAACTCTCGGTCCCAGCCAACGTCGCCCTCGTCGGCGATTTCAAACCAACCCCCTTCAAATTCGGTGGCTTCACCCGCGACGTGAAACCATCGGATCACGCAATGAAGTAGGTTGGGACCAGCGCACCGCAGGCCGACCGTTACCGTTCTCTTTGTTCTACGAGGCGATCTGACAATGAAGTCATACAAGAAAACTGACGTGTCCGAAGCGGGACTGGAGGATCTCATCCGGCAGCACTTCGGCCAGATCGAAGATGGCTTGGTCTACGTCGATCACCAGAAGGCGGCGGCGGGCGGACGGTTGGATGTCCTGCTAGTCGATAGCGGCAAATCGCTCGTCGTTGCAGAACTGAAGATTGTGCAAGACGACGGGATGCTCCTTCAAGGAGTCGACTACTACGACTACGTTTCAAGCCACGTCGAGGCATTTGCCCGATTGTACAAACCACACGGCATTGATCCGACTCAGCAAGTGAGCTGCTTGGCAGATTTCGGACAGTGGAGTTGCTTAGTTTGACTGGGGTAACAGGGCCTCGAAGGCGACCGGACAGAGGTAGTCGAGGGCAGAGTGTCGGCGTTCGGTGTTGTAGTACGCGAGGTAGCTGGCGATTTCG
>JACRIH010000432.1 GCA_016235885.1 Planctomycetales bacterium | reverse complement strand
CGTCGCCTTCCTCGTTGAGTTCGCGCATCGACTCGGAAATTGCAACGGCCAGTTGTGAGAACAATGATTTCTCGAATCGTGGCGACGTAGGCCGGCCCCCTGGTCCGGACCACGAATTCCGAAAGTTTGGGTCATGGAGTGCCCCGGCTACTTTCCTGTGTCGTTCAGTTTAGAAAAGGCATCGCTCCCCATGCTTCGATCTGACTTTGTGCGGCATCTGGTAGTCCTCTTGTGTGCGGCGTTCGCCTGCGGCGGCGTGTCGTTTCTCCAATCACTCAACGCCCAACAGCCGAAGCGTGAAGCCGTACAGGATTTCATGCGGGCCAAATTGGATGCGTCGAAGTCGACCTTGGAAGGTCTGGTACTGGAAGACTTCGACGAGATTGGCAAGCAATCCGTGAGGCTGCTGGCGATGAGCCGACGAGCTGAGTGGAACGCCATTGAGGGCAAGGTCTATCAGCAGCTCAGTTCGGAGTTCCGAAGTTCCGTGACACAGCTTGGAACCGCTGCGAAAGAAAAGAACTTGGACAAGGCGTCGCTGGCCTATGTGCAGATGACGATCCGCTGCTTGGATTGCCACAAAGTCATCCGCGGCGCGAAGCTGGCGGCTGCCGGAAGCCTACCCGGAGACATCGACGTCTCGCAGGAATTCGGCCGCCTCTTCCGGCAACACGGTGTTGATGGACATGCCGCTGCCCAACTCGAAGCCCGCGGGGGTTGATAACCGCGGCGTGATTTCGATGTGCCAGAGGAAATAGGTCTTGTCCTCGTCCCCGCGCGGGACCGAGTTGATCGTGAGATTGAAGGCGGGATTCTCCAGTCCGACGTAGAGTTTCAGCAGGACGATGCGCAGTAATTCGGCCAGAGGCCGGAATCTCCATCCGTCGAGGTCGCCGAACGACGATTGGTGGTGTCGCGGCAGGATCCACGTTTCAAACGGACTATGCGAAGCGTAGGGCAGGATTGCCACGAAATCGTTGTTGCTCACCAAGACGCGACGTTCGGTGGACAGCTCTTCATCTCGCAGCATGCAGTACAGGCAATGCCCGGTCATGTCGAAGTAGTCGGTGGCAACGGCCAGTTTTAATCGCATCAGTCGAGGCACCACCGGTGTGGCAATCAGTTGGCAATGCGGATGCTGCAACGACGTGCCGGCCGCTTCGCCGTGATTCTTGAACAGAACAATCGTTTGGAATCGCGAGTCGCGCAGCAGATCGTTGAATCGCGACTGCATGGTCTGCAACAACAATTCCACTTGTTCGACGGGTTGGTGCCCCAGAAATACATCGTGTCGGGGTGTTTCTATGATCACCTCGTGAGCGCCACAGCCGCCGCGATGCCGGAAAAAACGATGGGCCTCTTCGACTGAGTCGTTTCCCTCCTCGATCCGCAACGCCGGAAACTTGTTGGGCACGACACGAATCGTCCACGGCCCTTGGGGAAAATCGCGAACGGAGAAGATTTCCGTGGGGGTATACCGCTCGTTGTCGGGACAGAATGGGCAGGTGGGTACGGATTCCGAAGTCGTGTCCCCGAGGGACGTTGGCTTGTCAGGACGGGCTCCCTGCCGAAGTTCGTGCGGACGCCGTGCGCGGGAAGGAGCGAAGATCACCCAGTCGTTCGTTGTCGGATCAAAGCGAAGAATGGACATCGGGTTTGTTCCTCGGAAAGTGATGTGTGAAGCCACGGCAGCGATGACTTCACACTCGAGCCAATCAGAGCAAGGCTCATGCCGCTAACGCTGGAGATCACGACGGCATGTGACGCCATCATCGTTGCTTCTCAGAGTTGAGCGGACAGAACTGTCGAGTACTCAGCCGCGCCCTTGGACGATGCAGTCTCCGTGTCGCCGTTCGTCTGACCGACAGAAATCATCGCGACATTTTCAAGCCGTAACCAAGACGCGATTTGACTATTCGACACGAGCTTCGACGACTACACTGCCCGACCGAAGTCACGACGGTTATCGTGCGGGCATCGACGATGTTCGTGTTCTTTTTCTTCATTTATTGAAGTGGAGTCGGCCGATGACAGGCAAGCGTTACATTATGAACGCCGGTCGCACGACGAAGCAGGGACAACAGATCAACGTTGGGAAGGATAGCCCGGAATATCAGGCCTTGGTCAGTACTCTGATCATGCATCCCGACGACATGAAAGAGGAAGGAATTGTGTCCGGTGGAAGCGTGCGAGTCTGGTCGGAGAATGGCGAGGCGGTGTTTTTCTGCAAGGAAGGGAAGGTGCCCACAGGCATTATTTTCATTCCCTACGGCCCCCCTACCTGCCGTCTGATGGGGCAATACACCGATGGAACCGGAATGCCGACATCCAAAGGCTGGGAAGTCGAGGTTGAGCCGGTCGCCGCCGGGGCAGCCGATAAGACCATTCCGGGGGAAAGCGTCCCCACCGCAGGTTCGTGAGAACGTTTTTCTGAAATCGGCAGTCGGCCGTTCTGTTTTGAAAGCGAATGTGAAAATGAAAGAGACCACGTTTCAAGATGGAGCCGCAGGTGCCATACAGTCGGGACTTCCCTTGGATGCCGGAGCGGAGCAACCTCGGGCTTGGGTGATGATCGAAAATGGCAGGTATCAGCCGCAGCGCATCAAGGGGAGCTGCCTCGGTCGCGAGTTGGGTTGAACGTTCGTTGTGCCGCCCGGTTCGGGTGGAAATGACAACAGCAGAAAGTGATTCACGGCACCACCCAGTTGACAACTATTATTCAGCGCCTTGAGGTACTCCATGAGCCTGACCATTGTTAAACATGCGACCTGTACTTTCTGCGGTTGCGTGTGCGACGATATCGAGCTGCACGCTGAAGGGGACAAGATCGTCAAGACAAAGGCCGCGTGCAGCTTGGGCACGTCGTGGTTTCTCAATCACACCGCCGAGCGGTTGTATCCCGCCGCGCTGATCGACGGCAAAGAGGCGTCAGTGGATGACGCGATCGAAACGGCTGCTGAGTTTCTGTACCAAGCCAACATGCCCCTGGTGTACGGAATGAGCAACGTCACTTGCGAAGCCCAGCGCGAAGCCGTGTCGCTGGCCGAGAAAATTGGCGCGGTGATCGACAGCCACACGTCGTTGTGACACGGTCCCACCGAAATTGCCGCCCAGTTGGGTGGTAAGGTCTCGTGTACGCTCGGTGAAATTAAGAACCGAGCTGATCTGATTATTTATTGGGGCGGCAATCCGGCCGAGTGTCATCCACGGCACTTCACGAAATACACGATCATGCAAAAGGGCAAGTTCGTGCCGGAAGGCCGCAAAGGACGGACGATGGTGCTCGTGGACATTCGCGAAACGATGAGCGTGAAGGCGGCGGATATCTTCTTGCAGGTGCGACCCAGCAAAGATTTTGAAGCGATCACCGCGCTCCGGGCCATCGTGAAGGGGCAACGAGTCGATCCGCTGCTCATCGAAGAGACGGGATTGAAGCTCGAACAGTTACAAGATCTGGCCGACCGGATGAAGCGCTGCAAGTTCGGTGTGATTTTCTTTGGGATGGGCCTGTCGATGACGCGCGGCAAACACATGAACTCGGCGTCGGTGCTGACGCTGGCTGCCGAGTTGAATGCGTTCACGAAGTTCGTCGCGATGCCGATGCGCGGTCACGGTAACGTCGCCGGAGCCGACATGGTGTTGCGCTGGACG
>JACRIH010000436.1 GCA_016235885.1 Planctomycetales bacterium | reverse complement strand
TTACCGCGACGATACCCCCAGCTCCGGCTGGTTCGGCGGCGATCATGCCGTCTGCAAAATGCTGATCGCGGTCAACGTCGGCGTCTATCTGTTGCAGGTGATGACGCGCAACCCCGGCATTGCCGGCGGCCCTGGCTTGACCGAATGGCTTGGACTGACTGCGCCGCGGCTCTTTCAGGACTGGCAGGTGTGGCGACTGTTGACGTACGGCTTCTGCCACGACGTCGGCAGTCCAATGCATATTCTGTTGAACATGCTCTGCCTGTGGTGGTTCGGCGGGGTGCTCGAAGCCACATACTATGGCTCGCGGGAGTTCCTCAAGTTCTATCTCACGAGCATCGTGTTTTCGGGGTTGGTGTCCGTGGTGCTGGAAATGTTGACCGGTCAACCGACATTCATCATCGGGGCGTCGGGAGGGGTTCTGGCCGCAATGACGGTGTTCGCGTTCCATCAACCGCACCACAAGATTCTGCTGTTCTTCGTGATCCCGGTCGAAATCCGCTGGCTGGTGATTGGCTACGCGGTGTTCAACCTGCATCCCATCCTGCTGCAACTTGCCGGCCAAAATGTCCACAGCGGTACGGCTCATGCGGCGCACTCGGGCGGGCTGCTCTACGGATACCTGTACAAGCGATATGGTTTTCGAATCGGCTGGTTGCCGTCGTTCCGTCTGCCGAAAAAAATGGCGTGGCCCAGGATGCGATCCAAGCCGAGCCTCCGCCTATACGATCCGCCCGGAAACGACGCCGAACTCGACCAACGTGTGGACGAAGTTCTGGCGAAGATCAGCGCTCAGGGCGAATCGAGCCTGACCGACAACGAACGGGAACTGCTCAAGGACGCCAGCCGGCGGTACAAGAACCGGTGAGCCGTCCCGCTCGCCAGAATCTCTCGTCCACGACCGCGTGAGTTCCGGCACCCAAGTTCCCGTGTTCGAGACGAACTTCTTGTCCAGTGTTCGATGTTCGAGTAACATCCACGCATCAGCAGCTTCCGAATTGTTTGCGGCTTGACGGGAGATCGGTATGCGGCGGAATCGAGTCTTGTGGGCCGTCATTGCGGCGGCCGTCTGCGGCATCTCGCCCGTTTCGCGCGCGGCGGATGGTGTGGATTACATCCGTGAGATCAAGCCGATTTTTACTCGCCACTGCACGTCCTGTCACGGCGTGCTGAAGCAGAAAAACAGCCTGCGACTCGACACCGTGGCCGCCCTGCGTCGCGGCGGTTCGGCTGGATTGGCGATCGAACCCGGCCATGCCGCCGACAGCCTGCTCGTCGAAGCGATCACGGGCGCGGACGGAGTCGCGAAGATGCCCCCCGAGGGTGATCCGCTCACTGCTGAGCAGATCGAACTAATTCGCAGATGGATCGACGCGGGAGCGGTTGCACCGGACGAGTTGCCACCGCCCGATCCGGCCAAGCACTGGGCGTTCCAGCTTCCGACTCGACCGGCTGTCCCCGCCGTGGCCGATCCCGCATGGAGCAGAAATCCGGTCGATGCGTTCATCGCCGCTGAGCACGCGACGCGCGGACTGCGTCCCAGCCCGCCGGTTGCGAAGCACCTGTTGCTGCGGCGAGTGTCTCTCGACCTGATCGGCCTGCCGCCGACTCGCGCCGAACTCCACGACTTCCTCAATGACAAGTCGCCCGATGCGTACGAAAAAGTTGTGGACCGGCTGCTCGCCAGTCCGCATCACGGCGAGCGGTGGGGACGGCATTGGATGGACGTCTGGCGCTACAGCGACTGGGACGGCTACGGAGCCGAGGTGCGCGAGAGTCAGCCGCACATCTGGCGGTGGCGGGATTGGATCATCGAATCGCTCAACGCGGACAAGGGCTACGATCAAATGGTCGTGGAAATGCTCGCCGGGGACGAAGTGGCACCTGGCGACCCGGCCACTCTGCGGGCGACCGGTTACCTCGTCCGCAACTGGTTCAAATTCAATCGCAACGTGTGGGTCGACAACGCGGTCGAACACACGTCGAAAGCGTTTCTTGGCATCACTCTCAACTGTGCCCGCTGCCACGATCACATGTACGACCCGATCGTGCAGCAGGATTACTATCGCTTCCGCGCGTTCTTCGAAGCGCACGACGTCCGCACCGACCGCATCCCCGGTCAGCCCGACACCACGAAAGACGGCGTCGTTCGCGTGTACGACGCGAAGGCCGAAACGCCGACGTTTCTCTTTGTCCGCGGCAACGACAAGCAGCCGGACAAGGACCACCCGCTGACCGCCGGCCTGCCGGACATCCTGCGAACTGGTCAACCGGATGTCGCTCTCGCCCCGGTCAATTTTTCCGCGACCGCGTACTACCCCGGCCTGCAATTGTTTGTTCAGGAGGAATCGCTGGCTGCGGCAAATGCCGACGTGACAAAAGCAACCACCGCGCTGACGGCAGCGCAAAACAATCTCGCCACGGCAAAGCAGAAGCTGGCTGATGTGGTCTCGAAAAAAGACGCTGAGCCAAAGGCATCGACCAGCGGCAATGAAGCGGCCTCAACCGCGACTCCGTTGATGTCTGACGACTTCGCGACCGCGAAGCCCGAGCTGTGGAAGGTCGGTCCCGGACAGTGGGAACACAAGAATGGCAAGTTGATCCAGAGTCAGGTAATCGACGAAAACTGTTCGCTTACGACGCAGAAACCGCATCCTCGCGACTTCGTGGCCAGGTTCCGATTCCGCACGACGGGCGGCAAGCAATGGAAGTCGGTCGGGATCAGCTTCGATGTCCTCGGTGAGCAGTTGACCGATTTCGCCAACACCGTGTACTTGAGTGCATACGGGGGAGGGAAGGCGCAGGTGTCGTCCACTCGCGGCGGGACGCATCAATACCCCGCCGACGGAGCCAAGCCGCTGCCGGTGGAACTCAACCGCGAATACGAATTGGCCGTGGCCGTGCGCGACAAATTGCTGAACGTCGCCGTTGATGGCAAGCTGCTGCTGGCCTACCGCCTGCCCGACCGATCCGCGACCGACGGACGTCTCAGTCTGTGGGCGTTCGACGCAACAGCGGAATTTTTGAAGGTGCGAATCGAGGCACTCCCCGCAAACGTGCAACTCGTCGAACAAGTCTCTGGTGACACGACGCCGTTCCTCGGTCAAATCCCGGATGCCGAACTCGCATCACACGTGCAACAAGCCGAAGCTGCCGCCGCGCTGGCGGAGAAAGTTCTGGCATCAGCCCAAGCGTCGCTGATCGCGATTCAGGCTCGTATCGCCGCCGACCGCGCGAACTATGCGACACCACCCGCCGTCAACGCGAAAGACTTGTCGCTCGCGGCTGGCAAGGCGGAACGAGAACTCGCCACGCGGCAGACCGAACAAAATGTGCTCCAGTCCGAACAAGCTGTGGCCAACGCCAAGCTGGCCTTGAAGCCTGCCGACGAGAAGTCAAAGAAGGCAGTCACCGACGCCGAAACCAAGCTGGCGGAAGCGATCAAGGCCCGCGATGCGGCACAGGCGGCGCTCGGTCAGCCGAATGAAAACTACACGCGATTCGGTCAGGTGTACCCGACGACCAGCACCGGACGGCGGCTGGCCCTCGCGAGTTGGATCGCGTCGAAGCAAAACCCACTGACCGCGAGGGTGGCGATCAACCACCTCTGGTTGAGGCATTTTTCAAGCCCGCTCGTGCCGTCGGTGTTCGACTTCGGACTGAATGGCAAGGCGCCGAGTCATCCCGCGCTGCTCGATTGGCTGGCGGTCGAATTGATGGATCAGGGGTGGAAGATGAAGCCGCTCCATCGGCTGATCGTCACCAGCCAGGCGTACCGGATGCAATCGGCCGTGAATGCCGCCAACGAATCCAACCGCGCGATCGACCAGGACAATGTCGCGCTCTGGCGATTCAACGCGCGGCGCATGGAAGCCGAAGCCGTGCGAGACGCAACACTCGCCGTGGCCGGTCAGCTCGACCGCAAGATGGGAGGCGTCGAACTCGATCAAAACTCGGGACTGACCGTCCCGCGACGCAGCGTGTACTTCCGCTCGTCAAAGGAAAAGAAGATGACCTACCTGTCGCTGTTCGACAACGCAAACGTCACCGAATGCTACCAGCGCAGCGAGAGCATCATCCCACAACAGGCGTTGGCTCAGGCAAACAGTCCACTGTCTTTTGCACAGGCCCGTCTGTTGGCGAAGATTCTCACGGGAGAAGTTGGTTCGGAAGCGAATCCCGAGTCGGCTCGGCGGTTCATCACCACCGCGTTCGAGCAGGTGCTGAACCGTCCACCAACGGCGGACGAACTCGCCACCTGCGACCAATTCGTCACCGAACAGTCACAACAGTTCGCGACCAAACAATCCCTGACCGCGTTCAATTCCGGCACGGCCAACCCGGTCAAGCCGTCGGACGACCCGCAGCAACGGGCCCGCGAAAACCTGATCCATGTGCTGCTCAATCACAACGACTTTTTGACCATTCGGTGACTTGACGACGTAGGGTGGGACCAACTCGCGAAGCGAGCGCAGGCCCACCGAAATGGAAGAATTAACGTGGTGGGCCGGCGCTTCGCTGGTTCCACCCTACGAGGTGAATCATGCTCGATCGCATCCACGAGGCGTGCTGTCCTGGCCATCCGAACCGCCGTGCGTTCCTCGCCGATGTCGGCATGGGTTTCACCGGACTGGTGCTCGGAAGCCTGCTGCAACGGGATGGCATCATCCGCGCGAACGAATCGACTCGCTGGTTGCCGCCGGATGGTCAGCCGCATGTCCGACCGAAGGCGAAAAGTGTCGTCTGGATTTTCCTGACCGGCGGCATGAGTCAGATGGAGAGTTTCGATCCCAAACCGGCGCTAAACGAATTCGCAGGGAAGACAATTGACGAGACGCCGTTCAAATCCACACTCGAATCGCTGTACGTCAAAAAGAATCTCCGCGAGGTGATTGAGGGGCTGCACAAGGTGCATCCCAAACTGTTCGCGATGCAGGTGGGGCACCGGAAGTTCGGGCAGAGCGGCCTCGACATCAGCGACTGGTGGTCGCACTTGGGTGAATGGTGCGCGGACGACATCGCACTCGTCCGGTCGATGTGGACCACGGACAACAACCACGGGGCGCAACTTCAATTCCACACGGGGCGGCACTCGCTGGAAGGACCGTTTCCGACGATCGGGTCGTGGATTCACTACGGCCTCGGAGCGCTGAACGAAAATCTGCCGCAGTTCGTCGTCATGGGCACCCCGATCGCCGACTGCTGCGGTGGAGTCGGTGCACACGGAGCGAACTATCTCGGCCCGGAACACAACGGTGTGCAGTTGGAAATCAATCCCGCGAACCCCCTGCCGTTCGCCACGCCGGGGCCGGACGTGTTCCGAGAGGAACAGCGCCGGGAATTCGACCTGCTCGGAAAGCTCAACCGGTTGGCTGGCGTCGAGTATCCCGACGACCCGGCCCTTGCGGCACGCATCAAGTCGTACGAGTTGGCGTTTCGGATGCAGACCGAGGTTCCCGACGTCGTCAACTTCGCCAGCGAAACTGAAGACACACGGAAGATGTACGGTCTCGACAATCTCACGACCAAGACATTCGGCGAGCAGTGCCTGGCGTCTCGCAAGTTGATCGAGAAGGGTGTCCGGTTCATCCAACTCTTCCACGGCAGCAACGGTGGAGCGGGGGCATGGGACGCACACGGCGGATTGAAGGCCGGTCACAGCAAACTCTGTGCTCAGATCGACCAGCCGATTGCCGCGCTCATCCGCGATCTCAAACAGCGAGGGTTGCTGGACGAAACGCTGGTTGTGATCGGCACTGAGTTCGGCCGCACTCCGGGTGCCCAGGGCGCCGATGGTCGCGATCACCACCCGTACGGGTTCTCGGTCGCTTTGGCCGGCGGCGGCGTGAAGGGGGGCGTGGCGCATGGGAAGACCGACGAAATCGGTTTCCACGCCGTCGAGGATCGCCACTACGTGACCGATCTGCACGCGACGATTATGCACCAACTGGGCCTCGATGCCCACCGCTTGGAAATCCCCGGCCGCAAGCGGTTGGAAATCGACTTCGGATTGCCGATCCGCGAAATTCTTGCGTAGGATCGGCGACAATAGTCTGGACGCCCTCGTCCGGACGAAGGTGTCCGGACCACGTTCACGGCGCGATGAGAGCCTTGAGTTCCGGTGTCTCGCGGATCGGATCGAGAGCGGCGTCGGCGTTGACGGTGCGGAGGAGGACGCCCCGGTTTTGTGGTCCCAGCACGGTGGCCCCTTCGCGGAGCAGTTCGACCGCACGGACGATGAATCGTTGACGCAGTTTCTGACTGTCGGTGAGTTGCTGGTCGCGAGCCAACTGAGCCACGGCCTGCGAGAAGATTGTCGCGGCGTTGTAGTAAATCTCGAATGCTTTCGGTCCCCGTTTCACCGCCTCGTCGGCATCCTTCACGGCGGCGGCGTAATCGCCGAGCAATACGCGGGCGTAGCCGCGACCGTTGTAGCTGTCGCCGTTCTCGGGGTTCTTCTGGATCGCTTCGTCGAAGTCCCGCAATGCGAGTTGATTGGCCTTCAGCAGGTAGGCCCAGCCGCGTTTGGTCAGGATGTTTGGCGAATCGGGTTCGAGTTCGAGCGAGCGGGTGTAGTCGTCCATCGCAGCGCGGTAGTTGCCGGTCTGGGCCAGAGCCAGACCGCGGGCGCGATACACATCGCCGACCGGTTTGCCCAGCCGCAGGAAGTCGGAGAAGCCGGCGATGGCCTGCGGAGTTTGATTGAGAGCCAACAGCACTTCGGCGCGCAGACGAATGACATCGGTGTTTATCGAATCGGCGGCGAGCGACTGGTTGTACGCGACGAGAGACTGATCCAGCCGTCCGGCTCGATGGTGAATGCGACCGATCTCGTAATGATCCGCCGCCGCCAGCTTTTGCGATTTCTCGAGCGTGCTGGATCGAATGTAATCCTTGAGCGCCGCGTCATCGTCTTCCAGTAGCGCGTGGATTCTCCCGCGGAACCGCAACACTTTGGCCGACGTCGGGTCCAGCCTGGCGGCGGTCGTTAGTTCGACGAGTGCTGGTTGATAGGTCTTCTGCCGCCGATGAACCTCGGACAGGTTGAGGTGCGGATCGGAGTTCTCGGGGCGCAGTTTCATCGCCTGTGCGAAGTCCGCCGCCGCTTCGGCAAAGCGTTCGCGTTGCAGTGAGACGGCTCCCCGGTTGATGTGGATTCCGTAGCGATACAACTCCGCGTCGTGAACATCTGCGGCGTCAACCAGCTTCAGCGCCCGTTCGAAGTCCTCGAATGCGCGGTCGTACCGTTGGAGACTGGCGTACGAGACTCCCCGCAGCAGCAGCGGCCACGGAAATTCGGGTCGCAGAGTCAGGCAGGTGGTGAATGCGGTGATCGAGGCGTTCAAGTAGCCACTCACGTCGGTGGACGATTCCCCCTCCTGCGTGGTCTGACTCTGCACACGTTGCAGGTTGCACACGCCGAGGAAATGCAGCGCGAGGTAGTAATCCGGGGCGATGTCGAGGGCTTGTTGATACAAAACCGTCGCCGCAGCGTATCGCTCGTTGTTGCGTCGCTCGATTTCCGCCAGCAGAAAAAACTCCCTTGCGGTGGACGGCTGGACCTTCGTCGCCGCCAGTTCCGATTGGTCGGCATCGTTTTCACGGCCGAGTACACGCAGATAGGCAGCTTCCATCAGCCACACGGCCTTGGATTTCTGACCACCCCATTGTTTCGTGCGAGTCAGCCAATCGAGTGCTCGTTCGATCCCGGTGCGGCGTTCGGCACCGGGCTGTTCCCGCGCCAAAGTCGCCTCGGCATCGGCCAGAATCATCGCCAGTTCAAACACATTGTTGCGCCAGCCATTCACCTGCTGTTCGGTCAGGTGAGCCGGAGGCGGATCGAGATTCTGTTGATTCTCCAATCCGTAGCGAGCGAGTGCCGCGAGGGCAAACTTCTGCGCCTGCCGCGCGTTGAAGGCGAGTTGATCTCCCGTGAACTGACTCCCGAAAAAGCGTGCCCGGTCCACGTCCTGTTGGAAATCCCGCAGCCGCTGACGGGCCTCAGCGATTCCCTTCTGCTGGTCGAGCACATTCTGAACGGACTCCAGCTTCGAGCGATGAGTCCGCTGGAGGTTTTCCAAGGTCGAGGCACCTTCCAGCATTGTGACCGCTTCCGTCAGAAGCTGAGCGGCGCCCTGGTAGTCCTGCTTGTTGTCGATGAGGAACACCGCCTGCTGGTGTTTTTGTTCCGCTTGCTCCCGCAACTCTGCGAGCCGCTTGTCTTCCCGCGCCGCCAGCAATTGCTGCACGTTCGACAGCCTCGCCGTCACGTCCGTTGCGACGTCCGATAGCGTGGGTTCGGAGCGGGCGGAGACGAGTGCATCTCTCAGCAATGTTTCGGCCTTCGAATAGTCCTGTTTATCAACGAGTTGCTGGGCATCCGCGAGCATGTCCTGAACGCGGTGTCGGATTCCAGACAGACGGGACGATTCGACACTGCGCCAGGCGATCGTCACGGCGATCACAATTCCGATCACCGACGTCGTCGTCGAGACCAGGGTGCGGTGCCGCCGCACCCACCGCTTCGCCCGTTGCGGCCACGGCTCGGGGTAGGCCGAGACCGGCTCGTCGGCCAGAAAGTTTTCGACATCGCGAGCCAGGTCGAGAGCCGTCGCATAGCGAGCGGCCTTTGTCAACGACATGGCCCGGCTCACGATTGCTTCCAGCGCGCGTGGCACCTTCGGGTCGATGGCGTGCGGCGGGACGATTTTTCCTTCGACGACGTGTCGCAGCATTTCCGTGATCTTGGCTTTCTCGATCGGCGGCTTGTTGGTGAGCACTTCGTACAGCATGGCTCCCAGCGAATAGACATCGCTGCGGCCGTCGAGTTCTTTCACATCCCCCGTCGCCTGCTCGGGGGGCATGTACGCCGGTGTCCCCATGACCGACCCCATCACGGTCTGGCTCGCCGCGCTGCGGACGTTGCTCGCCACACTGCCCCGATGGGCGATGGTCGTATCGCCGCTGGTCCGGGAATCGACACTGGTACGAGAAGTACTCTCATCGTCATCCAATGGAATTTGATTCTCGGAGGCGCCGATGATCTTGGCCAGCCCCCAATCCAGCACGAGCGTCTCACCGAAGTCGCCGAGCATCACGTTTTGCGGCTTGAGGTCGCGGTGAATGACGCCGCGATTGTGTGCGAAGGCCAGCGCGTTGCAGATGTCCACAAACTGCCGCAGCAGCCGGACAAATGCCAGGTGCCGCTCCGAGCTTTCGCGTGGCAACGCATGGCAGTCTTCGATCGCCTTTTTGTAGGTCACGCCGCGGACGAGCTTCATCGCGTAAAACGGTGTGCCATTCGCTTGCCATCCCAGATCGTAGATCGGCACGATGCCGGGATGTTCGAGTTGCCCGGTGATCTGAGCTTCTTCGAGAAACCGTTCCATCAGTCCCTTGTTCCTCAGAGCGTTCGGGAGCAACTCTTTGAAGGCGACTTCGCGTCGAATCCGATCGTCCTGAGCCTTCCAAATCTTCCCGAGTCCCCCTTGGGCGACACTCTCCACGAGTTTGTAACGGGTGTGATCGGCCGGATCATTCTCGCGGGGAGCCGCTTCTTTTACGGCGCGATTCTTGTCGCCGGGGACCGTCTCCGCCGACGTGAAGTTTCCGGCAGCGTCCACCTGCGCATTGCCCGGCAGTTCGGACACGAATGTGTTTTCCATGTCGCCCGACGCCACACGCTCAGCGGTTCGGATCAACGTGGCATCTGATTCGAGAGGCTGGCCGGCGCCATCCAAAACCGTCCCGTCTCCCTTTTCAATGGACGTGCCCGATTGGCCGGACTGCATGAACGTACGGTCATCGTCGGTCCACGTGGCGGGACCGCCGGAATCGACGATCGTTCGATCCTCTTTCGTCTCCGGCTTCGACTCGCCACCGTCTGCCAGGAGCGTGCGGATCTCGTCCGGAAACACGCCGACTTCCGTATCCATCACCGTTCGCGATTCGTCCAGGTTCACCGCGGTGTCGAGTACTTGAGTTTGATCAGCCGACGCGCATGGTGGGCTTGCCGCATCCGCGACCGTGCGGTTGGGATCGCTGTCCGGGACATGGTCCACTTTTTCCGGCGATGCGGCCGGCACGGTCCGCGTGGAGCCGTTCTCGTGAGAAATCAGTGTGGGCAGGACTGACCCTTTTGCGACCGAAGCGTCCGCGTTATCGAACCGCTTGCGAGTCTCATCGTTGTGCATAGAAGCCATGACACACCTGCCTTTCGGAAGGAATTCCCTCTGCCGCCGAGGATAACCGATGGTCGGGGTGGTGGGCAGCGAGGAAACTGAGGAGCGAGGATCGAGTTGAGATTCGCACTCGATGCCGGTTTTCCAGCCTCGAAAATTTTGCGATCAGCATCGCGGTTGACCGGCGACCATTGAATTCGCGACTGACCTCCAGTACACCAGTCATCCTGCGGGATGTTGGCCAGCGAGCCGATTCAGTCTCCGTTGCCACTCGCCGTCGAAGACCGCCCCCCTCGAAAGGAATTTCCTCAAAGTTTCCTGGCTTGGCGAACATCTACGCCGTGTGGATCGCCCATTGATTTCGTCCCCTAGTGCTCAAGGAGATGCAATGCGAGTTTTCAAACGGTTGTCACTGATTGTCTGCTTCCTGCTTGGCTTGCAATGCGCACTCGCTCCAGCGCAGGAGCCCAAGGCTGCGGAGGTTTCGGAGTCTGATCCGGATATCACTCGTTTACCCGGTTATGTTGAACCTCAAGTCCCCCCTGCTCCCCCGCCGCCGGACATCCGCGCGACACCGAAGGATTTCAACGGTGCCGACAATGCCTGGATGATGGTTTCGTCGGCGCTGGTGCTGATGATGACGGCCCCCGGACTGGCCCTGTTTTATTGCGGCCTGGTGCGGAAGAAGAATGTGCTGAGCGTCATGATGCAGTGCGTGTTCCTGATGGGCATTCTCTCCGTCATTTGGGCGGTCTACGGTTACAGTCTGGCGTTTGGTCGCGATGTCCTCGGTGGATTCATCGGCAATTGCGACTTCGTGCTGCTCAAGGGCGTCATGCCGTCTTGGGATCCCAGCGATCCGAATGGCGGCCTCAGTTCGGTTGTCGTGCCGATGGTCGGTTCGCTCCCCCGGACGACGCACATGGTTTATCAGATGATGTTCTTCATCATCACCCCGGCGTTGATCTGTGGCGCCTACGCCGAACGCATGAAGTTCAGTGCGATGGTTGTGTTCACGATTCTGTGGGGCACTTTTGTCTACTGCCCGATCGCACACTGGGTCTGGGCCGATACCGGGTGGCTCAATTTTCTGAACAATGACGCCAGGTTCGCGTCGTTTGATTTCGCGGGAGGCACGGTTGTGCATGTGAGTTCTGGTTTCTCGGCTCTCATCTGCGCCCTGATTCTCGGAAAGCGGTTGGGCTACGGACAGGAAGCCATGCCACCGCACAACATGACGTACACCTGCATCGGCGCTGCGCTGTTGTGGGTGGGTTGGTTCGGTTTCAACGCGGGAAGTGCCCTGGCTTCGACGGCCCAGGCAGCGAATGCCTTCGTCGCGACGCACCTTGCCGCGGCGATGGGGGCCGTGGTGTGGCCGGTGGCCGAATGGGCCAAGCGCGGCAAGCCGAGCATCCTCGGTGCCTGTTCCGGAGCCGTTGCGGGCCTCGTGTGTGTGACGCCCGCCTGTGGTTTCGTCAATCCAGTCTCCGGGATGATCCTCGGTCTGGCGGCCGGGTTCGTCTGTTACACCGCTTGCAATCTGAAATCCAAGTTCGGATACGATGACTCGCTGGATGCATTCGGTGTCCACGGCGTTGGCGGAACGCTCGGCGCATTGCTGACCGGCGTGTTTGCGACCGGAGCCGTAATTCCCGGAGCGACCGGTCCGCAGGGATTGCTGGAAGGCAACGCGGACCAGCTTGTCAATCAGGCCGTCGGCGTTGCGGCGGCGGTGGGTCTGGCGGTGGTCGGCAGCGTGATCCTGTTGAAAGCCATCGACATCGTCATGGGCTTGCGAGTGACTCAACAAGAAGAATTGCAGGGACTGGACGTCACTCAGCACGGCGAAGACGGTTACATCAACATCTGATCGGTGGCGGGCGATACGATTCGCCATCCACGGTTGTACGAATCGCGGCGCGTTGGCTAGAACCAATCATCCGAACCCATTTCAGGAGTCGATTCCATGAAAAAGATCGAAGCGATCATCCGCCACTTCAAACTGGAAGACGTCAAGAACGCCCTCACCGAAAAGGGTGTGCAGGGCATGACGGTCAGTGAAATCCGCGGTTTCGGCCGCCAGAAAGGCCACACGGAAATGTACCGCGGTGCCGAATACACTGTGGACTTCGTCCCCAAGGTGAAAGTCGAAATCGTCGTCGCCGACGATTTGGCCGACTCGGCGATCCAGACGATTATCAAAGCCGCCCGGACCGGCAACGTCGGCGACGGGAAGATTTTTGTGACCAGCCTCGCCGAAGTCGTGCGCATCCGCACGGGCGAAAAAGGCGAGAGCGCGATCTGAAGCTCCCCTCGCCCCCGCAGGGGGAGAGGGCCGGGGGGTGAGGGGCAAACGTCTCTCAAGCCCCGCTCGTCGTGGGAGGAAAAATCCAGCAGCCCGGCTGTTTCAAACAGCCGGGTTGCTTCATTTCGCGACCACCGCCGACTGCACGGTCATCTTTTTCAGACGGTCCGATACCGGCTCGGGCAGCTTTGTTGGTGCGACCACCCCTGGGGTGCC
>JACRIH010000434.1 GCA_016235885.1 Planctomycetales bacterium | reverse complement strand
CTGATCGGCGATGTTGCTGATCGTCAGTGGATCGTTGGCCGCGGTGACCATCAGCACAAAGGTGTCGGTCACCGTGCCGGTGTTGGCGTCCGTGACCGTGACCGTGATCGTGGCGCTGCCGAACAGGTTGGCCGCCGGTGTGACCGTCACCGTCCGATTGGCCCCGCTGCCGCCAAACACGATGTTCGCATTCGGGACGAGCGTCGTGTCCGACGAACTGCCGCTGACCGTGAGGCTGGCCGCCGCCGTTTCCACGTCCCCGATCGTGAAGCTCACAGCACTTGTCGGCGTGTCCTCGTTCACCGACTGATCGGCGATGTTGCTGATCGTCGGCGGCGTATTGCCAACATCATCATCCAGAATCGTCAGCACGGCCGTCGCATTCGCGCCGAAGAAGTTGCCGCCGATCGGTCCGGAGAGGCTCAGCAGGACCGTCTGGTTTCCCTCGATCGCTGTGTCGTTGATGATCGGCAGTGAGACCGTGACGCTCGACTGACCGGGCAGGAACGTCAGCGTGCCGGTGATGCCGGTCGCCAGGTTGGTGCTCGTGTAGTCCGAGCCGTTGGTGGCAGTCCCGTCGCTGATGCGGTAATCGACCGACATGACGTTGGCGTTGTCGCCGGTGCGATTGACGGTGATCGTCGCGGAGCCGGCGTTCTCGTTGACCGAGAAGTTCGCCCCGCTGAACTCGAACGTGCGATCGGGCGACGCCGCGTTGCCGACCAACATGCCGGCCCCGTTGGAGGCGATCCAAACTTCGCCCGGAGCATACGGGTTGAAGAACGCGCGGTTCGGCCGCTGATGCGGGAACGACGCGACCTGCGTGAACGTCGGGTTCGAGTTGATCGTCACGCCGTCGGCCAAGCGCAGGTCCGACGTGTACCACAAGCCGTCGTTCGTCGCGGTGACGTAGGCTTCGGTCGGATTGTTCGGGTTCACCGCGAAGCTGTCGGCGCTCTGGGTGAAGGCGCGAGTCCAGGTCGCTCCGCGATTCAGCGTCATGTACAGGCCCGGCAGGTTCGCCGGCTGGCCGGGGACTGCGGCGTTCGGATTGGTTGCTGCATTGACGGCGACGTACCACGTCTGCTGCGTCGCGTCGGCTGGATCGACGATCAAATCTTTGCACCAGTAGTGCATGTTGGCTCCGGTCACGTCGAGCCACGCCGATGCGCCCGGATCGAGCCGGAACACGCCCGAACCGGCCGAGTGCTGGTCGGGAGTAGCCGCGTTCCCGTCGTGATCGTGCTTGCGAGCGGTCAGGACCAGCACCAGCGTGCCGTCGTCGAGCACTTCGATCGTGTGCGGCTTGCCCGCGTTGACCGAGTTCGGCTGTGCGGCCAACCGCGTGAACGTGACGGCGGCTCCCGAGCCGATGTTATGCGACACGTACACGCCGCCGATTGTCGGATCGGGATCGACGACGCTGGCGTACATCGTCTGCGGGTCGTTCGGGTCCAGCGCGGTCCAGCTCACGGGGTTGCCGAAATCATACAAAATACTCCAGTTCGCGCCGCCGTCGTCCGAGTACGCGATGTCACCGCCCCCTTGATTCACAGCCGAATCGGACAGGCCGAGAAAATCGTGCGGCCCCCAGCTTCGACCTTGCGACAGGTACATGCGGCCGGTTGCGGGATCGACTTCGATCGAGAAGTTTTCTTTCTTCTGGTCAAGCCCGTTGACGTCGAAGGACCACGTCGCGCCGCCGTCGGTCGAGCGTTGCCACTTCACGTCGTCGTAGGCCGCGAAAATGTTCGTCGCGCTCGACCAGTGAACCCACCACACTGTCGTGTTGTTGATCCCGGTGTTGTTGTACGCCTGCGTGTCCGAGATCGTCGCGCCCGGCGCGTGATCCTGACTGAGCGGCACGTAAACCTGCTGCCACTGGCTGCCGCCGTTCGAACTGACATGCGCCACCCAACCGTCGGTCATCATCACACGACTGGAGTCTTGGGGATCGACCGTCAGCCCCTCGATCCCCGGCGAAAATCCGATGTGGCCACCAGGGCCGACGAAGCCCGTGACAATGTTGTTGGCGGCTCCCTGAGTGACAAAGGTGTTCGTCCAAGTCGGATTGGCGGTCGTGTACTTGCCGATGTAAACGCTGACGAAGTTGTTGGCGTTGTCCTGGCCGCCGACGTAAACCGTGTCGATATCGTCGGTGGCCATCGTGACGTAGCTCAGATCGGTCGTCGCCGGCAACCCGTTGGCGCTGACCATCCAGTTGGCCTGTCCCAAATCCAGCGAATAGAGATTCCTGAACCCGCCGTACACATTCGACGCGCCGGGATTGCTGCCGCCATGATCGAGCGGCGTGTGAATCGTGCTGGGATCGTGCGTGACCGCCCAGAATCGCGTGGTCGTACCGTTCGACGCGCCGGCGAACGCGAAGAAGGCTTCCCCGGCCGGAATGCCGCCGATCGCGGTCCCTCCCATCGTCGCCGTTTGAAAGTTGCCGCCGTTCGCCGAGACCAGGAACCCCACGTTCGTCGCAGCATAAATGTTCGCGCCGTCGAAGAAGACTCCGGCAAGATGCAGCCCCAACTTCAGGCTTTGACTGACCGTGCCGGTGTAGGTGTACGCCGACGCGAACGTGGCTCCGGCATCGGTCGAGAGATACAGCTCGTCCTGCGTCGCCACGACGAGCCGGCCCTGTGAATTTGGATCGGCGAATAGCCGCCAGGCTTGCTCGGTCGTCTTCCAATTGGACGGGAACTCGGCCGAGCCGGGTCGATCCCAGGTGGCTCCCGCATCGGTGCTGCGCAGCGGAGTCGGGAACGCGGGATTGTTCTGGTCGATCGCGAACAATACCTGCGGGTCGCTGGTGAATTGCACTCCCGTGACTTTGTTGGAAATGACGAATTCGTTGTGGTTGTAAATGTCCCACGACTGCCCGCCGTCCTTCGAGTGAAACATCTGGCTCATGTCTGTGCCGACAAACATCTCGTTCGGATTGTGCGGACTGATCGCCGGCTCCAGCAGCACACCTCCCCCGCTGATCCCGCGCTGCAACCACTGGTCGGGAGCACTGAGCAGCATCCGACTTTCCAGCCGTTCGACGGAGGGTGCCAAACGGCCACGCTGAACTCGCGGCCGTCGAACGCGAACGTGGGACAAACGAGAACTCACCCGCCGCAACCACTGACGCCAGATGGACGTGGACATGTTTCTTTCTCCTCGGAAATGCGAAATCTCGTCCGGATCGTAAGAGCCGGACCGAGTGATTTGTTTCACTACCGAAAGAAGTAGTGGTGGTCGGTTCGGGTTTCGTACCTTGAATTCAGTGCGAGGTCGGCGTGACCACGGACAACTGACCTTGAGGCCCAACTTGGGCTGGGCCTATCATCCGCCCCCCTTCATCACTGGGGACGTCATGGATTTCGACCCGCAACGTATTTGCATTATCAAGCCGAGCGCGCTGGGCGACGTCGCGCAGACGCTGCCGTTGCTGCCCGTGTTGAAACGACGGTTTCCGCAGGCCAGCATTGCGTGGGTCATCAACCGGGAACTGCTTGATCTGGTGGCTGGCCATCCCAACGTCGACGACGTGATTCCGTTCGCACGTCGCGATGGGTGGCGCGAGTTTTGGCGGTTGCTGCGGACGTTGCGGTCGCGCCAATTCGATCTCGTGTTCGATCTGCAAGGGTTGCTGCGCACCGGGTTGATGACACGCGCCACCGGAGCACACTGGCGAGTCGGAATGCAAACCGCACGCGAGGGGGCGCACCTGGCGTGCCACATCACGATCCCCGACACGTCCCGGGCCGTGCCGGCTCACGAACGGAATTGGCGCGTTGCGGAATGGCTCGGGCTGGGTGACATGCCACGACAGGCGTTCGTCGCGACGACGGATGCGGAGCGCGCTTGGGTGCAGGCTCAACTGGCCGACTTGCCGCGATCGGTGATCGGCATTCACCCTGGAGCCAAATGGGAAACGAAACGCTGGCCAGCGGAGAAGTTCGCGGAAGTGGCGTTGCGGGCCGTGCGAGCGTGCGGCGGCTCGGTGGTGGTTGTTGGTGGTAAGGGAGACGTGGCACTCGGCGAACAGATCGCTCAGTCGATCACAACTGCCGGCTTTTCCGTGGTGAACCTCGCGGGTCGAACATCGCTGAAACAACTGGCCGAGTTGCTGCGGTCGATTGACGTCCTGGTGTCGAACGATTCCGGACCGTTGCACCTCGCGGCGGAACTTGGCACGCCAGTCGTGGGCGTTTACACCTGCACCAGCCCCGTGATTTCCGGCCCGGCGGGTGTCGGTCACGAACTGGTCGCCACGCACGTGGCTTGTGCCGCGGGATATCACAAGATTTGTCCGCATTCAGGCGATCGACATCTCGCCTGCTTCGAAGACTTGGCGACCGACCGTGTGGCGGCCGCACTGCTGCGCAGCCTGAATCGGATCGCTGCCCGAGCCAGATCGGCGTAACGAATCGCGGCAGCCTAACTTGCCTCAAAAAAACGGCTCCAGTACACTCCCTGCGACCAGTCGCCCCACCGAGTCGTCCCGACCGTGGTGGATGTTTCGTTCCAGAAAGTGCAGAACTTGAAAGCGATCATCAGTGACATCCACGGCAACTTGGAAGCCGCGGAGGCCGTGCTGGCAGATATCAAGCAGCAGGGCATCACCGAGGTGTATTGCCTTGGCGATATTATCGGCTACGGGCCGAACCCGCGCGAGTGCATCGACCGCGTCATGGCGTCGTGCAAGCTGACGCTGCTGGGCAACCACGATCAGGGGGCACTCTTCGATCCCGAGGGCTTCAACCCCGGCGCCGAACGGGCCATTTTCTGGACTCGCAAACAACTCGAGACCGGTGATCCAAAAGGAAACGAGAAGCGTTGGGAATTCCTCGGTGAACTGCCGCGAACGCATCGTGACGGCAAGCTGTTGTTCGTTCACGGATCGGCTCGCAACCCGCTCAACGAGTACGTCTTCCCGGAGGACATCTACAACCAGCGGAAGATGGAGCGGATTTTCGCGCTCGTCGACCAGTATTGTTTTCAAGGGCACACGCACGTGCCGGGTGTCTTCACCGAAAGCCTCAAGTTTTTCAGTCCGGAAGATTTGAATTTCGAATACGACCTCGGGGCCGAGAAGATTCTGGTCAACGTGGGATCAGTCGGTCAGCCGCGAAATCACGACTGGCGGTCCTCGTATGTGGTGTTGAATGATAATCACCTCTCGTTCCGCCGCGTCGAGTACGACATCGACAAAACCGTGGCGAAGATTTACGCCACCCCGGAACTCGACAATTTTCTCGGTGACCGCCTCCGCGATGGCCGCTAGCCGCCGCGATCGAGTCGCTCCCGCCACCGTCATCTACACTGGAGCCGAATTGGCTCCCGAATCGGGCCGGAAAGGCCGCCGCTGAAGTCATGGAACAACGTCGCTTCATTATTTTCCTGGGAATCGCCCTCGCCATTTACTGGGCGTGGAGTCAGTTCGTGCTGCCGAAGTTCCTGCCGCCTCCGCAGGCGAAACAGAAGCAGGCGCAACCTCAGAAGGAACTCGCTGCGAAGGACGACAAGGAGGCTGGTGAAAAGGAACTGGCTCCGACGAAGGATGCCCCGCCAGCAGAAGTCGGAACGACGGAGAAGAAAGACGCGACTGAACCCGCTAAACCAGACGACGCAGCCAAACCGGACGACGCAGCCAAACCGGACGAACCAGCTCCATCGCAGCCCGTGAAGCAGGAGCATCCGCGAAAGATCGTGCGATTGGGAGTCGGGGCAGATGGCGAACCGTCCGCCGATTACGCGATGCAAGTCACTCTGCTGTCACGTGGAGCCGCCGTCAGCGAAATCGCGATGAACGATCCGCGCTATCGCAATCTCACAAAGCCGCACCCGGCATTGCGAGTCGTCGGCGACACGGGCAGCCCGTTCATGACATTTCAAACGTCGATTCCAGAGATCGACCAACTCGTCGCGCCGCTTGCTGTCAAACAAACGCCAACCGGGCCGATTCGTGAACTGGTCGCCGGGTTGAACACGGTGGATTGGGAAGTCGTCGATGGGTCGCAGTCCGATTCCGGAGTGACGTTTCGTTACGTCGCGCCCGATGGAACCGTACGCGTCGAAAAACGGTACGAGATCACGAAGATCGCCGGTGGCCAATCTCCCGACGTGCCGTATTCGCTGGCGATGGACCTCAAACTGACGAACCTCAGCGCGAAGGAACGCACGCTGAACTATGTCCTGCAAGGACCGGTCGGTCTGCCGCTGGAGAACGTGGACAACGCGACGAAGTTTCGCGACGTCATCGTGGGCTTCACCGATCAATCGGGGAAGGTGCGGCATCAGTTGCTGGCCGGGACGACGATCACGGGGGGCGATGTCGAAGAATGGCGGGAGCCGGTGAAATATATCGGCGTCGATGTGCAGTACTTCACCGCGCTGGTGTTGCCGGGTGGCGACCAGGTGCAGGCGCCGTACCTCAAGGGTTCGACGCAGATGCTCACGATGCCCAAGGCGAAAGTGGACAGCCACAACGATCTGTCCGTCGTGCTGACTTCGACGGACATCAAACTCGCCCCTGCCAACGGCAAGGACGCGGCGGCGGCGACAGTCACGCACTCGTACCACCTGTTTGCGGGGCCCAAGCGGGACGAAATGCTGGCGGGAATTGCCGCGGACCAGGTGATCGATTACGGCTGGTTCGGTTTCGTCAGCCGGCCGATGCTGGCGGTGATGAGCTTTTTCTACGGGCTGTTCGGCAGCTACGGGCTGGCGATCATCTGCCTGACCGTGGTCGTCCGCATGTGCATGTTCCCGCTGTCGATCAAGCAGGCGCGCAGCACGGCGAAGATGCAGGAACTGCAACCGGAGATCGCGGCGCTCAAGGTCAAGTATGCGAACGAGAAGGAAAAGTTCGCCCGGGCGCAAATGGAACTGTTCGGCCAGCACAATTACAACCCGTTTGGCGGGTGCCTGCTGGTGTTCCTGCAAATGCCGATCTTCATCGGGCTGTACAGTGCCTTGAGCCACGCGGTCGATCTACGTCTGGCTCCATTCTTGTGGGTTGACAATCTGGCCGGACCGGACGCTCTGTTTCCGTTTCCGATGAACGTGCCGTTCCTCGGCAAAGAATTCAACCTGTTGCCGATCATCACGATCTCGTTGTTCCTGCTTCAACAAACGCTGTACATGCCCAAGGCCGATCCGAACGACGAGCAGGCGGTGCTTCAGCAGAAGATGATGAAATACATGATGGTGTTCATGGGTTTCATGTTCTACAAAGTTCCCGCCGGTCTGTGCGTGTACTTCATCGCGTCGAGTTGCTGGGGCATGGCTGAACGCAAGTTGCTGCCGAAGGCCAAGGCCAAACCGAAAGTGATCGCACCCCCGAACGCTCAGCCGCCAGCGCCGGGGGGGCGAAACGGAGCCGCACCGGCAGCGCCGCAAGTCCCCAAGACGGGTTTTTGGGCGAAGCTGGCCAAGGCCGTCGAACAGGCTCAAGTAGCCGCCGACAAGGATCAGTCGGCCCGGCGCGGCGATCGCAAACGCTGACGTAGGATGGGCACTCTGGCCCGTCCGTCTTCTGTCTTCTGCGAGTCGATAAACGACGGACGGGCAAGAGTGCCCATCCTACGCCCCGCGAGCGATGACCTCCATGACAACTTCCGCTTGATCGCCGCAGTCACCATTCAACATCACGCCGCCTCGGATTGCTGTTCGACCTCGACGCGATACAACCACGAGTTCCCCCGTTTGCCTTCGAGAACGAACACGCCGGCCTTGCGCAGGCAGTATGCCATTTTCTGAGCCAGCCAGCGTTGCACGCCGCAGGCGCTGGCGAGGTCGGACGTCGTGAAGACCCCGTCGGGGGTGATGTGCCACGGGTCGCACGGCAAGAGCGCGAGCAAGTCGGCGGTGGTGCGGAGGATTCGACGATCCTGGATCGCGATCAGCGTGCGATCGTGCGTGCGATAGTCCTTGGCTCGAAACCAGCGCCGCCGCACGGGGTGGCGGATTTCCTCCTGTTCGGTCAGCAGGAGTTCCAGCGTGAGACGCGGGTGCGGAAAGACATCGCCGAAATGAACGAGGTCGAGGAACAGCGTCGCGAACGAATCGTGACGCGGACTCCAACGTCGCGAGATGTCTTTGTCGGTCCGGCGGTCGCGGCGAATCAGCAGCGTCCGGGCCGCCAGCGGCTTGACGACTCGCACGCGGTGCCGTTCCAGCAACCGCTTGACCTTGGCCCGAATCGCCCCCAGCGACCCCTGCTGAATCTCGATCAACTCCCCCTCATCGACCGCGTCGATACGATACCCGTCGAGAACAATCTCCTGCCGCTCGGCCTCGGGCGCGTACAGAGCTTTGAGTTGGCGGTGGAGACTCGTTTCCATGCGCAGCAATCCTTTGGCCGCGTTGTAAGCGAAGTCGCACGATTCGCGAAGGGCGAGTTTCTCGCAGGCCCGAAGGGTCGTGATCCGAAAGCCCAGGGCGCAGCCCTGGGTGACCGGATCGGGAAGAACCACGAAGCCCCAACGGGGCGTGACCAATCGCGACGGACGACCGACGTCGTCCGCCGAAACGAATCGCGCCCCGTTGGGGCTTCGCGGTG
>JACRIH010000046.1 GCA_016235885.1 Planctomycetales bacterium | reverse complement strand
CGGCCCCCGCGGGCAAAAGAGAGGAACAAAACAAACACGCCGAAAATCAGGCCGATGATCCATGAACCGAACAACCAGCCGCCAATCAGCATGCCGGTGACGACCGATCGCACGGAAAGTTGCCGGACGCGGTCTCCCTGGTACACCGTCCGGAGCCACTCGCGACCCGCTTCGTAATCGTCACGGGGGCCGGTTTCCGGAGGAGTCGTCGCGTTGGGGTCGGCCATGAGAGTGCTGCTCCACGAGGGGGCTTCAGAAACAAATGTGCGGACGAGCGGGAGGCATTGGCCTCCAAGTTGCCATTTTTCTTTGCGAGTCAACAGAGTTGTAATCGGATTCGTTCGCGTGACCAAGTTCACCGCCAAATTGCTCGTTGCGGCGATTTCCGAGATTCCACTTCGACTTCCTGTTTTGACGCCCTCGTTCCCCGCGAACTATACTCCCGCGCCGCACTGCCACGGGTGTGGATCAGGATTTCCCGTCGAAGCACGTTCCGTCGGCCGAAGGATCAAGATGGCTGTTCCCACCGGTGCTGCTGGTGTCCCCCGCCCAACGCCGGGCGCGGCCGAACCCCGCGCCATCGATGCGCTGGAACGGGTTGGCAAATACGAGTTGCAGAAAAAGATCGGCGCTGGTGGCATGGGGGCGGTCTATCTGGCCGTGGACAGCACGCTCAAACGGACGGTCGCTCTCAAAATTCTGCCGCACGACAAAGCCCAGAATCCCACGCTGGTCAAGCGGTTCCATGCCGAAGCTCACGCGGCCGCGCAGCTCAAGCACGATAACATTGTGACCGTTTACGAAGCGGGCGAGGCGGACGGGTACAACTACATTGCGCTGGAATTCATCGACGGAATCGATGTGGCCGAACTCGTGGAGCGTCGCGGGGTGATCCCTGCGCGCCGGGCCACTGACATCATCAAACAGGTGGCAAAGGCACTCCAGCACGCGCAGGAGGCGGGGATCGTTCACCGCGATATCAAACCGGCCAATTTGATGATTCGCCGAGACGGCATGGTCAAGCTGACCGACATGGGGCTGGCTCGTGTGATGGATGAAACGGCGGAATCGAACATCACCCGTGCGGGCACGACAGTCGGGACGGTGGACTACATGTCGCCCGAGCAGGCGCAAAACAGCAAGTCAGCCGACACGCGCAGCGACATCTATTCGCTCGGTTGTACGTGGTATCACATGGTGACCGGCCAGGCACCGTTTCCCGAAGGAAGCATCACCAACAAACTCCAGGCTCACGCCATCAAGCCGCCGCCAGACCCGCGGGATGTGAACTCCAAAGTTCCCGAAGCGACAGTGGCCGTGATGCAGCGGATGATGGCCAAGAAGCCGCAGGACCGTTATCAAACGCCGGCCGAATTGATCGCAGATTTGGAACGCAGCCACATTTCCCGCGAATCCGTGGCGGAGTCGATCATGGCGGGGCTGGCCGATGAGGAAGACTCCCCCGAGCCACTTTCGCGTGCCTCGTCATCGCGGACGTCAGCGTCTCCCGCGTCCACCGGACCGAGAGAGGAGGAGGAAGAGTACGAGGAAGAAGAGGCGGCAGCGACGCGGGGATCGCCATCGAGCAGGACGAGGACTGGAACAAAGTCGGGAACCAGGACCGAATCCGGTTCCTCGAAGCAACGCACCGTCAGAACAACGCCTCCACGTGACGACGTATTAAAAGGCCCGATTCACGGCGAGGAACAGGACTACACCAAGGTTTTGTACGCCGCTGCGGGGCTGGTCGTCATCGCGGTCATCGCGGGGTTGGTGTGGCTTTTCACTGGCTACTCCGGCATCGAATCACAGCCGATTGTAATCCCGTTGAACAATCAATCCGGCAACACGGACAAGAAATCTGAAGATGCCAGGGCAATCACCAGCACGACCACGGACCCGAATACACAGCAGATCACCACGCAGGACCGCACGCAACCTGGCGACAACACCATCACTCCGCAGACGGCGAAGACCATTTCCGACAACCTGATCACCAAAACGAAGGACCGTTCCCCAGGCACGACGGAAATCAAGTCGACTGGAAGTGGCCAGGGTGTGCTGATCGGCAGCGGCGGGACATCGGTCGGCGTCCGTGAACTGCGGTACCAGAAGGATTTTCCAGCCTGGGTGGGAGAACAGCGGCAGCCGCGGATCCTGTCGAAGTTGGTCGTCAATCCTGGCGTGTCTGGTCAGAATGTCCACCAGACACTTGCGTCAGCCCTCGACGCCGCCCCCGTGACCGGCGCGGAAATCGAACTGATTGGAGCCGGCCCTTTCACCCTGCGGCCGGTCACGATTTCCGGAAAATCTCGCGTTGTGATTCGCGGACAGGGAAACGCCCGGCCGTTGATCGTGCTCCTGCCGCCTCGCCGCGCGGCCGATGTGTCCGCCGCGCTGCATTGCACGAACGGAAACCTCGAACTCTTCGGCGTCGACCTGGCTCTCGATGCGAGCACGTTCAATTCGAGCCACCGCATCGCAGCGGTGCGCGTGACCAACGGGAGCTTGTACTTCGAGGACTGTTCGCTCGCCGTCGTCGGTTTGTCCAAATCGGACTTCGTCGCGTTGCAACTCGACGATCCCCCAAACCAACCAGACCCGCCGACGAGTGGTGGTCATCGCTTGCTCGTCAGCCGTTCGTCGATTCGCGGCCCGAGTCTGACCGGCCTGCTGTGCCAGACCGCGTCGTTGGACGCGGTCGTACGCGATTCGTTGTTCATCACTCGCGACGCACCGGTCGTGCAATTCGATCAGTCTGCGACCGCCAATGAATCCGATGAACGGCGACTGCTTGTGGCGTTTTCCACGCTGATTTCCCGCAGCCGCGCGGTCGTGTTCTCGACTCGTGACACCGGCCAGCACATTCGCACGGACGTCAAGTTGCTGAACACACTCGTCGCCGCCGAACCGGGCGCGGCCGAACCCACGCTGCTGACGATCGACGGCTGGTCGCGAGCCGACGCCAGTTCGTTACTGGCCAACTACATCGAATGGAAATCGAACGGATCGGCGTACCTCGGTTGGAAGAGGCTCGCCTGGATTCAGCCGGACGGCGTTGTCGCTGCGGCCAGTCCCGCCGACTGGACCAAGCGCTGGAAGGATGGCGGTGATCCAGAGAAATTCCTGTCCGATTCGTGGCCCGCATCGCCACTCGATGACCTCGTCAAACTGGACCTGGACGCCTTGCGGCCCGACTCGGTTGGTGTGGGATCTGTCAAATCGTCCACGCAGGGCTGGCCTGGATGTTCACTCGACGGATTGCGTTTCGGCGACCTGAGCCTGGTGGCCGCCGCGATCGATCACAGCGCCCGACCGGACCTGCCGACAAGTCTGCTCCAAACCCCGCCGGCCGCGAAGCTGATTCGCGTGGACGTGACGCGTGAGGATCTTGGGAAATTCATCGCCAAACAAAAGCTCGATGACAACACGATCATCGTCGCGACCGGATTCGGCGCACAGACGACCAGCCCGATCATCGTGCAAGGGAACCGACTGCGACTGCGCTTCGAGCAAGACCCCGAACACCCGCTGATGCTCATGCCCAAGCTTGCAGCCGGGAGCAAGGACACCGCGATGTTCAGCGTGTCGAATGGTGCGCTCGAACTCGAAAACGCGATCTTGCTGACCTTCCCGCCCGACAAACCCGCGCCCGAAAAACTGACCGCGCCAACCTGGTTCATCCAAGCCGGCGACAGTGACGTCGTGCTGCGTCGCTGTCGCGTGCAGGCTCCGTTGGTCCCCTCGTCCGGAAGCCGGGGGATCATTCGCTGGACTCGGTCGGAAGGCGCCGCGCCTGCTCGCTCGCCAAACACGGACATCGACAACCACATCGCGATCTTCGATTCGTTTCTGCTCGGTATGGGGACGCTGCTCGACATCGACATCCGACACCGCGGTGTCTTCGTGCGGAACAGCGTGCTGGCGTCTCGCGATACTGTGTTCGCGCTCAACCTCGGAAGTCAGGACGCGGACATTTCCGGCACTCTGGACATGGACTCAACCACGCTGGCCGCTGGTGAATCGGTTTTCAGAGTTCAGGGCGCCTCGCTCGCTGGACCGGCCAGCAACCCGTTGTCGTGCTTTGTCGAACATTGCGTGTTCGGTCCGTCGATTCGCAGCGGCGCGGGTAAGCCTCCCCCCGTCACTCTGCTCGTGCATCAAGGACCGGTCCTCGAACAACGGCAACTGGCGTGGTGGGAACGTGGCAACGCGTACGCCACCGACCTTGCCTACTTCGTGCAGGCGGCGGGTGGCGAAAAGCCCGCTGCAGCGCAAGCCATCGGTCCGGCCTGGCAATCCATCTGGGGAGCCGATCGCATTCAGCGCCCCCTCACCGGCGACAACGCCGTGAAACTCGATGGCGAACTTCCCACGAACCGCGGCAAGCTCGAACCGGTAGATTTTCAACTGTCGACAAAGTGCAAAGCCTTCGCGTGGCGAGATGGTCAATCACCCGTCGGTGTCGATGTCTTCGCGATGAAACTCCCCGACCTCTTCAGCGATGCCGGCACGAGCAAGCCGGGCAAGAAGCCGAAGCCAACGCCGCCCGTCAAGCCGAAGCCGGGGTTTTAGCCGTACCGCTCCGCTCCGATGTGGTGCGTTGCACGTACCTACGGAAGCAACCCGGCAATCGTCCAGTGCCGGTCACTCGTCGGCGAGACCCACTCGCGCGGCAACGCGACCGCCGCCAGCAGGTCACGAACTTCGTCGAGCGTGAGCGCGGCGTGGAGCGAGTCGTGGAACATCTGGCGTTGATGCGGATTCCCATCGCCGGCGTAGGTCTCGACGATCCGGTCCAGCGTGGCGATATCCGGCGGACGCAGCAGATCGCGGACGAACAGGATTCCGCCGGGCTTGAGCACCCGGCGCATCTCGCGCAGCACGGCCAGCGGTTCGGGAATGTGGTGGACGATGCTGTTCGACATGACCGCCGGGAATTCGGCATCGCCGTACGGCAGACTTTTGGCGTCGATGTGCTCCAGCCGGACGACCGATTCCAATCCCGCGAGAATCAGGTTGCGCTGACCGATCTGCAACATGTGGCTCGCGAGGTCCACCGCCGTCACGCGGACGAAGTCGGCCCGCCTACAAAGCTCGATCGGAATTTGCGCCGTTCCCGTCCCGATGTCGAGCACTCGCAGCGGTCGATCCGTGCTGCTCGAACGTTCAACGGTCGCCAGAAAGTCTTCCACGAACACACGATTGACCGTCGAGTGATCCATCGAATCGTAATCGACTGCCTCATCGAGACTGTCCATAACTTCGAGTTCAAGGATGCGTGGGAGCATGGAATCGACCTACCCTTTCAGATTCCCCCCTCTCCCCAAAAGGGGGAGAGGGGGACCGGAAACAGGACAGCCCGGCCGCTTCTCGCAACCGGGCTGTTGACTGAATCAATCAAAGTGCAGGCGAACCGCTTGCTCTACGGTTTGGCCGGTTCGCCCCCTTCGGCCGCTCCGGCACCGACCAGTTCGGCTTCACTCGGTTTGTCTGTTTCAGCGGGTTCGGTCGTGGCTTCGAAGATGAGTTGCTTCTTGTCGGCGACTTCCTTCACGACGACTGTGATCTTGTTCTTGCCCTCGAACACGCCGCGCAAGAGTTCCTCGGAGAGCGGGTCTTCGACGAAGGCTTCGATCGAACGTCGCAGCGGACGCGCACCGTAATCGAGGTCTTCGCCCTTGCTGATGATGAATTCCTTCGCTTCTTCGCTGAGCACGAGTTGCAGGCCGCGTTGTTGCAGCCGTTCGCGAACCTTCAGCATTTCGATCTCGATGATCTGCTTGAGGTCTTCTCGCGTGAGGTGGCGGAAGACAATCACGTCGTCGGTGCGGTTGAGAAACTCCGGGCGGAATTCCTTTTCGATCGAGTGCATCAACCGTTCTTTCATTTTCTCGTAGCTGTTGTCGGTGTCGCGCTTCTCGAAACCGAATCCGGCACCGGAGGCGATTTCCATCGCCCCGACATTGGTGGTCATGATGAGGATCGTGTTCTTGAAATCGACCTTGCGCCCGAAGCTGTCGGTCAGGTGGCCTTCTTCCATCACCTGCAGCAGCATGTTCAGCACATCGGGATGCGCCTTTTCGATTTCATCGAGCAGCACGACGGCGTACGGTCGGCGGCGAATTTTTTCCGTGAGCTGACCGCCTTCCTCGTAGCCGACGTAACCCGGCGGGGCACCGATCAACCGGCTGACATTGTGCTTTTCCTGGTATTCGCTCATGTCGATCTGCACGAGAGCGGTGGCATCGCCGAACATGAATTCGGCCAGCGTTTTCGACAGCAGCGTTTTGCCGACGCCGGTCGGCCCGGCGAAGATGAACACACCCATCGGTCGCTTGGGGTCTTTCAATCCCGCTCGCGAACGCCGCACAGCCTTCGAGAGTTGCTTGATCGCCTGTTCCTGGCTGATGACCCGTTTGTGGAGTTCGACTTCCATTTCGAGCAGCCGCACGGCGTCTTCTTTCGACAGACGGGTCAGCGGGATGCCGGTCATCTTGGCGACGACTTCGGCGATGATTTCGCCATCCACCACGCCATCTGTCTCCTGCGCCTTTTCTTTCCAGTCGCGGGTGATGCCGTCCTTCTTCTTCTTCAATTTGTCCGCCTGATCGCGGAGCGAGGCGGCTTTCTCGAAGTCCTGATTCGCAACCGCTTCCTCCTTCGCGAGGTTGAGCCGTTCGATGTCGGTGTCGATTTCCTTGAGGTCGGGCGGGCGAACCATCGACTTCAGGCGGATGCGAGCACCCGCCTCGTCGATCACGTCAATCGCCTTGTCGGGCAGGCACCGGCCGGTGATGTATCGGCAGGACAACTCGACCGCCGATCGCAACGCGTCGTCGGTGTATCGCACGCGATGGTGTGTTTCGTATCGGTCGCGGAGACCCTTCAGGATTTGCACGGCTTCGTCCTGGCTGGGGGGTTCGACGATGACCTGTTGGAACCGTCGCTCCAGAGCGCCGTCCTTTTCGATGTATTTGCGATACTCATCGAGCGTCGTGGCCCCGATGCACTGGAGTTCGCCGCGGCTGAGAGCCGGCTTGAGTACGTTCGAGGCGTCGATTGCCCCTTCGGCTCCGCCAGCACCGACGAGCGTGTGCAGTTCGTCGATGAACAGAATCGTGTTCTTCGATCGGCGGACTTCGTTCATCACCGCCTTGATGCGTTCCTCGAACTGACCGCGGTACTTCGTGCCGGCAACCATCATGGCCAGGTCGAGAACGACAATGCGGCGGTCGCGCAACAACTCGGGAACGTTCCCTTCGACGACCATCTGGGCAAACCCTTCGACGATCGCGGTCTTGCCGACACCCGCTTCACCCAGCAACACGGGATTGTTCTTCTGACGCCGGCTGAGGATTTGAAGCACGCGTTCGATTTCCGTTTGGCGACCGATCACGGGGTCGAGCTTCCCTTGTCTGGCGAGTTCGGTCAGATCGCGACCGAAACTGTCGAGCGCTGGCGTCTTGCTCTTGCTGCTCTTTCCGGAGGACTGGCCGCTTCCACCACCGCTGCCACCGCCACCACTTCCGCCGCCCCCTCCAGCTCGCTCGGTGCCTCCTTCGGACGGTTCCATTCCGTGACCGAGCAGGTTGAGCACTTCTTCACGCACGTCTTCGAGCTTCAGCCCGAGGTTCATCAAGACCTGAGCGGCCACGCCCTCTTGTTCGCGCAGCAGGCCGAGCAAAATGTGTTCTGTGCCGACGTAATTGTGATTCAGATTGCGGGCCTCTTCCATCGAGTATTCGATGACCTTTTTGGCTCGTGGCGTTTGAGGCAGCTTGCCCATTGTGACCATATCCGGCCCAGCCTGGACGATCTTTTCCACTTCGAGGCGGATCTTCCGCAGATCGACATCGAGATTCTTGAGCACGTTGGCGGCGACGCCCGAGCCTTCCTTGACCAGTCCCAGCAGGATGTGTTCGGTCCCGATGTATTCGTGGTTAAACCGCTGAGCCTCTTGATTGGCCAACTGCATGACCTTGCGGGCTCGGTCAGTGAATCGCTCGTACATTTCTGCTTCTCCTGGTTCGTAGGACGGTTTTTCAAACCGACCTGATTCTCACGGACGGATTGAAATCCGTCCTACGTTGGGAAAACTCGATTGCATGACCTGCAACGACCATGCCGGAATCGAGTTCATGCGTGTCATCCGTGATCCGGGGGCTTGAAGACGAAATAATCTTACGCCACGAAGTTGTGAGTCAGGCTCGACACGTCAGTGTTTTCGACCTGACTCGACTGTCTTCATCGGTCTACATCAATCGGGTAGACTGCTCCGACGAGTGGGCACGTCCATTGTGCCCCATGCAGGTGGGCTTCCTACCGACCTGCCAAATTGACTCCGCATACGTGCTACGACCGTCAGCATTGATTTTCGTGTCGCAACTCGGTTCGGCCGAATTCTATTGACCGCTCCTGATCGAGGCAAGGCAACCCCATGCTGTCCGCTGAAACCACCCCTGGAGCCGCTCGGACTCTCCGTCTGGCAATGGAACTCGCCGGCCGGCATCGCCGCGACGTGGAACCCGAGCACCTGCTGCTGGCTCTCGTCCAAGATGAATCGCGGGCGGCGAACATCATCACGCGGCACGCACTCACGCTGGCGGTGATCGAATCGCGGCTGTTTGCGAACGGCGACTGCGCAACCGGAGCGGCCGGTTCTCCGACTGCACCGGAACTGAGCGAGCGGACTCACAAAGTTCTCCACGAAGCACAACAATTCGCGGCGGCGCCGGGTGGGTACGTCGAGGTCGCCACCGAACACTTGTTGTGGGGACTGACGAAAGTCGAATCCCCGGCCCGCGTTCTGTTGCTCGAATTTCAGCTCGACTCCGACGCCGTCACCGCACGGGCTGCCGAACAGACTGGTGTTTCGACCGCACCGCTCCCGACGGAAGTATTGCTTTCGATCCCGACGGCAGTTTCGTCCGGATTGAATGACGCGTATCGCATCATCGACGCGGCGGCCAATCGCGCCCGCGAGGGGGTGCGGGTCATGGAAGACTTTGCCCGGTTCTCGCTCAACGACTCGCATCTCACTGAGCGGTTGAAGCAGTGGCGGCACCGATTCGCCGAAACGCTCCGCGAGGTCAGCGACTCACAACTGCTCCACGCCCGCGACACGCAACACGACGTCGGGACTGAAATCCACACGCCGTTCGAAGCCACGCGGCACACGATCCTCGATGTTGTCCGCGCCGCGTGCAAGCGGGTTCAAGAGGCGCTGCGGACGCTCGAAGAATACGGCAAGATTCTCGATCCGGCTCTCGGTGAGCGACTGGGGCGGCTGCGATACGAATCGTACACGCTGGAAAAAGCCCTGCTGGTCACGCACTCGGCCCGCGACCGCTTGCACGATCGCGATCTGTACCTCCTCGTGACCGAGGACCTGTGCCATCACGGCTCCGGACCGGCCATTCGCGGTGCTCTGGATGGCGGCGTGAGCATCATCCAAATCCGTGAGAAGTCTCTGCCCGATCGGCAACTGCTGGAGCACGCTCGCCGCGTGCGCGATTGGACGCGCGAGACGGGCGCTCTGTTCATCATGAATGACCGGCCGGACCTGGCCGTGCTGTGTGATGCCGATGGCGTCCACGTCGGGCAGGACGAATTGACCGTACACGACGCCCGCCGCATCGTCGGCCCGAACAAGCTGGTCGGTGTCTCGACTCACACCATCGAGCAAGCCCGCCAAGCGGTGTTCGATGGGGCTGACTACATCGGCGTCGGCCCGGTGTTTCCGAGCCAAACCAAATGTTTTGAGCAGTTTCCCGGATTGGAATTCGTGCGGCAGGTGGCTTCGGAAATCGCACTTCCCGCGTTCGCGATCGGTGGAATCAACAGTGAAAACGTCGAACAGGTTCTCGCCGCCGGATCAACTCGCGTCGCAGTCAGCAGCGCGATTTGCGGCGACGCCGTGCCGGATGAAGTCGCGCGTCGGATGTTGGATTGCATACAGTCGGTAGTGACGAGACGCGGAGACGCGGCGACACGGAGGCACGAAGAATCATGATGACCAAATTGCCTCTCCGTGTCTCCGTGTCTCCCAGTCTCCGCGTCTCACTGCCGCCCCATCTCCGCGTTTGGCAACGTCCGCTGCGAGGTTTCTCGATCATCGAACTCCTCGTGGTCATCGTCATCATCGCGCTGCTGATCGCCCTGCTGTTGCCGGCCGTGCAAAAGGCTCGCGAGTCGGCCCGGCGAACGCAGTGTCGCAACAATTTTCGGCAGATCGGCCTCGCGCTACACAACTACGAGAGTCAACACGACGTCTTCCCACCGAGCAGCACCAGCCAGATCGACTACGGCGTGTGGAGTCCCAACTCCACGCAGTACCATCTGCACAGCATGTTCACTCTCCTCCTGCCCTTTCTCGATCAGAGCCCAATGGCCAGCATGATCGATTACAACGCCTCGGCGCTGGCTGCTGTCAACGTGGTTCCCGCTGGGTCGAAGCTGCACATGTATCGCTGTCCGTCGTACACGGGTTTGGACTTCAGCTTGGAGCCGAGATACCTCGCCCTGTCCTCCAACTTTGCGATCCGGAATTACGTGGCCATCGGTGCGACGACGGTCGGCAAGTTGTGGAAGGAACCCGACGGCGCGCTGTTTCCACGCTCGCGGACTCGGATGGCGGATATCCTTGATGGGATGTCCCAGACGGTTTTCCTCGCGGAAACCCGCGAGCCGAACGCCGCCGTTTGGATCGACGGCGGAGTCG
>JACRIH010000045.1 GCA_016235885.1 Planctomycetales bacterium | reverse complement strand
CGTCCCGGCTTTAGCCGGTCGTACGCCGTCGAAAATTGCCGGCTAAAGCCGGGACTCCAACTTCCAAGTGCGCAGTAATATTAGGGGATCGCACCGAAGTCTCACGACTTTGGCTACGTCTTTCGGTTTTCGGTTTTGTCGTTGCGACGGTACGGTATCCAGAACCCCATCACTCCCCCCACCGCGACCATCATCAAGGTCACCGGTTCGAGCTCGTGGACATGGAGCAGGAAGTAACTCAAGCTGTCATCCTTGCGGAAGGGGGCATATTGCCACTCCGTGAACAATCCCAGCGCGGTGGCGAGCAGTCCGCAGACTACCGCCAGCCGAGTCGACCGGTTCTGTGCGACGCCGGCTCCCAGTCCCAACAAACCGCCGGGCAAGATCAGCCCGTAGAAGCCCCGGCGACGCATCCAAAAGAAGGCGAAGTAGCCGAGGACTCCGCCCACTACCGCGCCGGCGAGTACGAGGAATGTTCGCTTCATCGACTTGTCCGCCAAGTGTCCAAATCAGGCGAGCCGGGTGGCGTCAGCCCCCGGATGTTCTGCGGGTGTCGAATCAGTCCGGGGGCTGACGCCGCCCGGCTCGCCGATTGATTTGTCACCGATGGCTCCGAGTTAAGCGATTCGATCTTTAGATTCAGCCCTGCACGACCGGATTCGTCAGCGTGCCGATTCCGACGATGTCGATGGCAATGATGTCTCCCGCAGCCAGCGTGAACTCGTTGGGTGGGACGACTCCCGTGCCGGTCAGCAGGATGGCACCGTTCGGGAAGCTGTTGTCTTTGCCCAACCAGGAGATCAGTTCTTCAAAGCCGCGTTTCATCTGGTCGAGATCGGACTGGCCGCGGAAGACTTCTTTCCCGCTGCGCGTGATCGTGAGGGTGATCTTGGTGGCGGGGCGATCCAGCGGAGCGTCCGCCAGCAGGATGCAGGGGCCGAGGGCACAGCAGTCGTTGTAGAGTTTGGCCTGCGGCAGGTAGAGCGGGTTTTCCCCTACGATGTCGCGGGCGCTCATGTAGTAGCCGATGGTGTAGCCGACGAGGCGCAGGTCGGGCGAAACGATCAGCGTGAATTCCGGCTCGGGGACCGACCATTTCGTGTCGACGCGAATCCGCACCGGCTGCCCCGGCCCGGCGACGCGGTGGGGCGTCGCCTTGAAAAACAGTTCGGGACGCGGAGCCGTGTAAACGCGGTCGTAATGCGACGCACCGGTCTCAGACTCTTCCATCCGCGCCACCTGACTCCGTTTGTACGTGACCCCCGCGGCCCACACTTCCTGCTGGTCGAGCGGCGCGAGCAACGTCACCTGCGCCACTGGCACAGTCACCGTGCTGGTTTTGAGCAGCGTGCGCGCTGTTTCAACCGGCGACTTCGCGTGCAACAGATCGGTCAGCGACTTGATGTTGGCGGTCCAGTCGAGCACCCTCGCGCTCGCCTCCTCAACTACCACCAACCGCACTTCGCCACCGTTCAAACGAGCCTTGCCGATCCGCATGAGTCACCCCTTCCCGTGCAAAATGTCTACGGGTGACAGCATGGCCGACGGCAGTCTGTTTCGCAACGCAATGCAGAAGAAAATCAGCGTCGCCGGCGATGAGTTTTACTCCCAAGGTGGAAGCAACTCAGTTCCGGATTGAAGCTGTTGTGCGACCTGCGTCCATACGGAGTCTTCGGCAGGATGGGGTCTTTCAGCAGGCGACGCAGCGGCGTACGCGACCCGCGACAGTACGGCAGTCCGGGATTCGCGTGGGGGATTCGCGCTGACCAACCGCGACAGTTGCGATGACGAATCGGTCAACCGCCCAGCCAGCAGCGAAGTGGGTGCGTCACCACTCGGACTGTCGAGCAATCGCGACGCGGATGCGACCGGAGACATCTCGTTCCGCGAGATGTGCTCGTCTCGCGGAGCGAGACGTCTGTTGTCCAACACATCCGCAGCCACGATCGAGTGACTGAGGGAGGTTCGCGCCGTGGCGGAACCGCCACTGCTGAACAAGCCGGCGGCAAAGGCAAACCCGAGTCGGGTCTGCGGTTGCCAGCCGGGGATGCCCAGCACCGAGTCGCGCGTGCCGGTGTTCTCTGTGAACAGGTGCCCGCCGCTGGCAGAATTGTACATGTGGAAGATTTCAACGGTCCCCGGCTGCTGCGTCGGGAAGATGAAGCCTTCCTCCTTCTCGAATCGCCAGCCCGCAGCGACCAGAAAGTCTCGCTCGCCATCGCTGAAAGTGAAGTAATGTTGCCCACCGCCGTTCGGGCTGGGGTTGTACAGGCGATGGATCGGCAGTGTGCCGGATGCGGCATTGGCCATCACGTTGAACCCGAAGCGGCCTGAGGCTTCGTCTTCGTAGCCGCGAGTCTTGAGCGCGTTGTACTCGGGCAGCGACGTGGTGAAAAAATGGGCGTTGCGGAAGCGGTTGTACATCCGCAGGAACCGGGTCTGGACGATGTCACCCGGCGATTGGATCGTGGTGGTGACTTCACCGGCACCGGTGGGCAATCCGCCGTCGTTCCCGCTCGTGGCCGACTGGACTCGCAGCGAGTGCGTCCCTGCTCCGGCAGCGGAGGCGAACCGCAGTCCGGCAGTTCCCTGCGCGACCGTGATGAACGAACCATCGGGGACCGTCGTCGTGCCGTCGCTCAGGAACAACTGGCCGCCGGTGATGTTGCTGATCTTGAAGTGGGTCACCTCGGCGCCGTCTCCGGCATTTCGCTGGATGACGAGCGTGGCGGGATCCTGGCCCGGTGTGGAGTTGGTCACAACGGGGACGTCGCCCACTGGCTGAATTGTGATCGTGAATGTCTGCGCGGCGCTGGTGTCCACGCCACTATTGTCGATGCCGCCGTTGTCGTGAATCTGCACCGTCACCGTTGTCGAACCGAACGCATTGGCGGCGGGCGTGTACGTGAGCGTCCCATTAGCCGCGATCGCGGGGGGAGTCGAGAACAGCCCGGCGTTGTCGTTACTGACAAGGAAATTCAGGATTTGAGACGATTCGTTGGCCGGCCCCTGGCTGAGGCTGGTGGCCCAACCGGCGACGGTCTGCGACCCGGCGTCCTCCAGAACGGTTTGATCCGGACCTTTCGTGAAGCTGGGGACGTCGTTGACGGGTGTCACGCTGATCGTAATCGTCGTTACCGCACTGCGGTCCACGCCGGCGTTCTCGGTTCCACCGCTGTCGACGATTTGCAGGCTGATCGATGCGGACCCATTTGCGTTCGCGGCAGGTGTGTAGGTCAGCGTGCCGGTGGGCGACACGGTGGGTTGAGCGCTGAACAAGCCGTTGTTGTCGTTCGTCACGAGGAAGCTCAGCGTTTGCCCCACTTCGTTGGCGGGTCCGAAGCTCAAATTGGTTGCCCAACTCGACACGCTCTGCGCTCCGGCGTCTTCCAGCACCGTCTGATTCGGACCGGAGGTGACACTGGGAATGTCGTTGACCGGAGTGACCGTGATTAGGAATGTCTGCGCGGCGCTGGTGTCGTCGCCACCGTTGTCGATCCCGCCGTTGTCGTGAATCTGCACCGTCACCGTTGCCGAACCGAACGCGTTGGCGGCCGGGGTGTAGGTCAGCGTGCCGTTGGCGGCAACAGTCGGCTGCACCGCGAACAGCGAGTTGTTGTCGTTCGAGACGATGAAGTCCAGGACCTGGCTCAGTTCATTGGCCGGCCCCTGGCTAAGCGACGTCGCCCAATTGCTGACCGCACGAGCGCCGGAATCCTCCAGTACGGTGTCGTCGGCACCTTTCGTGAAGCTCGGTTCGTCGTTGACCGCGTTGACGGTGATGAGAAACGTCTGCGCGGCCGACGTGTTGACATTCGGAGCCACTCCGCTGCCGTTGTCGCCGAGCGTCACGTTGATCGTCGCCGTACCGTTCGAGTTCGCGGCGGGTGTGTAGGTCAGACGTCCCGTCGCCGGATCAATCGCCGGTGCCGAGTTGAACGTCAGTCCGCCCGTGGTGCCCTGCACGTTCACGTTGAAGGTCAGCGTCTGCGACGTTTCATCCGTCGCCGTCGCAGGTCCGGCCGCGATGCCGGTCGCGAAGTTGTCGATCGACTGTGCTCCCGCCTCTTCGTTAATCGACGGAGGATTTCCGCCGAGCGTGAACCGGGGCACGTCGTTGACCGGCGTGATCGCGACGTTGATCGTCGCCGTATCCGAGCATCCCGAGGCGTCGGTGATCGTGTAAGTGAACGAGTCGGCGCCGTTGGTGTCGGCGTTGGGAGTGTAGGTGACGCTCGTGCCCGTAAAGGTCACGCCTCCCTTGGCACCTTGAGTCACGGCGGTGATCGTGTTGCCAGCGCCGAGGTCTCCCGTTCGCGGATCGAACGTCAGTGGCGAGTCCTCATCAAATGCCGCCGGCGAATCGTCAATGGCATCTGCCGCCTGCACGATGTCCAGGGTCAGCGCCGTTGCCGAGTACGTTGGCGACAACGCCAAATTCCCAGGAATGCAAGTCCCCGTCAGATTCGAGAACGTCCCCGTGCGAGAAACGTACGTCATGACTTGGAAACTCTGCCCCAACGTGGCCACGAAGCCGTTGATGATCGTCACGTCGAGGAACCCGTTGAGCGTCGCCGCTCCCGAAACGAGCAGTTGGTCGAACTCGGTTCCGGCCGTCGTCCCGCCGATCTCAATGGCCAGATGCCCGCTGGCCCCCTGAGAGAACGTCGTGACATTGATCGTCTCCGGCGAATTCCCCGGCGAGACGGTGCCCGACGTGTTCGTGAGCGTGCCGCTGATGATGCCAGAACCGCTGAGTGTTCCGCCCGTCAGCGTCACGTTGCCAGTCAGTGTGCCATCCACGATCGTATTGCCTGACGTCTGCTCGAGCACATCGCCACCACCGATGGCCAGGGTGCGTGTCGGATCGACGTCCACCGTGCCTTCATTGGTGAATCCACCCGCCCCCGGATCAATCGTCAGTGTTGCCGTCTGTGTCGCCCGGATCGTTCCACGGTTCGTGATCGACATCCCGTTATTGCCGATGTTGCCCGCACCGCTGATCGTGTTGTCTTCGTTCGTCAAGCGGTTGGTCGCGACCGTGCCAGTGATGGTGTTGAGAGGAAAGTTGCTCAAGACGACGCTGCCGCCGCCGGTCAGTGTCACATCCCCATCGATCCGCAACGTCGTGCCGTTGGCCGAACTCAGGTTGATCGTTCCCGCGTTCGAGTAGCTGTTCCCCGCCCCCCCCATCAGGACCAGCGTCGTGATATTCAGCACGTTGATCTGGCCTCCTGACGGATTCGACACGGTCCCGCCGATCACATTGTTGGAGGTGGCCGATTGGATGTTGATCATCCCGCTCGCGGAGTTCGTGAGTGTCCCGCCAGTCAACTGACCGTTGCTCAAGGACAACTCGCCGAAGCTCTGCGCTTCGTACACACCACCGACGACCGACGACGAAACCAGCTCGATGCTGCTGAAGTTCGCCGCCGTTGTGTCGGTGCCGTCCGCTCGCAATGTGCCGTTTGTCGCGCCTTCAAAGTTCGTCAAGTTGGCACCCAACAACCCCAGTGAGGCACCATTGATCGACTCCAGCGTCCCTGAGTTCACGAAGTTCGCCGCGCCGTCAGTCGTATCGACGACCAGCGCGTTCGATTGATTGGCGCGAACCAGACCGCGATTCGTAAACGCCATCGAGTTCGCCCCGAGGCGACCCGCGCCGGAGATCGTGTTGTCTTCATTCGTCAGCCGATCCGTTGCGGCCGTGCCGGTGATGACATTGAGGGAGAAGTTGCTCAGGACGACGCTGCCGCCGCCGGTCAGTGCCACGTCCCCATTGATCCGCAACGTCGTGCCGTTGACCGAATTCAGGTTGATCGTTCCCGTGTTCGAGTAGCTGTTCCCCGCGCCACCCGTCAGCACCAGCGTCGAGATATTCAGCACGTTGATTTGGCCTCCCGCCGGATTTGTCACACTCCCGCCCAGAGTGTTCGTCGTCGCCGAGGCTGAAGAAATGATGCCGGACGTGCTGTTGGTCAGCGTGCCACCCACGACCGCTCCGTTCGTCAGGTTCAGGGCCGAGGCCCCGATCAGTTCGACCGTGCCGCTCGTCACCGTGCTATTGCTCACGTTCAGGGTACTGGCCGCAACGCTGGAATCCACCCGCACCAACCCACCTGTGTTGTCGATCGTGCCGTTGGTGAACCTCAACGTGCCACCGTTACTGGCGCGCAGCGTGCCGCTGTTGATCGCCCCGCTACCGCTGGGGTCGATGTCCAGGATATTCGAGACATTGGCCTCGACCACACTCTGGTTCGTGAACGCCATTGTGTCGAACCCGATGAAACCGGCTCCGCTGATCGTGTTGTCGACGTTCGTCAGCCGGTTCGTCGAGACCGTTCCAGTGATGAAGTTGCCGGTGTTGTTTGACAGAGTGACCGTGCCGCCACCCGTCAGGCTCACGTCACCATTGATCCGCAGCGTCGCCCCGTTAGCCGTCGCGTTCAGGCCGATGTTCCCCGCATTCGCGTAGCTGTTTCCCGCCCCGCCGTTGAGCACCAGCGTCGTCGTATTGTTCACCAGAATCTGCCCGCCTGCCGGGTTGCTGACTGTACCCCCCAGCGTGTTCGCAACGATGTTGCTCGCGACACTGCGGATCGTCCCTGTGGTGCTGTTGGTCACGGTGCCATCGACGACGGCCCCATTCGACAAGTTCAGATTCGAGGCACCGACCAGCGACACCGTGCCGCCGGTGATCGTGGAATTGGTCACATTTAGAGTTCCGGCATTGATCGAGATCGTGCCGGCATTCGTGGCGCTCGTGGTCACATTGAAGGTGCCGCTGGAATTGACGACGGTCTCGATATTGCCGCTCGGCGTGGCGACATTGCCGCTGCCGGCATCGACGACGAACGTGCCGGCGTTCAGCGTCGCGGTGACGCTGGTGAAGGTCATCGTGTCGTTGCCGCTGGCGGCGGCTTCGGTGATGGTGTCGGTGCCGTAGCCGGCGGCGAACTGGTAGGTGTCGTTCCCCGCGCCGCCAATGAGGACATCGTTGCCTGAGCCGCCGATCAGCGTTTCGCCGAATTCCGATCCGGTGATCGTGTCATTACCACCGGCTCCGTCGAGTGTCACGCTCGTCAACGCTGTGAAGACCGCGATGGTGACTCCGCTCGTGTCGATGTTGTTACCACCGGGACCGCCCGTCACGCTCAGGCTGGTCACGGCGGAGGCGAGCAGGTTACCGCCGCCGGGATCAATCGTGCTGCCGTTGATCGTGACCTCATTCGAGCCGTTTGAGGCAACCGACATCGCATCCGCGCCGTCTGACGAAATCGTCAACGCACCGGCTGCGAAATTCGTCGTCACGGACAGCAGCGTGCGGTCTTCCAGCCGTTCGACTTGTCTGGCGATGGGCAGCAATGCATGCTGCTCCAAACGCCGCCGTGACCGACGTCCGTCTGTCCACGATCGAACCAACGTCTTGCGAATCGCGATGAACAACGGGGTGCAGAACATGTCAGGGGTCTCCTCGAAAGAATGAGTTGAATCGTCGTTAGTTTTTCCAGTTGTTTGACAGGAGGTCACCAGCCGGAACGCGCTAGCATCCGGTTCCGTGAAATCCTCGATAACCGGACGCTAGCGCCTTCCGGCTGATTTGTGATTCATGCCTGGAGTTGGTGCCAATGGGCATTAGCTCCCGAGTCGTTCGGCTCTTCCTGACTCAACCCAAACTCGGGGGCTAACGCCGCCCTGCTCGCCTGCGCCAATATCAATCTGTTGGTCAATCACCCCCACCAAGCTCTGCCGTGTCAGTCAGTTGCTGGATCGTCGTCAGCAAGTCGTCGAACAATCGCTGCTTTTCCAGAAACGCATCGCCGGACGTGACCCAGCGGCCACGAAACGTTTCGGGGTCGTGTCCGGAATACAGCACGATTTTCGTCGCGGGCTGCGATTGCTTGATGATCTGTCCCGCGTCCAGTCCGGACAGGTGTGGCATTTGGATGTCCATCACAACGAGTTGCGGAGCCAGCGCGGCGACTTGTTCGAGCGCCTCGACTCCGTCCGCCGCTTCGCCCACCACGCGCAGCCAGTCGCACGTTTCGACCAGCCGCCGCAGCGTCTGTCGAAACACGGAATGATCGTCCACAATCAAAGTCGTCAGAGTGGGCATGGCGACCACGGTAGCGTCGCCCGCGCGGCGTTGCTGTCAGGGTTTTCCCGGACGGGCGGAAGTTTTTTCGCCGACGCAAGTAGTCCGGATCCACAGGTCCGGACGAGTCCGATCGCGTTCGCCGCCGGCATCGAAGACGACGTAGTCCGGACCAAGGGGTCCGGACTACGTCGTTTCACGAAGTGGGGAGCAGGCCGAGTTCGATCGCCCGGCGAACCAGTTCTGCGCTGGAGCGGACTTCGAGTTTGCGCATCAGGCGCATGCGGTACGTTTCGACCGTCTTCGCGCTGATTCCCAACTCGGCGGCGATGCGTTTGGTGGTCGAACCATCGGCGATCCAACGGAGCACGGTCTGTTCGCGCTCGCTCAGGCTGGAGAACTCCGGTTCTCGGCGGAGTTGCAATTCCAAGGCGGGGCTGACGAAGACGTCTCCCGCCGCGACCGTGCGCAGCGCATCCAGCAACTCTTCAAAGCTGTTGTCTTTGAGCACGTAGCCCTGAAAACCCGCGGCCAGCACGCGCCGGACAATTGCCACTTCCGCGTGCATCGTCAGCGCCACCAACCGCACGTCGAGTCCACGCTTGGACAGTCGAACCGGCAATGTTG
>JACRIH010000431.1 GCA_016235885.1 Planctomycetales bacterium | reverse complement strand
TCCGCTGGCTGCGTGACCAGGGGAAAGCCCCGGCCGAATGGCTCAACGCGATCGCGGCGGACCAGACCATCAGCGAGCCAGTCCGCCAACGCGCCCTCCAATTCGCTCGCGAATGGAAGTAGGATGGGCACTCTTGCCCGTCCGTCTGTTGTCCCTTGCCAATCAATCAACGACGGACGGCCAAGAGTGGCCATCCTACGAATGGCTCGACGTCATCGCGGCGGACCAGACCATCAGCGAGCCAGTCCGCCAACGCGCCCTCCAGTTTGCTCGCGACTGGAAGTAGGATGGGCACTCCTGCCCGTCCGTCTGTTGTCCTTTCCCAATCATTCAACGACGGACGGCCAAGAGTGGCCATCCTACACTCGGCCTGCGATTCGCTCGCGAGTGGTCATTCTACGACGAGGTCAACATGCTCAACCTACCGCTGCCGCCGCCGGGGTTTCGAGGGTTGGACCCGGACAAGCGAGTGCAAATCTACACGCGGCATCTACCTCACTGGCGGCAAGAGGGGGCCACCTACTTCGTCACGTTTCGACTCGCTGACTCTCTGCCCCAAGCCAAGGTCATTGAACTCCAAAACTGGCGAGCCTTCTGGGAACGCGAGCACCCCGAACCGCGCTCCGAGAAAGATTGGAAAGAATACGCACGCGAGGTTTTTCGTCGCACCGAAGCGTGGCTGGACGAAGGATACGGTGCCTGCCACTTTCGCGAGGCACGCTGGGCCAACGACCTCCGCGACCGATTGCATCACTTCCACGGCGAGCGTTACCAACTGGCGTGCTGGGTCATCATGCCCAATCACTGTCATCTCGTGTTCCGCCCGTTCGAGGGGCATGAACTGGAAGACTTGCTCGGCGCGATGAAGGGTGTAACGGCCAAACATCTCAACGCCGCCGTGGAGCGCACCGGCGAACTGTGGCAGCAGGAATGCTACGACCGCATCATCCGCGATGCCGAGCACCTGCACCGCGTCATTCAATACATCGGTCGCAACCCGGCACAGGCTGGGGTGCCCCCTTCCGCCTGGTTTCGTTGGATCGATCCCGAGTGGGACAATGCGGGGTGGGGTTTCTCGTCGTAGGATGGCCACTCTTGGCCGTCCGTCGTTGATCGATTTGCAAAGGACAGGCGACGGACGGGCAAGAGTGCCCATCCTACGACGCGGCTTCAAACAACTTCCGCAAGTCATCGGTCAGCCATGATTGTTGGAGCATCGTCTCGAAGCCGTAGCGCAGCATGTCAGCGTCGGACGTTGTGATTCGCTCGTTGAGCCGCACCAGGGCGGCAGCGAGGGCGGCGTAGTAAAAAGTGGTGCTGATTTCGGTTGGGAGCGAGGTCGTTGTTTGACGGGCCGAGTGTTTGGACCAGCGTTTGACGGCGTTCAGCAATTCCAGCGGCGGGGCGGGATGCTGGAACAGGTCAGCGAAGGTTCGCGGCTCGGCGGTGCTGGTGGTCGGCGGAATCTTTCTTCCCACCCGTTCGTCGGATGACAAAGTTTCTCGCAGCGGGGCGGCGAGTTGATGTCGCAACAACGCGCCCATGTCTTCAGGACGCCACTGGAAACTCGCTTCGGTCGTGACGTCGAAGATGCCGGCCAGTTGCAACGAGGACGTTTCCACGAGGGACAAGTCGCGAGATGCGACGTTCGCGGGACGTGCGGCCTCCAGAGCCACGTCAAGCGTACCGGCTTGCGACAGAATGCGCCGCAGATCGGCCAGTTCCGTGTCGAGGTCTTCGGTCTCGTCGAGGTACTCGACGACGACGGTTTCCAGAATGCGTTGGAATTGCCGCTTGACGGTGATCAGCGCGTTGGACGCCTGCGCGGGGGAATCGAAATGGAACGCCGATATCAATTCGTCGTAGGAAACCGGGGGTTGGTCGAGCAGTGTGGGACGTAGTATCCGACCTTCGAACAGCGGCCACAACCAGCCGCGAAAGTCCCTGGCACAACTGGCCTGCATGCGTTGCATGGCTTCCGCGATGACCTGCCGCGCCCAAGCGACTTCAAACACGTCGGCAACAGATTCCTGTGCGGGTTCCGCAGTGGAAGATTCGCCTCCCCAATCGAGCGGCGCGAGATTGTCGATCTTCCGCTGCCGGAATTGATCGGCCACGTAGTTTTCGAGCGAGCGCAGCAGCAGCGAGCGGAACTTGCCTTGGGTTCGATCCGCGTGGGCGACAAGGTTTCGTTCGAGAAGCTTGTCGGCGACGAACCCCTGCAACACATCCTCCGCCCGATGAGGTTCCAACCGTTTGCGCAGCACCAAGTGTGCTCGCAGCGCGGGGTAGTAACGCTGGAGCAGCTCTTCGAGCGCCGGTCGTCGAATCGCGGACGCAGCATCCGCTGCCAGTTCGATCAGCGACCAATGAGTGGTCTGAAACGAACCAGGCGGTGATGCGGGATCATTGTCGGCGGACAAGCAGTGACTCCCAGCCAGGCCAGAATTTAAGCGGTTGCTGAGGGAGGAACATATCGCGCACGAAACCGACAAGCCACGGCGGAATCATGGAACGAGGCATCGGCCACACTTCGCAAACCCCGTCGGCTGCGTCGGAAACCACTTTTTTCCCCCACGTCCAGAATCTCGCGCAGGCTGGACCTCCGGGTTGCGTTCTTTGAACAGAGGACGGTGACCGGCAACCGAAGTTCAACCAACTCCAGAAGAAAGGTTTCGATCATGATGCTGCGACGACCGTTGACGATGGCCATGGGTTTGATCATGGTGACGATGTCTCATTCGGCGGCCAATGCCCAACTGGGCTACGTGCCAAACAAGCTGCAAATCAATGGTCCGGTGTCGATGTCGGGCGGGTCGACCGCCTACGGAGACTGGCTGCGAGGTGAAGGCCACCGAAATTCCGGGCTGGGCCAGATGTATTCCGGGATGGGAGGCTACCTGCAAGGTTTGGGTGATTATGAGATGTCGCACCAACGTGCCCGAAGCATGTCTCTCCAGAATAATCAGGTCGCAATGGACGCCCACAATCGCAAAAAGGAAAACCACGTACAGGACGTCGAAGGGACCAAGCAAGCCAATCTCGAACGCAACCTCAACAAGCATTGGTCACAGACCCGTGACCGTCCGACGCTCGATCATGTCAGCTCCGGTCAGACGTTTAATCAACTGCTCAAGGACATGCAGGGACGATTGACGGCTGCCGATTTTGCCAACGTGCGACTCACCCAAGAGGAACTGTCTGGCATCCGTCTGGCCACGGCACACGGATTGACGCGGGGTCGCGTGTTTGAACTCTTGGACGAGGCGGGAGCAGTTCGCTGGCCGACATCACTCCGCCGCCCGGAGTTTCGTCAGCATCGAGCCGCGGTCGACGAAAGCACTTGCAAGTTGCTGGCGGTCGAACCTGGCTCCACGCGTGGCAAGGAACTCCTGTCAAAATGGGATGCCGAACTGAAATCACTGCGAGACAGCATCGGCTTTCTGAACAAGTCCGGCAACATGATCTGGTACGAGGCCAAGCAGTTTATTGAAGGGTTGCAGGCGCTCTCCCAGTGCATGCGAACTCACGAATTCGAGGAAGCATTCAATGGGACGCTCGATGTTCAGCCGCAGACTGCCTCGGAATTGGTTGAATACATGTCGCAACACAAACTGCGATTTGCGGCGAGTGATGGTGCCGGCACGGCCGCGTATCGGGAATTGCATCGCGTGCTGGCGGAATGTCATCGCCGGATTGTGCCGGCACCTGGAAAAAACCTGATCATGGCATCGCAAGGCCGTTGAATGCCGCCGGTCCAAGCGGGTCCAACCTGCTCGCGGGGACGCACACAGGTTGGCCGCTCGCTTCCGCGGACTCACGCAATCGAACTGGAAGCAACCCCGGCGAGGACTCCGTATCAGTCGTCATAAAGTGGGGCGAGCAACGAGTCTCACAGGACCACTCGCTGCAAGGATGGATAATCACTGGCTGACGGCGCATGATGCGACGCCAATCAAATGCGTGATCGCGAATTTCGGCCGTTCTGACAATTCTTCAACGACACTTTGAGGAAGTAGGATGGGCACTCTTGCCCGTCCGTCTTCATCACAATCACATGGCAAGAACTAGACGACCAGGAGTGGCATCCTCCGGACCACGAACTGAAGTTGAGTGAATTTTGAACTGAGAAGGTTGACATCGCGGGGGAATTGGCCAGAGGAACGATTACGGAAGATCGATTATCCAAGATCGACCGGCGGGACTGTCGCGACGGCTGTGGTGGGTGGACTGGCCGCACTGTCCGGTTTTACGAGCAGACTCCGCGCGGCCGAGTCGGACAAGGCGCTCATTGCCATCACGCACGATTGGGAGATCAGCCACAACTTTTGGATCAACTGCCTGTACCCGCCGCATCTGTACGGCGATCCGATGCAGGAACCGACACCGGCTGTGCGGAAGGGCATTGTCGCCGCGCAGGCCAAAGTCCAGTCGTTCGTCTCCAGCCGAGGACAGGGCGAGCCTCGATGAGGCGCGCCGACTCTGCTCTGCCGGTTCATTCAGCTTGGCGGAGTGGGTGACTCTGGCAGTGAGGAATCCTTCGCAGAGCCGTCTGCTTTGTGGCCCGGCCACCAGCGTGGGGACGTGAGACACAGGGCAATCACCAATCCGCAAAAGATCCAAGAGACGTAGTGGTGCCTGTTGTTCCGGGCCGGACTCCACTGCTCGGCGGGCCACTTGAGTTGGAACCAGGGTTCGACACTCTGTCGCGACGATTCGGGCACCCAGTTCGGAACTTCGTGTTGGCGAGTGGCCTCGTACAGGAGGTCGATGACCGCCTTGTCCGCTGTCAGAGCCAGCAGCGCGTCTCGCTGTGCGACGGACATTTGCCCGATGAACTTCAACGTGCCACGTTCGCTTGTCGGGGAATCGGAATGCCAACTCGCGACTTCCCGCAGGTCGTTTGGCAGTGGTGCCTTGTTTTGAAAGTCGGACAGATGCGTGTGTGATTCGGCGAAATCTTCCCAGTGCCGATCGAGGACGATTTGGTGATTCCGCACGAAATAGCTGGCCAGTTCGCGATCACCCAGCATCATCTCGCCCGCCGTGAACGCCAGAATAGCCGCCCCGAGTGTGACAATCCAGTGGTAACGATTCATCAGCCGGGCGATCAGTGCGCTGCAGGTCATGATGATGCCGATGGAGACCAGCAGGCCCATCAACAGCATTTTCCAGTTTCCATGACTGGCTCCGGCCACCGCCAGCATGTTGTCGAGGCTCATCACGAAGTCCGCCAGAAAAATCATGCGGATCGCGGCCAGCGTGCTCTGATCGGCGTTGTCGGGTGTGACGACTTCTTCCTCTTCATCTCGCAGGAGCTTGCAGGCGATCCAAACGAGCACCAATCCGCCCATGAACCGCAGGCCGGGGACCATCAGCAGGTAGGCCATGATCATCGTGAACACGATCCGCATGAAGATTGCGATCCCGCCCCCCCATAGGATCGCCCGGCCGCGCTGATACGCCGGCAGCTTGTGTGCCGCCATGGCAATCACCACCGCGTTGTCGCCGGACAACACGATGTCGATGAGGATGATTTGGAAGATGGACAGCAAAAACGGTAGGGTCATAGTCCGACACGCGATTCCAAAGGCAGGTTGAAAATTGGGGGCCGTAGAATAGCGTGCCTGTGCGCTCACGGGCAAGTTGTTCGCGCGGAGAGTTGTCCGACTTGTGAACAAACGGAAATTCCGTTCACGAGGCCGGCACGCTGGCGCTCGGCGAGTCTGGCAACTTCCTGTCGACGGGAGTAGATTGCCCGCTCGGAACTCGTCGGTCCGCAAAATCTTTGCCGGGAGGTCGTCATGTCGCGTGCCAGCCGTTCGCTCCAATTCTCATTCGCTGTGGTTGCCATTCTTGGCATGCTGTTGATCTCGCGACAGGCCGCCGCCGCGGACCAGTGGCATTCACCCCGGCACGCGAACTTCACGCCCGACCCCGCGTCCGTGGTGCGATTTGGTCCCGCGTGGCGCTACCCGCAGGACGGCTGGATCGTCCTGCACATTGAAGGCTCGCCGTACGACCGCGGCTATCAACACGGTCGCCTGCTGGCCCGCGAGATCGCCGATTACATTCAGTCCATCGCGGAAATCCGCAGCCACGAAGCTCCCGCCAAGGCGTGGAAGGACGTGCGATTGTTCGTGAACGCTCTGTTCCTCCGTCGGTTCCACGCGGAATATCTCGAAGAGATGAAAGGAATCGCCGACGGTGCCGCGGCCGCGGGGGCGAAGTTCGATGGGCGGCGGATCGACCTGCTGGACGTCGTCGTCATCAACTCGGATGTCGAACTCGGGTTCCTCGAATCGGCGCTCGAAGCGACCGCCAATGGTCTCGATCGCATGAAATTCACCGAGCCGCGCTACTCGCAGCCGAAAGCGCCGGCGAAGCATCGGTGCAGTGCATTCGTCGCCACCGGTCCCGCCACCGGTGGCGGACAGATCGTGGCCGGACACATCACGATGACGGACCTCAGCTACACCCGGCACCTCAACGTGTGGCTCGACGTGCAGCCATCCGACGGGCACCGCATCGTGATGCAATCGTTTCCCGCCGGCATCCAGAGCGGCCTCGACTACTACATCAACAGTGGCGGGCTGATCGTTTCCGAGACGACAATCCGCCAAACCAAGTTCAATCCGCAGGGCGAAATGCTCGCGTCGCGAATTCGCCGCGCGTTGCAGTACGCCAACTCGATCGACCGCGTCGTGGACATCCTCTCAAAATCCAACAACGGTCTGTACACGAACGAGTGGCTGATTGGAGACATCAAGACCGGCGAGATCGCGATGTTCGAACTTGGCACCGACAAGACGCGACTTTGGCGCAGCAGTCGCGACGAGTGGCCCGCCGGCACCAAGGGGTTTTATTGGGGCTGCAACAACGCAAAAGATATCGACGTGTTCAAGGAGACCGTCCCCGACCTTGGCGGCAAGCCGGCCAATCTCGTGCTGTACCCGCGCAGCCGCGACAAGGCGTGGCTGACGCTGTTCGACAAACACCGGGGAAAGATCGACGAGGCGTTCGGGTTCGAGGCGTTTTCGACGACACCGCTCGCGGCGTTTCCGTCGTGCGACGCCAAGTTCACGACATCGGCCCTCGCGAAGAACTTGCAAAGCTGGGCGATCTTCGGACCACCGCTGGGTCACACCTGGACTCCGACGAAACAGGACCGTGAAGATTATCCCAACATCGAACCGCTCGTCGTCCACGACTGGACGATGCTGGACATTGCTCCGCCGGCGCAGCTCAAGACTCAAATCGACCTCGCCGACGCCGATCCGTTTCCCGATGAGGATCACGACAAGCTCGATGTGAAATGGGATGAGACGCACCCGTTTGCGTGGCGCGGCACACTGTTTCCAAAATCCGATGCCGACACGTGGCTGGCCGCCGCATTCGCCGAGTACGAGCAGGTCGTCGCGTTCGACCTCGCGCTGCAACGGTCGCTCGCCAAACCGGGCGACTACGACGCGAAGCACGCTGACGAGCACGACACCAAGCTCCGCCATGCCCGCGATGCCGTTGACCTCGCGCTGTTCCAGCACGAATCGCACTGGTTGACCGCAGCCCGCCGCATCGGTCGCGACATCCCGCTGGCGGAAACGCGATCCGAACCACACGACAACGCCTGGTATCACATCGCGTCGGGAAAAGGTGTGTTGTTGCTGGCGAGTCTGCGTTCGCAACTCGGCGCTGACAAGTTCGATCGAATGCTGGACGAGTTCGGCCAGAAACATGCCGGGCAGGCGGTGACGACTGCGGAATTCCGGCAACACCTCGAACGCTCAGCCGACACTGCGGCCGTGGCGACGCTCGACAAATGGCTCACCGGCGACGTGCTCTCCACACTTGCCGGGAAAAACCCCTGGCACGTCTTCTCGTTCGAGGCCGAACCAGAACTGACGCTGATCGTCTACGGCACGCAGCGCGACGCGGCCGCGCAGCGCGAGGCGGCCGAATTGCTCGCAGGTGAAGTGGCGCGGCGGTTCAGCAACATCCGCCCCCCCATCAAGCCAGACACCGCGGTCACCGACGATGATTTGCGTTCGCGGCACCTGTTGCTCATTGGCCGTCCCGTCACGAACAGCGTGACGTCGCGCTGTGTGGAACGACTGCCGGTAAAGTTTGATCCGCAGTCGTTCACGATCCGCGGCGAAACATTTTCGCACCATGCATCGTCAATCGTCGTGGCGGGGGACAATCCGCGGAACGCACGCTACTCCGTCGTCGTCTTCGCGGGGCTGGACGCGGAGTCGACCTGGCGCTCCGTGCAGAATCTTCCCACGGACGACGATCCGCCTCCGCAGGTGATCCTCAAACGCGCCGGTCGTGGCTCACGACACTTCCGCGTGCAGCCCGTCGCGAAGGCGGCGGTCGCCATCGGGAAGTAGTGCGGGATCGAGTTTCGCAACTTCAAGTTTTAGAGCAGAATTTCGATCATCGCATCAAGAGCGGCCTATACACTCGCCCGATAACTAGATAGAGTCGGCCTATCGACTTGCAGTCGGTGTCTGGACCTTAACAGTTCACTTCACTGTGCAGGAGGACGCGACAGACGATGATCGGACATGAAGTTCGGTCGCCACGCAAAAGTGAGCTTGGTGACTCCCGCCCGGAAAAGAAACGGATTTCTCCCACCTGCCCTGCGATGCTGTCACAGCGGCGTCCAACAGTGGGTCGCATGCTCGTGTTTGGCACGGCCTTGCTGCTGCTGGGTTCCACTTCGCATGTGGCACACGGCCAGTCAGTCTCCTCGGCCAAGTTGCCAGGGCCTACTGCACCGATTCAGGGCAGCCTCGTCATTTGTGGCGGAGCCGCGTTGCCGCCGGAAGTGATTCAACGCTTCATCGAACTCGCCGGCGGACCGAACGCGCGGCTGGTCGTGGTTCCCACCGCATCCGGTGTCGCGGAGATTCCCGACGAACTGGAACCGCGCATCGCGATCTGGCGGCAGCAGCAGGTCAAAGAACTGACGTTTTTGCACACCCGCTCGCCGGACATCGCAAACGAGACGGAATTCTGCGCCCCGCTGGCGCGTGCGACTGCCGTGTGGTTTATCGGCGGCGTCCAGTCCCGCATCACCGACGCGTATCTCGGCACTCAAGCTGAACAGGAATTTCACAGTATCCTGCGACGCGGTGGTGTGATCGGCGGCACGTCGGCCGGAGCTGCCATCATGACGCAGGTGATGATTCGCCGTGGGATTCCCGGCGGTGCGGATCTTGGCAAGGGCTTCGGGTTCTTTCCGAATGCGGTGATCGATCAGCATTTCTTGAAACGCAACCGGACGCCGCGGCTGATGAGCGTGTTGCTCGATCACCCCGGCCACTTCGGACTGGGAATCGATGAAGAAACCGCCGTTGTGGTGCAGGACAACAAGCTGTCGGTCATCGGCAATTCGCAGGCGGTCGTCTGTCACCCCGCCACGGCTGGCCACACGGAAGAAACGGTCTTCCTCAAGTCGGGCGACGAAGCAAATTTCGTGAGCATCAGCGGCCAGGCAGTCGCCAGAGCGAGGTCGTCGGCCGTTCAAGTCGCCGACAAACCCAACACGACTTCGTCGCCGACGGAAGCTCGCACGGAAGTCCCCTCCGAATCGACAACCAGCGCGTCCGCGATGAAGTAAACCGGATCGCACTGCGACGATCGCCTACTCCCTGTCCAGCACGACGCGAATCTTCCCGTCGGTCGAGATGCACGCGCGGTACATGCCGTCCGTGTTGCTCGACGAACTGAACTGCCCTTTCGGACTGAGCACGATCACGCCCCCTTCGCCGCCGGCGGGCTTGAGTCGTCCGACAATGACTTCGTCCGCGGCTTGAGGCAACGCGGTGCCACGATACTTCGCTCGAACGACGATGTCGTGCGCGACCGCGTAGCGAATGAAGTACTCACCGTGCCCCGTGGCCGATACGGCGCCGCCCTCGTTGTCCGCATACGTCCCCGCGCCGATGATCGGAGAATCGCCAACGCGACCGGACATTTTGAACGACGTTCCACCTGTCGATGTGCCGGCGGCGAGGTTGCCATTCTTGTCGCGAGCCACCGCGCCCACGGTGCCCCATTCGGCACGGCGGAGTTTTCGCTGCGAATCGGCCTCGCTCGTCTTGCCCGATTTCTTCTGCTCTTCGAGCAGGCGATCCTGGAGTTGCTTCCACCGCCGTTCGGTCCAGAAGTACGACGGATCGACGATGTCCAACCCTTCTCGCGTCGCGACCAGTTCGGCACCGCGACCGACGAACAGGACGTGCGGCGTTCGTTCCATGACGACGCGCGCGGCAGAGATCGGATTCTTGATGATCGTCACGCCCGCCACCGACCCCGCCCGCAACGATTTGCCTTCCATGATCGACGCGTCCATTTCATTCTTGCCATCGCGGGTGAAGACGGCTCCGCGGCCGGCATTGAACAGTGGCGAATCCTCCATCACCCGAATGGCCGCTTCGACTCCGTCGAGCGACGTGCCGTCCGGCTTGCTCATCGCGTCGCGCCCCGCACGCAGAGCTTGCTCAAACACCGCACGGAATTGCTTCTCCTCCTCGGGCTTGATCTCCTCGCGATTCGGACCAAATCCCCCATGCACACCGAGCACCACGCCATCGACAATCGGCTCCGCCGACAACACGCTTCCCGCCACGATCCCCATCCACGCCGCCACAGTCGCTGCAATGAATCCTGTTCTCACGTTGCGCTCCTTTCGGTTCGACCACCGTTTCGTCTCAAGTCGTCCGCCCATTTCAACAGCGAATCGAGGCGGATGCAAACCCGCAAGATGGTCGGTGACGCGGGAGTCGACGGCCAGTTTCTGAAGCCTTCTGGCTACGCGAGCGGTGAGCCGAACGTACGTCTCGCACGAAGTTGGCAAGAATCACGGGGCGCACCGGATCGAATTTGATGTGAACCAGTGACCGTGGGACTCGCTTGCCAAGCCCATCGCTTCGCTCTGACCGAGCCACCTGCACCACTCACGACCCATCCGATTTCTTTTTCTTCTTCTTGTTCTTGGATTGCCCCGCGTCCGCCTTCTTCGCTCCACCGCGGCCCCAGGCGGCTTCGATGTTGCCTTCATTCCAGGTGGCATAGATGGCTTCCAGCTCTTTCAGCCTGCCGGGCTCCTTCGCTGCGAGGTCGTTTTTTTCGCCGATGTCGCTCGCCAGATTGAACAGTCGCACGCCGTCGCCCATGTCATTCAGTTTCCACTCCCCCTGGCGGACGGCTCGCTGTCGGCCGAAGCGCCAGTACAGGGCGGCGTGCGGCAGGTCTGGCTGGTTGCCGGACAGGTGGGGGAGCAGGTTGACGCCGTCGAGCGCTGGAGTACCGGCTTTAGCCGGAAGTCCAGACTCGCCGCCTGAAGGCGGGACTCCAGCCGCGGCCAGCGCGGTCGGATGAATGTCGAGCTGGATGATGGGTCGGTCGTCAACTTTTCCCGCGGGGAGATGTCCCTTCCACTGGATGATGAACGGAACGCGGACGCCTCCTTCCATGACCTGCGATTTGAAGCCGCTGAGCGGATCGTTGCGCGAAGTCGTCTGAGCAGTCGGGCCACCGTTGTCGCTGAAGAAGAAGATCAGCGTGTTCTCTTCCAGTTGGCGTTCGCGGAGTTTCGTCAGCACCGAACCGATCGCGTCGTCCATCGCCGAAAGCATGGCCGCAAACGTCCGCCGTTTTCCCTCCGGGATGTCGCTGAACCGGTCGAGGTATTTCTGCGGCGCTTCGAGTGGACCGTGGACGGCGTTGAACGGCAGGTACACGAACCACGGCTTCTCGCGGTTCATTTCGATGAACTTGACGGCTTCGCCGGCGAAGTCGGTCGTTGTGAATTCAATCTTCTCGACCGGAGTCGTTCCGCGAAGAACCGTGCCGCGTGCCTGGAGGTACGGGTGCGCTCCGCCGAGGAACCCGAAGTATTCGTCGAACCCACGCCGCTGCGGATGGAACTCCCCTTCCCCGAGGTGCCACTTGCCGAACATGCCGGTGGCATACCCGGCCTCTTTCAGCCGGTCGGCCAGAGTGGTTTCTTTCCTCGACAACCCGAAGTTTTCAGGAGCATTCGGTCCGGGATTGAATTCGTGCCCGAACCTTTGCTGATACCGACCTGTCATCAATCCGGCTCGCGTGGGACTGCAATACGGCCCGCTGACGTATCCGCTCGTGAATCGAATGCCATTCTTCGCCAGCGAATCGACGTGCGGTGTCGGAATCTGCGAATTCCCCTGGCAGCCGAGTTCCCCGTAGCCGAGATCGTCGGCGACGATTAGTAGGATGTTCGGCCGTTTGGCAGCATCCGCCGCGAGTGTGTGCGTGACGGCCGACATGACCGGCAGGCACACGACTGCCAACACCATCACCAATCGACTTGTGCTTCGCATGTGATCCCCCTCGTTTTCAATGTCCGGTTCGCGAATCAGCGACACCACCCACACGCGAACACGATAACTTCGCGACGTCATACCTCAAGTTGGATTGAACAGACAAGGTACCGAGCCACGAAGTGTCCTATGGAAACATGGCAATTCTCGTGACGTCTTGCCGCGTGTTCCTTTCGGAGATTTCATAATCGTTGGTCGTCTTATTCGGTCGGTCGCGTTTCGTCGCCAGTCCATCGACCGCAGTCATCCAAACGGCGACGACGATTCAAGATGTCGCACCGCACGTTCCGAAGATAGTTCTGTTCGGGCAGACGGTGATGAACCAGACACGGCGACGATCAGTTTTCTGGAGTGATCAACAGGTTTGATTCAAGTTCAGCAAGCGAATGCGAAGCGGGCCACAGGCCGATGTCGCCGGGCGACTCGCCGAAACAATTCAGAGATTTGTCTGGCACGATTACTGCAACTTCGAGTGGACCGTGGCATCCAAATGACGGATGCAGAATATCGCAGGCAGCCGACGGACACGGACTTCATTCCTGCAAGCCCCCGCTCCCGCAGACAATTGGCAATCACAACCATGCTGCTCAGTCCACTGACAGTCGCTTCCATCACCACCACTTCAGCCGCCGGCCGGGACCATTTGGATGAACTTGCGTTGGAAGTCCAGCGGAAGGCCAACGAGCTGTGCTGGGAAATGTACCTGTACCACAGGCATCAGCCAGACTTCCGCGAGACCTACAAGGCCGCTCGGGAGATATGGAGCCTTGCCGGGCACATTCATGAATTGCTCCATCGCGATCCCGCTCCGCTGGGGCACGTCGTGAAAGACATGCTCGAACTCGATCAACTGTTTCAACTCATCGAGAACGACATGGCGGCGTGGAACGATGCGCGGATCGACATGAATCTCCGCTCCAGTCCGATGCGCCTGATGCGGCGGGGTGGCAACGTGAAAACATTACACGCGAAGTTACGAGCCTTGGAAGAGGCGATACGGTATTTGGACGATGATTCAAACCTGACTTCCGAGGCCAAGTCGTCCGAAATGTCCGGCCGCGAACCGATGATCGAATAGCAACTCCCGTCAGTGTCTCTCTGGCTCACCGCCAGTTTCCATAAAGCCGCCCGGTTTCTCATGAAGCCGGGCGGTTGCATTTTTGTAGAACGGAATTCATTCCGTTCCGCGGACCCGCAACATCGCGAAAAGTTTTCCCAATCGTTACGATTTCCCACTGTCTTGAGGCACCCAATCGTCGGCCACCATCCCCGGAGTCGCCCGCCATGCCCTCGCATCTTCGTCGTCGTTCGTCGTTCGTTCGCAAAGTCCGATCGTGGTCCAAGTTTGTTCCGCTTGGGAGCTTTCTTGCCATGATCGGCTGGTTCTCTCTGGCAGACACTTCATTCGTATCGTCGGAAGAAAAGCCCGCTGCAAAGCCCGCCCCAAAAGCCGCGAAGGCGGACGAGGAAGGCTGGAAGAGCCTGTTCGACGGGAAGAAGCTCGGCAATTGGAAGGTCACAGAATTCGGTGGGCAGGGTCGGGTGCAGGTGGAAGACGGCAACCTCGTGCTCGGCATTGGAGATGGCTGCACCGGCGTCACGTGGAAGGGTGACCTGCCGTTTCCGACGATCGACTACGAGTTGTCTTTGGAAGCGATGCGCGTCGAAGGGACCGACTTTTTTTGCGGCCTGACGTTCCCCGTGGGGGAAGCCCCGTGCAGCCTGATCTGCGGCGGCTGGGGCGGGGGCGTCGTCGGCCTGTCGAGCCTCGATGGTGAAGACGCGGCGAACAATGAGACCACCAAGTACATCGAGTTCAAGTCCAAGAAGTGGTACCCGATCAAGCTCCGCGTGACCAAGGAAAAGATCGAAGCGTGGATCGACGGCAAGCAGGAAGTCGACATCGAAACCAAAGACCGCAAGATCTCGGTCCGCATCGAAGTCGATGCGTCGCGTCCGCTCGGCATCTGCTCGTGGAACACCAAGGCTGCGCTGCGGAACATCAAAGTGCGGGCACTCAAGCCAACGGCTGACGAAAAACCTTCAAAGAAATCCAGCTAGCTTGAGGTTTCGTCCAGAAAAACATCCTGTTGCTGGAACGCCTGCTTCACGTTTTTCTGGCACATGAAGATCAGCAGGATGATCGGATAGATCTGTCCGAAGCAGCCGCCGAACATCCCGCCGATGGCACCGCCCATCGCTCCGGCGGCCTCGGGGCCTTGCAGTTGTTGAGCCTTCTCCATCAGTGGTTGCACGAGAAGGAAATAGTTCACGACCAAACCGATCAACCCCATCACGACGGAGTAGATCGCGTAGTAGATCGACGCTTGCCGTGCCCAAGGTTTCATCCTCAGCAACCCGATTCCAGCGGCGATCAGGACCACCGTCACGATCCCGCCCAACACGACGCCGACCTTCATGAACATCATGTAGGTGCGGTTGTCACGCATCAGGTCGAGTGCAGGATTCTGCCGGAACAGCGGATTCATGTCGTTGTCCGCCGCGAGCATTAACGTCGTGAAACCCAACCCGCACAGACCCAGCACGCCGAACAGGATGTTCAGGATTCCAAACACCGTGACCACGGTCGGGCGATAGCGATAGCCGGGCATGGAGTGATCTCCAGAATGATTGCGGTGAGGCACGTCCAGACGACGACCGGACTGGCAACAGCGTATCAGAACTGTTCGCCCGGTTGCAGGAACCGCCACTCTCCCTCCGGCAACTTGCCGAGCTTGATCTGACCGATGCGGACTCGTTTTAGGCCGATCACGACCAGCCCGACGGCCTCGCACATCCGCCGGATTTGTCGGTGGCGGCCTTCGGTCAGGATGAAGCGGAGTTGATCCGCGTTGATCCATTCCACGTGCGCCGGCTTGAGCGGCTTGCCGTCGAGCGACAGGCCGTGACGGAGTTTTTGCAAACCGTCGTCACTCAGGACGCCAGTCACGCGCACGAGGTACTCCTTCTCGATGCCCGAATTCTCGCCGGTCAGCCGCCGCGCCATGCGGCCATCCTGCGTGAACACGAGCAGTCCCTTCGAGTCGATATCCAACCGCCCGGCCGGAGCCAGCCCCTTCAAGTGCTGGCGTGGATGAAACGCAACGCCAGTTCGAAACTCCTGCGCTTGATTCTCAGGCGTGATCAGGACCACGGCTGGCTGATAATCATGCTCGGGTTGGCCGGACACGTAGCCAATCGGTTTGTTCAGCAGAATCGTTGCCAGTTCCTGCTGTTCACGGCTGGCGGTGCGAGCCAGCGTGATCGTCTGGCTGGGCAGAATCTTCGTCCCCAGCGTGTCGATTCGCTCGCCATCCACGAACACAAGCCCCCGGCTAATGAACACGTCCGCCTCGCGCCGCGAGCAGAGGCCGCGCTCGGACATGAGTTTTGAAAGTCGAACGGGTTCGTCGGGGACAGAATTCATCGGATGTAATTCTCGAAAGTATCTTCTCCCTCTCCCCTCGGGA
>JACRIH010000425.1 GCA_016235885.1 Planctomycetales bacterium | reverse complement strand
TCAATCAACTCCGCTCGTTTGGACTTGCTCTTGTCGGCCAGAAAATTTTCGACCGTTTCCAAATCTGGGACGTGACCGACAATGTCGAGATGAACTCGACGAATCCATTCCGAGTCATCAGCCACATCGGACGGCTCGACATTGTTCTGCTGCCAGCCCTCACGGACTTGCTGATTGATGAAACCAATCAGCTCTTCGAACGATCCCGCGTATCCCGTCGAATAAACTTTCTCGGGGAGTTTGACCGGGGTCGGTGCAGCCTCAGCCGACGCTCCAGTTTTCCCCACGGCCTTCTTCGTGGAGGGAGAGGCGGCGGACTTCGCTTTCGCTCCAGCGGTCTGCGCGGTCGAATCATCAGCGACAAACCCGACCAACGAAATCGCCCCGACCAACGCGAACGCCCGCCCGACGTGGAGCAGCGCTGACTGACTTCGTCGTCCGGAGATCATAAATGCAGCCTCCTGTCGATTGCCTCAAAGTTGTTAGGATGGGTTGAACTCGCTTGCGTCTCAACCCCTGTTTCTGCTCGAGTAGGTTACTCAGTCAAAGTTGGAAGTTCAATCAGAATCTGGCTTTTCCTCGACCGGCCAGAGTGATGTTGCATTTTGCTCGGCGTGTTGCGATTTGCTGCGGCAGATTGCGTCGCACTGTCGGTCCGCGGCGGAAACGGCTGAAATTCTGTGGTGTATTGGTCGGCAAGTTGGTGTCTGTCGTGAGTTTCATCAGTCGGCTTGAGAGTTAGGTGACAGATCGATTAGCACGCCGCGCGCCGCTCGACGGAAAAGTTCGGTTCTGCGGGAAAGTGGAGAAAAGTCGCCAACCACATTACACTCCTGCCTGCCGCGCGACTCGCAGCCACCCGCAACTCGGATGATGAGCATTGCGGGCGAAACGAGATCCGCGTTCGCGGTGTCAGGCTCAACTTTCGATGGACCAACAATTGAGGTGCCAGATGACTTGCATGTCTAGGACGACTGGAGATTTCACAGGGGGCGTTGCCCGCCAACTCGGGCGACTGCTCGGGGTCGTCGTGCTCTTGGCGACCGTGGGCTTTTCCCCGACATTGGTGTTCGCGGCCGATGAGCCGGGCTTCAAGCCGCTGTTTAATGGCAAAGATTTGTCCGGCTGGGATGGAAATCCCAAGTTCTGGTCGGTCGTCGATGGAGTGATTCAAGGTCAGACAACCAAAGAGAACCCCACCTCGGGAAACACGTTTCTGATTTGGCGCGACGGACAGGTTGACGATTTCGAACTGCGAGCGCAATTCAAAATTGTAGGCGGCAATTCCGGCATCCAGTACCGCAGCAAAGACTTGGGCAATTGGGTGGTCGGCGGCTACCAAGCCGACTTCGATGCCAGCAACGGATACACGGGGATTCTCTACGAAGAGAAGGCCACCCGCGGCATCATGTCCCAGCGCGGCACGAAGACGACCTACTCCGCCGACGGCAAGAAGGAAGAGGTCCGCTTCGCCGACGGCAACGAACTGAAAGAGAAGATCAAGTTCGAAGACTGGAACGAGTACGTGGTAACTGCGAGTGGGTCGCGATGCAGCCACGCGATCAACGGTGCGTTGATGTCGGAAACGATCGACAACGACCCCGGCAAACAGGTGATGTCCGGCATCCTTGCCCTGCAACTTCACGCCGGGCCGCCGATGACCGTGCAGTTCAAGAACATTCGGATCAAGCGAACCAAACTGGCCGACAATCGCAAGAAGATCGTGATGGTCGCTGGAACGCAAAGCCACGGCGCGGGCGATCACGAATTCAACGCCGGGTCACTGCTGCTCAAGAAATGCCTCGACAAGGTTCCCGGCGTGTTGACGCAGGTGTACCTCAGCGGCTGGCCGAAAGATGCCACCGCTTTTGACAACGCGGACGCGGTCATGTTCTACGCGGATGGAGGGGGCGGACACCCGGCCATTCAAGGAGACCGGCTGGTGCAGGTCGACCGGTTGGCCAAGTCGGGCGTGGGGATTGTCTGTGTCCACTACGGCGTCGAAGTCCCGAAGGATAAAGGAGGACCGGAATTCCTCGACTGGATCGGCGGCTACTTTGAGATGCACTGGTCGGTCAACCCGCACTGGACCGCGAAGTTCGACAAGTTTCCCGATCATCCGATCTCGCGCGGCGTCAAACCGTTCGAAGCGAATGACGAGTGGTACTACCACATGCGGTTCCGACCGAACCTTGTCGGTGTGACGCCCATTCTTTCGGCGCTGCCGCCAAAGGAAACGCTCAGCCGCGGAGATGGCCCGCACAGCGGCAACCCGGATGTACGCAAGGCGGTGCTCGAACGGATGGAACCACAGCATGTCGCGTGGGCGGCTGAGCGGCCGGACGGTGGCCGAGGCTTCGGATTCACTGGAGGCCATCGCCACGCGAACTGGGGCAACGAAAGTCTCCGCAAGCTCGTCTTAAACGCTCTGCTCTGGACCGCGAAGGCCGAAGTCCCTGCCAAGGGTGTGGAATCGTCCGTCACGGAAGACGACTTGAAATCCAACCTCGATCCGAAGGGGAAGAAGTAGCGAGACAAGTCAACAATGTCGCCCTGTCGCTCCGCGACAGGCCGGCCAATTCTCCAGACGACGAGGAATGCATCTTCCAAGACCGTCTACAAACGAAGTCTTTGAGGCATTCGGCTTTCCTGTCGCGGAGCGACAGGACTACGAGCAACTGGCCCTGTCCCCGGTCGTGTGGACGGGGCTTTTTTGTTGGTTGACCATGCGTAGAATGCTTGGCGGAGCGAATCATGCCTCGGACAAATTCCATTCTCGTGTGTCCCGACTCTTCGACACGCATCGCCACGACAATTGATCGCGGGCGGACTCGATTCTGGCTCGCGTGGAGTCTGGCCTTCGTCGTGGGAGTGGGTTTGCGCTGGGCCATTCTGTCGCCACCTGATGACGACGGCTTCGACTGGGATGACCGTCTGTTGGCACTCGAAAAGCAATCCGACTCCGCGGAAGTTCCGTCGCTGCAACCGTTCCTCAACCCGCCGGAAATCCAATCGCCAAAGATTGTCGGGTCGCTGGTCGTTTGCGGTGGCGGGCGGCTTCCGGATGCAGTTCGGGAGGAGTTTTTGAAACTCGCTGGCGGCGAGAAAGCAAAGTTGATCGTCATCCCGACGGCGAGCGAAACCGCGGGCGCATTGACCGAGCAAGCTCAGCATCGGCGGCTGTGGGACGCGTTTCACCCGGCGACAATCGATATCCTCCACACCCGGTCGCGAGACACCGCGAACAGCGACAAGTTTGTCGCGCCGCTGCGAAAGGCAACGGGAGTCTGGATCGGCGGCGGACGGCAATCGCTGATCGCGGCCGCGTACAGCGGGACGCGAGTCGAGCGGGAACTGCACGCGCTGCTCGCACGGGGCGGCGTGATTGGCGGCACTTCAGCGGGAGCAGCGTGTCAGTCGCGGATCATGATCGTGCGCGGCGAAGTCCATGACGTGCCCGGTCTCGGACTGCTCCCCGGCACGATCATCGATCAGCATTTCGTCGTCCGAAGTCGCAAGGCGCGACTGCTCGCCGCTCTCGACAAGCATCCGCAATGGCTGGGCGTCGGAATTGATGAGCAATCCGCGCTCGTGGTGCAGGGTGCGAATCTGCGGTGCGTTGGGGACTCCTCGGTCACGCTCTGTGTGACACCAACGGTTGCCGGTGAAGTCCGCGAGCTCGTGCTCAAACCGGGCGACACCGCCGACTTGCACGAGTGGCGACGGAAGGCGGGCCAGCGGTAGCCCCGGACCTCGTGGCCGCTCGTTGGCTGCGGATCGCCTCGGTTCTTCGGCTCGAGCAAATGGACCGAGACGTTATACTCCCCGCACTTCATCCCTTCATCCCATTGGAACCGCATAGCATGACCACCGAGACACTAAACGTCGAAGCCGCCGTGCGAGAACGGTACAGCCAGGCGGCTCAGGTTCGACAGGAATCGCTGTGCTGTGCCGTCTCGTATGACCGGCAGTTCCTGGACGTCATCCCGCAAGAGATCATCGATCGCGACTACGGCTGCGGCGATCCGTCGAAGCACGTTCGGCCGGGGGAAGTCGTGCTCGATCTCGGTTCGGGCGGCGGGAAGATTTGTTACATCGCGGCGCAGGTGGTTGGTCCGACGGGATTCGTGATCGGCGTGGATTGCAACGACGACATGCTCGGCCTCGCGCGGCAGCACCGGCAGGCAGTCGGCGATCGGCTGGGCTACTACAACGTCGAATTCCGTAAGGGGCGCATTCAAGATCTCTCGCTGAATCTCGAACTGCTGGACGAACACCTCGTCGCGAACCCCATCCACGACGTGCGCGACTGGCTGCGATTCGAAGAGCATGCGAACTTACTGCGCGACACACGGCCGCTCGTCGCCAACGATGCGGTGGACGTCGTGGTGTCGAACTGCGTACTGAATCTCGTCAGCCGTGGCGATCGATCGCGACTGTTCGCCGAAATTCACCGTGTCCTCAAGCCGGGCGGACGAGCCGTCATCAGCGACATCGTTTCGAGTCGCGATGTGCCTCGCGAGTTACAAGACAATCCCGAACTGTGGAGCGGCTGCGTCAGCGGCGCGTTCCGCGAAGATCGGTTTCTCGCCGCGTTTGCGGACACCGGATTTCAACCGGTGGAATTGATCGAGCGGCAGTCGGAAGCGTGGCAGACAATCGACGGCGTTGAATTCCGCAGCGTCACAGTCCGGGCGACCAAGCCGCAGACGAACGGCAACCACGACGGAGTCTCGGTCGGCCTAAACGTGTTGCCGGTGACGATGCCCCTCGCCGCCGGTTCCTGCTGCGGCCCGACGGGATGTTGTTGAGAATGTCGTCGAGTCACTCCGTGACTCGACGATTCGGGTCACGGAGTGCCCCGCCTACTTGGGGCGTCCTGTCCTGCTGTCAGCGGCGACGCAGCCGGACGCGAAAGCAGAGCACGATTCCGCCGAAGAATCCCACGGCATAGCTCGCGTTGTGAGCCCACAGATCGGCGAGGAATCTTGCGTGACGTTCGGGCGGTACGGCAATGGCCATGCGACCGAGCAGCCGGATTGCACCAGATTCGGCCAGCAGCCAACCGGTGAGACCCGCAGCGAGTGCGCACGTCGCCATGATCGCGAGCAGTTTCCCAATTGGCCGCACGAGCGAACCAATATCGCGACGCGGTTGCGACCCCAGGCGGGCACACAGCGCCAGCGGCACACCGAGAATGAATCCCACCCACCACGTCGCGATAATTCCCCAGCCGATCCCGAGCAGCGTCGGATCATCGGTCGCGAACACCGGCGGATGGAAGATCGTGAAGTACTCCACGCACACGCGAGCCGTGATCTGGTCGTGGACGATGCCGTACATCACCGCCGCCACCACACTCAGCAACACGATGCCGACGACGTGCGAGGACTCGCAGAGTACGCCTTCCATCCACGTGCGATTCGTGTCTGACATGCCGGCTGAAAAGTAGGGTGGGTCGAGGTGTGAGACCCACCAGAATTGCGGGTGGTGGGTCTC
>JACRIH010000424.1 GCA_016235885.1 Planctomycetales bacterium | reverse complement strand
CCTCGGAGTTCAAGAGGCGGTGGGCATTATTCGCCAGTGTCGCCTTTTCATATCCACCGACTTTGATCACGTCGTCCCAAGGACTTGGTGACTGGGCGACCGTTGCCAGCAGCTCACCCGCTTCTGCTAGCGACGAGAACTGCAACGTTCGCAATGTTTCCAGACGGAGGGTGAAGTCTTCGCTGGCGAGCAGTTGCTTGAGCAATTTCGCGTCCAGAGCCGGATCGTCGGCCGCGACCAAGCGCAGCGCCGAAGCCCTCACCGCCGCCGGCCGGTTCGCATCCTTGAGCAATGGCACAACGTACTTGCTCGCCGGCGTCTTGTCGAACTCCTGCGGCGGCACCCCGTCGAGCATCTCCAGCGCCGCCAGCGTGGCCAGAAACAGGTCGCTCGTGATCCCCGGATCGTTCAGGATCGCCGCCACCTGCGGCCGGAATTCCTTGAGACCTTCCTCGGCGACCCACTGCACTGACGCGCGACGCACAAAGGGTTGTCGCGAGTCCAACGCAATGGCAACAGTGGCTTTGTCCACAGGGGTGCGCCGCCTTGCGGCAAGGAGAAATCCCAACGGCATTGCCCCACTGCGGCCTCCTTTGTCACTGATTCGGTATTGCGTGTACTCCTCCCCCCAAGGAACTGTCTCAAGGTAACTCACTGCTGCGGCCATTCCGAAATGTTGATCCGCCTCTAGCAGTATTGCTGAACCCATGAGACCCGCCATCTCGTCGGAAGCGAGACCGTTGGTGAGGAAGGCGAACAAGTGGCGAGAATCCCAAGAATCATCGTCGTTACCTTTCGGCAAACTTGAAAACAATGAGTGCTCCGACGGTGGCTTGGAACTCCTGATTTCACGCTTGGTGGCATCGTCCAAGGTAGCGAGCACGGCAATTAGCAACTCGTCGTTCTCTCGAAATGCGAAACGCAGAATCGACGTGTCACTCTTTTGTTTCTGAGACGTGTAGTCATTCCGTTTGAGTCCCCAAAACGCTTCAAATCGCGCACGATCACCGAACCGCGGCTTCATTAGGACATCGGAAAGTTGTTTCCGACCTGATTCCGATTTCGCGATTGCATCGACGGCAGTTCGGCGTATCGCGAGTGATGGAGAACCAATCTTTTCCAGCGATTTCGACTTGTCGGAGGCTTGGTCAGGGTCATCAGAACTCGTCGGTTTCTGCTTCGCCGCATGTGCTGGGGTCACCTTCCACACCCGCCCCTTACCGTGCAGTTTGTAATCGCGGAGCACCCAGTCGCTGACGAACAGGCTGCCGTCGGGGGCGCAGGCGATGCCGACCGGGCGGAAATTTTCGCCGCCGACGATCAGCGGTTCGGCGAGCGATTCGAACGAGGCCCCTTTCGGTTTCAAACGAAACCGGTCGATGCGGTGGTCGCCCCAACTGGTGACGAGCAGGTTGCCGAGGTATTCGTCCGGCAGGCCGTCCGATTCGTAGGCGAGGATTCCCGAGGGGGCTTCGCCGGTGCCGGCGACCATCGGGAGCGTGCCGGGGATTTCGCCGTTCCAGGCGGTGAACGGGTGCAGACCCTTGCGACCGTTGCGGAACCGGAACCCGTAGTCGCCGCCGGGAATGATGTGCAGCAGCCGGCACGGCGGGCGGCTGTCGGCGTCGTTGTCCACCGTGAACAGCCGGCCAAACGCATCGAAGCAAGAGGCGTGCGGATTCCAGAACCCGGTCGCCCAGCGTTCCAGCTTCGACCCGTCGAGCCGACAGCGGTAGACGTTCCCCCCTTCGCCTCCCCCCGACAGCGTCGTGCCGTCCGAGCCGATGATCTTGTACGGTTCGCCCAGGTTTTCGCCGAAGCCGAAGAACATCCACCCGATCGGATCAAACGCAATCCCCGCGAGGCCGTTGTGCGGGTAGTTCCCATTGGTCTCCAGCCGCACGATGCTTTCCTTGCGGTCGGCTTTCAGGTCACCGTCGTCATCGTGGAACAGGAAGATTTCGTGGCGCGTGGCGAGGTAGACGGAGGTGAGGGGCGCGGCGCTAGCCGCCGGTGGGTTTGCGGAATCACCGGCTGTTTTTTTGGAATCACCGGCGGCTAGCGCCTTGCCGCTCACGGGAAACCACAACGGCCGCACCGCCACGCTCATCGTGAACTTGAGGCCGTCGGTGAACGTGACGATGTCGTCCGCCTGGCCGTCGCCGTCCTTGTCGGTCATCACGAGGACGCGGTCAGTCGGGTGACCGGTGTACCCCTCGGGCGGAAAGTGCGTGTTGCTCTCGATCACCCACACGCGTCCCGCGTGATCGACGTCGATCCCCGTCGGCGTGTTGAGCTGCGGATTCTCCGCGAACAGTTCGATCTTGATCCGCGGGTCGAGCGACTTCGGCAGCGGGTCGGCGGCGGCCGCGAATTGGCACCACGCGATCGCGAGGACGAGAGTGCCCCGCGAAACACGCGAAAGGACACGAAAAAGGTTTGTGATGAGAGGCTGACGAGTGAGATCGTTTCGAGCCGGAGTAGTTTGTGACGGTGGCGTGTTCACCATTACGTAGCCATCACGCTCCGCGTGATGAGCCGAATGGCCAATCGACGGCGAATCCCAACTCGGCTCGTCACGCGGAGCGTGACGGCTACGTTCCGTGGCGACCTGGCGTTGTTCAACACATTGCATTGGGTATCCTCCCGGCCGGCGAATGAGGTTGTGAATCTTTCCGTAGCTGAAGTCGCCAGACTTCAGACTATTGCGAGAAATCTGAACTCTGGCGAGTTCAGCTACCGGTTCTTTCACAGCCGCTCTCGCATCCACTCGTTCCGGACGTCGGCCTTCGGGTGAACCAACTTTCGCGTCATTTCGCGTGTTTCGCGGGCCACGTCGTGGATCGCAAACGGGGCCGGGACCTCACCCTGGCGGCACGCCTCCCTCGAAAGGTGCCATTGGCGGAACCGTGTTCGGATTGCGGTGCCAGAAGTGCGACCACAGTGCTCGCAGTGGTGACCCCAACGCGAACCAGCAGAACAACAGTGGCACGGCGAGTTCCTGAACCAGGAAGATCGCCGCAAACGCGGCGAGCAGTTGCAGGAGGTGCTGAAAATTCTTCCGACCCCGGAAAAGCTGGTTGAAAACGTGCGGGTAGCGGATGCGGGAGACCATCAGCAAGGCCACCGCCAGCGTGACCAGCGGCAGACAAATCTTGAGGGCTGAATCGAAAAAAAACGCCAGATCGTACAGCCAGGAGGAATCTACGGTGCGCGCGGCGGTCAGCGAGCGGAGTTCCGGCGCGGCAATCGTGAAGGACACGACCGTTCCGGCGGCGGCGGGTGAGGGCAGGCCGCTGAACGAATCGTGGCTGTCGTCTTCATCCGTTTCAACATTGAACCGGGCGAGGCGCAGGATGGCACACAAAACGTACAGCACCGCGATCGCCCACAACACACGCGGGTGAAAGTCTGGCGAAAACTTGACGAGGATAAACGCCGGAGCGGCTCCAAAGCTGATGGCATCACACAGGCTGTCGAGTTCCGCGCCGAAATCACTGGATTGCTTGGCCCAGCGCGCGGCCCGGCCGTCGAGCGCGTCGAACACCATCGCGAGGTAGACCAGCAGGCCCGCGATGAACAGGCATTGCTCGTTGCTCGTCCCCCAACCTGTCCGCACGGCCAGATCGACCTTGGCCGCGAACGTGATCGCCCCAAAACCACACGCCGCGTTCCCCAGCGTGAGGAGCGTCGGCAGGACTTTGAATAAGCGCGGGCGTTTCATGGCGAGACTTCACTCGAACAACGACTCCCCTCTCCCCCCGAGGGGAGAGGGAGCAACTGACCGTCACTTGTCCTTCTTCTCCTCTTTCTTCTCATCCTTCTTCTTGTCTTCCTCTTTCTTCTTGGCCTCGTCGGCTTTTTTCTTTTCCTCGTCAGCCTTCTTCTTGTCTTCCTCGGCTTTCTTCTTGGCCTCTTCATCAGCCTTCTTCTTCGCTTCGGCTTCTGCCTTGGCTTTGGCGTCGGCTTCCGCCTTGACCTTGGCTTCCGCGGCCGCCACTTCGGCGCGAGCCTTCGCTTCGGCTTCCTTCTTGGCTTCGAGTGCGATGTCCGGAATGATCAGCGTGCCGGGCATCGCCGCCTGGAATTTCTTTTGTCCTTCGGTCGTGACCTTCGTCTGCCACGTGTATACGCGCTTCAGCTTCTTCAACGCTTCGAGTTGTGCCAGCCCCGCATCGGTCACTTCGGTGCCGTACAGGTTCAGGTATTCGAGATTCTCCAATCCTTTGAGGTGTGCCAGACCGGCATCGGTGATCTTGGTCTTTTCGAGGTGCAGTCGCATCAGGCCTTTGAGACCTGCGATGTTCGCCAGTCCCGCATCGGTGATTTCGGTGTCACGGAGGTTCAGGGACACGACCGGCTGCAGATTCTTGAGCGGCACCAGAAAGTCGTCGGTGACCTTGCCGCTGGTGAGGTGATACGCCACGTCGAGCCGCTTGTCTGTCTGAGCGACTTCGAGCACGGCTCCGCCCAACTTCTTGATCGCCTCGATCGCCGCCTTGTTCTCCGGCGTCAAAGTGACTTCGACTTTCGCCGGAACAGCCGGCGCTGCTTCTTTCGCCTTGTCTTGGGCGACGACATTTCCGATCGCCACAATTCCCACCACGAACGCGCTGATTGCAAAGTTTCGAGTCATGACGCTCCTCCAGAACGAATCGGGTTAACCAATGTCAAATCCATGCCGAAGATTCTACGCCGCCGCACCGAAGAACGGAATTCATTCCGTTCCTTCTTACTCCCCTCTCCCCGGAGGGGGAGAGGGGTCAGGGTGAGGGGCTTCTGTCCCCGGGCCTCAATTTCAAACGAAGCTTGGGATCGCTCGCCCCTCACCCCCCTGCCCCCTCTTCCCCTGCGGGGGCGAGGGGGAGGTTTTCATACCTCGCCATCACCGACGTTCCCGCTTTCACTTTTTGTCCAACGGCAACTTCAACCTTCAGCCCTGGTTCGCGGGGGATCACCAATTCCGTTCGCGATCCGAGTTTGATCATGCCGAATTGGTCCCCGCGCGACAACTCATCTCCCGGCTTCACCCAGCAGACGATTCGCCGGGCGATGGCGCCCGTGATCTGCCGCACGATCATCCGACGATGCGGTTCGGCATTTTCTTCGAGCTTCACCGCGAGCTGTTCGTTTTCGCGAGACGACGCGGCTCGCATCGCATTCAAAAACTTGCCGCGTCGGTAGCGCAGTCCGATCACGCGCGAAGCGACCGGCACGCGGTTGATGTGGACGTTGAAGACCGACAGGAAAATCCCAATCTGCACGGCCGGCCCGTCGAGGAACTCGTCGTATTCGATCTCTCGCACTTCGACCACCTTGCCGTCAGCCGGAGAGACGACGAGGCCCGGTTCGTCGGGAATCGCACGGCGCGGGTTGCGGAAGAACCAGACGATGCACAGCCCGAGGAATCCCCACACGACCGCCGACGGGCAGAAAATCCACACGGCCAATCCCGTCAGCGTGAAGAAGAACCCCGCGATCAGCATCAACTCGCACAGCCCCACGCGGGCGAATGGCAATCGGTCTCGCCAGCAAAACGGGTCGTCTTGCGGTTCCCAGAAGAACGTCTCCTGGTTGCGGTGAAACTTCAAATCGCGAGGGTCGAGCACTTCGTGCGGGCACTTCTTGTACGGATCGGAACCCCGCCGCTTCGCGAGCATCTCCTCAACGTACTTCGGCCAGAAGATTTTCAAATACGCCCGCCGAAACCCGCCCCAAGCCAGTTCCAGCCGCATGCAAAAACCACCGCCGGGTTGGATCGACGTGATCTGCGGGTCCATCGGTTCGAGTTTGGCACGCGGCATGGTGGAAGGATTTTCGATTTGCGAATTTGTATTTTCGATTGGCCAAGATACGGCACGCGATCTGGCGTCACAAGTCACAGGAAATCGACGATCACGGCGTCGGCCACGAACCGGCCGGCCCGAGTCAGGCGAATGTGGCGGCCATCGTCTTCCAACAAGGCGGCGGCAACGTGTTTCGAGATCGCCGGTCCGGCGAGCACATCGAGATCAAAACCTGTTCGGTCTCGGAATTCGCCGCGATCGACACCCGCACTCTGTCGCACGCCGATCACGATCGCTTCGCGAGCGCGATCCTCGGGCGAGAGTTCTTCGGCGAAGCCGATCGGCGATTCACCCGCCAGCACGCGGTGAATCCAGGTGGTGACGCTGCGATGGTTCGTTTCGCGGCGGCCGTTGATGTACCGGGCGGCACCGGGGCCGAAACCGAAGTACGGTTGGCCCGACCAGTACGTTTGATTGTGCCGGCAAGCGAAACCGGGCCGGGCGAAGTTCGACAGCTCGTACTGTTCGAAGCCCGCCGCCGCGAGGTCATCCATCGCGGTCGCGTACATTTCGTATTCGAGATCCTCGTCCGCCGGCCGGAGCGCCGACTTGGCTCGCCGAGTCCAAAACGCCGTTCCCTTCTCGTACGTGAGACCGTAGGTCGAGATGTGCTGCGGTTCGAGGTCAATGGCGCGTCGCAGAGTGTCCCGCCACGACGTCAGCGCCTGACCGGGCACACCGAAGATCAGGTCGAGCGACACGTTCGCGATCCGTTTGCCCAACCGAGGCACAACATCCGCGATCTCCGCCGGCGTGTGGTCTCGTTCCAGCATGCGTAGCACGTCGGGATCAAACGACTGCACGCCGAGGCTGACACGGTTGACCCCCGCGCCGGTGAGCAGTTCGACCTTGTCGTCCGTCAAATCATTCGGATTGGATTCGACACTGAACTCGTATCCCGGCGCGAGCACGAACCACCGCCGCACCAATTCCAGCAGCCGGGACAACTGCGCCGAAGGCGGATGCGTCGGCGTGCCACCGCCGAGGAACAGCGTGTCCACGTCGCGCGGCGTTTCGAGCGACGACAACTCGCGCTCGAGTGCGACGAGATACTCGTCGATCAAGTCGTCGCGACCGGCCACCAGCGTGAAGTCGCAGTAGCCGCAGCGATGGCGGCAGAATGGCACGTGGATGTAGGCGGCACGGGGTGCGGCTTCGTGGACTGACATGGAAGCCATCGTATCGTCTGGCACCAAACCCCGCCCGCCAGACGGACTCCCCTCTCCCCTTTG
>JACRIH010000429.1 GCA_016235885.1 Planctomycetales bacterium | reverse complement strand
CCGCCGGTCTGCTGAACACACCGGCGGCTAGCGCCTTACCGCTCACGAGGAATCCCGAAATCAGCGCAAACATCAACCTGAGTCCCAATAAACGACACCACTTCTTTCGAACGGCATGACATGAAACTCGGCGACATCGTTCCTGACTGCACGTTTCAACGCCCGGACGGTTCGAACGCACGGCTGTCCGAATTCACCGGCCAGCCTCTGCTGCTGATTTTCCTGCGACACCTGGCGTGAATTGCCTGCCGCGAACACCTCGTCGAGGTGTCCCGATTTGCCGACCCGATTCGCGAGGCGGGGGCGAAAGTGCTGGCCGTTAGTTTCGCCCGGCCGGACAAAGTGGCCACGTTCCTGGAAAAATATCCGCAGCCGTTTCCGGTCGTGTGTGATCCGACGTTGGCGGCGTATCGTGAATTCCAGGTGGGGAGAACATCCTGGCTCTCGTTTGCCCGCCCGGATGTGACAGGTCGATTTATCAAGACAATGTTTCGCGGCCAGATGCCAGCGAAGCCCGATCCAGCCGATGACCTGCTCCAACTCGGAGGCGACTTCATCCTCGACCGGGATCGCCACCTGATCTACAGCCATCCGAGCAGCGAAGCGACGGACCGGCCGAGCGGGGAGGAATTGTTGGCGGTGTTGCGAGACACAAGTGCCGCGTCGTCGTAGAACGAATCTCAATCCGTTCGAGCGGATTAAAATCCGCTCTACGATCACGCCGGCTTGCGGGCCTGGATCATCGACATCGCCGCTTCGGTCTGGATTCGGGCATCGCGGGCCTTCAGAATCGTCTCGCGGAAAATATCCGCCCGCGAGACGCCTTCGAGGAGCAGCAGCGTGTCACCGTTCCGGCCCACGAGGTACACATCGGCCGCGGTGTAGAATGCCTGACCGGGTTGCTGCTGGATTTCCACGCGAGCGATATCGGTCAGTGGCACCTGCTTGATCAGTGAATTGCCGAGCGCCTTCCAGCGCTGGACCGACCGGTTCGTCAGCGTGTAGCGTTCGCCGAACAGTCGCAGTTGAAAGAAGCCGGGAACAGTGGCCAGCCCGACCGGCAAGCCGAACAGCAGGTGGCTCAACTTGATCCCGCAGACGGTCATCGGAATCGAATCGAGAAGTTGGCCGAGCATCTTGCCGATGGGCGTCGACGCCACCGACGGATACACAGTCATGCTTTCCACTTCCAAACTGGCACTGACACCAGAAATCGCCTGTGGCTTCTGACTCACCATTGTGCATTTTCCCCCGACAAACTAGGCCAAAAGAGGGGCGTACACTAACAGAGGCGATGAGCGAATTCCAGCGAGTCAAAAGCCGCCGGACTTGGTCTTTGATGCGGCTCCCGGCTTGGTCGGAGCCGGTTTCTTCGCCTTGCCTGCCTTGTCGTCTTCGGTCTCGCCGACGGCGGCAACGGGCTTCGGCGTCCAAGCGCAGCGAAACCCGACGTCGACGGGCCGGTCACTCAATGGCACACCAGCTCTCGACCAAAGCAGCCAAGTCGCGGCTCCGCCTTTGACGACTCGCTGGCGTTGCGTGGTCGAAGTTTTCGGGCCGGACGGATTCTTCGGAATCACGCCTCCCGACACCGCTTGTTTGTACGTCGAATCGGAATACCAATCCGCGCACCACTCGCGGGCATTCCCCGCCAGATCGAACGCGCCGAACGGACTCACGTCACCGGGGAACGACATCGCGACGTCGATCTGTCCCGGCTGACGCGCCCGTTGCCACACCGGACGGCCATTACCCCACGGGTACGAAAACCCGCTCGCGCCGCGAGCCGCCTTCTCCCACTGCGCCTCGGTCGGCAGTTCCTTACCCGCCCAATGTGCGTACGCGAGTGCATCCACCCACGCAATCCCCATCGCCGGTTCGCGCGGATTGCCCGTCGATCGAACGGGAGCCGCGACTCGTTTCGTGTCGCGAACGTCCGCGCGAAACTTCTCGAACCGCGCATTCGAGACTTCGGCCTGGTCGATGTAATACGCATCGAGTTCCACCGCGTGCTCCGGAGCCAAATCCGGAGCACCGGCATTGGTCCCCTGAAGAAACGACCCCGCCGAAACGAGAACCATGATCGAGCCATCTTTCTCGCAGCGAATCTGTTGCGGAAGCCCCTCGGCCGACCAGCCCACTTCATCGACGATCGTGAACCCGTCCGGCAATCTGAAGTCGGCACTCGCGGACGACGGTTTCGGCCGGGCCAGGAAGTCAAACTGTGACGAATCCGCACCTCCCGTGGGAATCACCACGGCGAACAAATCGGCTTCGTTCGCCCGCTTGTCCGGCACCGCCACCACCCACCGTTCGTGATCCGCCGTGGGATCGAATTCGCTGGCGACAAAATTTTCATCGGGAAGGCCCGAGTCATCGAATGGCGAAAGGTTTTCGAACCGCCGTGCGTCTCGCGACATTTCCTTGCCCGAACGCTGGGCGACTGCCGAATCTGACTTCGCCGCCCCGTCGGCGGCTTTTCCAGAGGCATCTGACGCGGGAGCCGATGCGGATGCGGGCGGCTGTACCTGGATCAGGCCCTGTCCCGCTGGCTTCGCACTGTCGCCGCAACCGGACAGTGCGACCCATGCCACCAAGCACGCGGCGGTGACACACATCTCGAACCGTTGTGTTGATCGATTTGGCATGGCCACATTCTGGGCGGCACATCGTGAGAAAGCAAGAACACGTTAAAACGGTTGTGACCCCGATCCAGTTCGCTACGATCCCGGCATGAAACTCAAACGTGTGCCGGAAGATTTTCAAGTCGAGGAGTTGACGCAATTCGCAGCGGACGGTGGGCCGTTTGTGCTGTACCAGTTGACAAAGCGGTCGATCGGGACGCCCGAGGCGATCGACGAGGTGACGCGAAGCTGGAACATTCCCCGCCACCGCGTTTCGTACGGCGGTCTGAAGGACAGGCACGCGGTGACCCGGCAGTTCGTCACGATCAAGAATGGCCCCCGGCAGTCGTTTCGTCACGGCGGCGTGGAACTGGAACCGATCGGTCAGGCGTCGCGGCCGTTCGACGCGAAAGACATCGCCGGCAACCGATTCGCCATTGTGATGAGAGACATGTCGCGGGATGCTGTCACGAAGGCCGAAGAGGCGCTGCAGCAAGTGGCCGCGGATGGCCTGCCGAATTACTTCGACGACCAGCGATTTGGCTCGGTCGGAGCGTCTGGAGAATTCATCGGTCAGGCGTGGTGTCGTGGCGACTACGAGCGAACGCTTTGGCTTGCGTTGGCCGATCCAAACGAAGACGACCGGGCCGACGAGCAGGATCAAAAACAAATCCTCCGCGAATTGTGGGGCCGCTGGCCGGAGTGCAAGGCGGCGCTGGCAAGGTCTCATCGGCGCAGCATCGTCACGTATCTCGCAGACAAACCGGCCGACCTGCCGAGCGACTTCCGCGGGGTCTGGTCCCGCGTCCGAGTGGATTTGCGCAGTCTGTACCTCTCCGCGTTCCAGAGTTACCTGTGGAATTGCTTGCTCGCCGCGTTCCTGCGGCAGCAGTGCCGGAGCGAACAGTTGGTCGATGTGGAATTGAAGGTGAATCGCGTCCCGTTCCCGCTCAGTCTGAGCGGCGATCAGTTCACAACGCTGCAAGCGACCGAGCTACCGTTGCCCTCCGCGCGACAGCACCTCGACGAGGGGCCAATCGCGTCGTTGCTCACGGACGTGCTCCGCGGGGTCGGGCTGGAACTTCGGGAACTGCGGGTGAAGTATCCGCGGGACAGCTTTTTCTCAAAGGGCTGGCGAACCGCAATGGTGCCGATGGCCGGTGTCCGGCACGAGGTGTCGGAGGACGAACTGTATCCCGGCCGATGGAAGCTCGCGCTGGGGTTCGATCTTCCACGCGGCACGTACGCGACGATCCTCGTCAAACGGTTGACGGAGTGCTAGCGTCATGCCCGTGACTCCTCCACCGCTCGATGTCTTGTTTGAGGACAATCACGTCCTCGCAGTGAACAAGCCGCCGAGGTTGCTCACGGCCGGCGATCGCACCGGCGATGTCAGCTTGCTGGACATGGCGCGCGAGTACATCCGGACGAAGTATCTGAAACCGGGCAAGGTGTACCTCGGAGTCGTTCATCGACTCGACCGGCCGGTGTCGGGAGTCGTGCTCATCGCGCGGACGAGCAAGGCGGCGGCTCGGCTTTCGGAGCAGTTTCGGCTGCGAACGCCGGTCAAAAACTACCAGTGCCTCGTCGAGGGAGATGTGACCGCGGCGAACGGAACGCTAATCGACTGGGTGAGGAAGGATTCGAATCGCAACGTTGTGGATATCGTCGCACCGGACTCCACCGAGGCCCAACGCTGTGTGCTGCATTATCGACGGCTGCGGCGGATTGGATCGCGGAGCCTGCTCGAAGTGACGCTCGAAACGGGCCGAAGTCATCAAATCCGCGTCCAGTTGGCTCACGCCGGGATGCCGATCTGCGGCGATACGAAATACGGCTCTCGCGTCCGCCTCAGTGGTGCGATTGCGCTGCACGCTGCGTCGATCACATTCGATCACCCGGTGCGCCACGAGCCGATCACGGTGACTGCGGGATTCCCTGCCGAGTGGCCGGAGGTCGGTGGACGGTGGACGGTGGACGGGGAAGATGAGGATTGAGGATGGATTGCTGGCATCGTGCTCGGCTTCTCCATCCACCGTTCACCATTCACTGGGTTTTTCCCGTTTGTTCTGGCGTCTCGCTGCGGCCTTCTGTATAGTCCCGCGTTCCATCCCGGCGTGTTCAGGTTTCGTCAGTGTGACGTGCCGCAACGGGATCAGACTTTTGGAAATGTCCCGCCACGCGAGCCGTCTCTCGGCCGCGTTTGCGACCGTTCCCGGTCGTATCTTCCCGCTGCCCCAACCCAGTTTGGCTCGCCGTGTGAAGGTTCGTTTCCAGTGTTCGTGGTTCATAGGGTAAGCATGGTTGACCGTAATCTCATTCGTGAATTCAGTATCGACGAGGCCGAGTTCGAAGCGACGTTTGCTGACGCGATCCAGCTCAGTCAGCAAGAGCAAGAGGGCTTGGATTCGCTGTACGAAGAAACCTCGAAATCGTTCGAATCGGGCAGCATATTGGCCGGCATTGTCCTGCGTCGCGAGGGGGACGATGTCCTCGTGGACGTGGGGTACAAAAGTGAGGGCATCGTTCCCATGAATGAATGGGAGCCGGGTGAAGATCCTCCGGTTCCCGGCCAGAAAGTCGAAGTGCTGTTGGAAGAAGTTGAGGATCAGCAGGGGCTGATTCGCCTTTCGAAACGCAAAGCGGCGCGAATTCGCGGTTGGGAAAAAGTCATCCAGAAACACAAGGAAGGGGACGTCGTCAGCGGCCCCGTGGTCCGCAAGATCAAGGGCGGATTGCTGGTCGATATCGGCGTGAACGTGTTCCTGCCCGCCAGCCAGGTTGACATTCGCCGCCCTTCGGATATTGGCGACTACATCGGTCGTACCGTCCAGTGCGTGGTGCTCAAGATCGATGAAGCCCGACGCAACATCGTCGTGTCGCGACGGAAAATGATCGAGGACCAGCGCGAAGAGCTCAAGCGTAATCTGCTCAGCCAAATCAAGGTGGGCGAACTCCGCAAGGGCGTGGTCAAAAACATCGCCGACTTCGGCGCGTTCGTTGATCTCGGCGGAATCGATGGCCTGCTGCACATCACGGACATGAGCTACGGCCGCATCGGGCATCCGTCCGAGGTCGTCAAGATCGACGACGAAATCGAGGTCATGATCCTCAACGTCGACACCGAGAAAGAGAAGATCGCTCTCGGCCTGAAGCAGAAGCAGCCCAGCCCCTGGGACATGGTTCCCGGCAAGTACCCTGTCGGCACGATGGTCAAGGGCGAAGTGGTCAACATCATGACTTACGGTGCGTTTGTGCGACTGGAGCCGGGCATCGAAGGACTGGTCCATATCAGCGAAATGTCGTGGACCAAGCGGGTCAACCATCCCAGCGAACTCGTCAACGTGGGCGACCAGGTGGACGTAATCGTGCTCGGGATCAACAAGGAGAAGCAGGAAATCTCGCTGGGGATGAAGCAAACCCAGTCGAACCCGTGGGATCAGGTCATCGAACGATACCCCGTCAACGCGATCGTTGAGGGAACAGTTCGCAACCTCACGAACTACGGAGCCTTCATTGAAATCGAAGAGGGGATTGACGGGCTGCTGCATGTCAGCGACATGTCGTGGACTCGCAAGATCTCGCACGCCAGCGAAATGCTCCAAAAGAACGACAAGGTCCAGTGCCGCGTTCTGTCGGTGGATCAGGATCGCAAGCGGATTGCACTCGGCATGAAGCAGCTTGCCGACGACCCGTGGGAAACTTTGATCCCGACCAAGTACCAGCCGGGTGCCGTCGTCACGGGGACTGTGACGAAACTGACGAACTTCGGTGTCTTCGTTCAATTGGAAGCTGGCTTGGAAGGCTTGCTCCACATCTCGGAACTCTCCGACCAAAAGGTCGAGAATCCCGAACAGGTGGTCAAGGTCGGCGACCAGATCGAAGTGCGAATCCTTCGCGTGGACACTCAAGAACGAAAGATTGGCCTCAGCCGCAAACTCACTCCCACCGAGGAGGAGCTGGCGGCAGCAACCCAGGGAACGGAAGGCTCTGCCGAGATGCTGCCACGCGAAGAATTGAAGGGTGGCACGGGGGCGACCGCAGGTCCCTTGTTCAGCTTGGATAGTCCCGAAGCGACCGATTCGTGATCGAACCGGTTGCGTAGTTGACGCCAACGAGGTGGGATAAACGGCCCTTTCAGTGCATCTGAAAGGGCCGTTACTTTTCCCCCAACTGCCTGTCTTGCTCAGGTAGAACATTTCTTTGCACGGTTCTCGTGCGGGACATCGGCCATCACAGTCCGATAGTTACTACTGCTTTGCTTAGCTTCCGCAGATGCAGCAGTCCTCCCAGCCGTTGTCGTCGCGAGCTTCTCAAACTTCGATCGGTGAATAGGCCGATCTCCCCCCTAGTAGTTCGCGACGGAATCTGACACGGTTGGCGGTTACCGACCCATTCACACTCCGTTAGAAGTCCGAGCATCCATGCAGAAAACTCGCCGACGCTTGACGACCTCCGTCCAAAGCCCGCTGGAAACGTATCTCAAGGAGATCAACGAAACTGCACTACTCACGGCGAACGAAGAGAAGGAGCTTTCGTACCGTATTGCCGAATCCGACAAGGAAGCCCGCGATCGAATGGTCCGGGCCAACCTGCGCCTGGTCGTGAACATTGCCCGCAGCTACACCGGTCGGGGTCTGCCGCTGCAAGATCTGATTGAAGAGGGCAACCTCGGGTTGCTCCGAGCCGTCGAAGGCTTCGATCCGACCATGAACACACGGTTCAGCACGTATGGTAGCTACTGGATCAAGCAATCCATCAAGCGTGCCCTGATCAATTCGGCCAAAACAATCCGCATCCCCGCGTACATGGTCGAACTCTTGTCCAAGTGGCGTCGCGCCTCGGCGCAGTTGTCGGAACAATTGAAAAGAACTCCCACCGCCGAAGAGATCGCCGTCGAACTGGGCATTCCGAAGAAGAAGCTCAGCATCGTCAAGAAGGCCATCCAGCTTTACAACATGACACCGCAGTCTGATCAGACGGATTCCGGCTGGTCACTGGGTGAAATGGTGGCCGACGAGAAAGCCAAAGAGCCGGGCCAGGAGATGCTCGACGGCGACAACTTGAAGCACGTCTTGCGAATGCTGGAAACAATGGACGCCCGGGAAGCCACGATCCTGCGCATGCGATTCGGTTTGGATGACGCCGAGCCGCGGACATTGAAAGAAATCGGAGAGTCCCTGGGACTGACTCGCGAACGCGTGCGGCAAATTGAGAACGAGGCCCTCAACAAACTCGCCGAAGGGCTGATGGCCGACTGACGACACTGCCAGCGATCGGTCGCGGGCATCAAATGAGATTCGAGTCCGGGGGGCCACGCCCCCCGTTTTCGTGCGCTGACATGTGAGACGACCGTCGAGGCTTGACGCGATTGCAGTGCGATGCGAATGTCTCGACCGTGCACTGGTGAACGAGGTCTGCGATCATGACGTCACCGAACCGAAGCCCGATGATGGCGGCAGTTGCTCTGCTGGCGCAGGCGCTCGCGGGTGTGTGGTTCGTGATCCCCTTCGACAGTGCGGTGCTCGGCGACGACAAGCCTTTTGTCAGACTCAAGTTCGTCGGTTCGGCCACTTGTTCGGCTGTGGGCTGTCACGGCGGAGCCGGGTTGAAGCACCCCAAGGGAAGCGAATACAGCATCTGGGCGCAGCAGGACGCACACTCGCGGGCGTTCACATTGTTGAGTGAGGAGCCTTCGCGCCGGATGGCCGGGCGGCTCGGACTGGCCGCAGCGCACGAAGCCAAGCAGTGCTTGAGCTGCCACTCGACAACCGTCACACCGCGCGACGGCGTCTTGTCGACCGAGGGGGTCACTTGTGAGTCGTGTCATGGACCCGCGGAGAAATGGCTGACGCAACACGTGCGGAAGGATTGGGTCACAGTTTCGCCAGACCAACGGAAGGAACTCGGCTTCCGTGACACGCGGAGCCTGTCGTCCCGCGCTAATCTGTGTGCGGACTGCCATGTCGGTTCGCAGTTAAATGGCCGCGAAGTCAATCACGACTTGATCGCCGCAGGTCATCCGCGCTTGCGGTTCGAGCTGAATAGTTATCTCGCAAACATGCCCGCACATTGGGATCGGCAGGCGGATCGGAATCGCTTGGTCGTCGCCGGTAGCGACAAATTCACAGCGCCGGAGACGCAGGTTTGGGCGGTCGGTCAACTCGTCGCGGCCTCGCGAACGGCGAGCCTGCTCGCTCCGCGCGACGGCGATGAAGCGTCGCCGCTTGCCCTCGACTTCGCCCATATCGACTGCCATGCCTGCCATCACGAATTGCAGGCTCCGAATTGGCGGCAGGAATTCCGCGCACCCGGCCAGCGTCTCGGCACGCCGTCCATCGGAAGGTGGTACTTCGGACTGTTGGGGTTCATTGAAACCGTGGAACCGGACGGTTCGAGGCGGTCTCCGGCTCTGGAACTGACGCCTCTGCGACCAAGTTTGCACGGCCATTCCAAGTCGAGTCACTTCGGCAACACGAGCAAGGCATGGAGCACCACCGCGGCGAACCTCGATCGCTGGAGAAGCGACATCTCGCGGCGTGACTGGACGCGGACTGACGTGCTGCGGCTGATGAATGGCCTCGCCGTCGAAGGGGCACAGCTTTCGGCTCGCACTTGGGAATCGACCTCGCAGCTTTACCTCGCGATGGTTGCCGTCACGAGCGACCTGCGGGAGAATCGCAACCAACTCGACGACTTTTCGCGGCTGGCGGCCGAAGCGACTGACGAGGCTCTCGAAGTGATCCGGCAACGGCTGGAGTTTCCCGGCGAGCCGCTGCCGTTCGATAGCCCGCGAGATTTCGATACCGACCGAGTCAAGACGATTCACGAACAATTCGCACGCATCCGGCAGGCGTGGTCACACACAACCGCCGAACGAAAACGATGAGTCCACCGGATGGATGAACAAAGCAATCACCATGAAACACTTCTTCTCGCAGGTTGGTCTGATCGCAGTGCTGTGTCTCGCGGGATCGTCGAGCCGCGCACAAGAGCCGGGCCAGTCAGCGCCTCGATTCGAGCGGCTCGGTGTCGAATCGTGTCAGGGGTGCCATCAAAAACCGTCCGACCTCTACCGTGAAAAGCAGACGACCGCGTTTGTCGGACTGACCGAGTTCGCGACTTGGACAGATCACGACAAGCATTCGCAAGCGTACAAGCTGCTCGAAACGGAACTCGGACAGAGCATCTGCAAGTCGTTGCAGATCGACCTCAAAGATGGCCAGACGTCGCAGCAATGTCTGAGTTGTCACGCGGACTGGCAGAAGGGAACACCTCGACCGAAGCCGTTCGATCTGAGGCAGGGAGTGACGTGCGAAGCGTGCCACGGTGGGGCTTCCAACTGGGCCAATCCCACTTTGCATCAGCAGGAGGAGTGGCGGCGCGTCAGCCCGGCGGACAAGTTTGCGAAGCATGGGATGATCGACATCCGCGACCCGATCGCCCGCGCCCGAGTGTGCAATTCGTGTCACATCGGTGACATCGAGCAGGGCAAATTCGTAACCCACGAAATGTACGCGGCCGGTCACCCGCCGCTGCCGCCGATCGAATCGGAAACGTTTGCCGACCAGATGCCCAAGCACTGGCGATCGCTGCTCGAAAAGCCCGACTTCGAACATCGGGCCGTGTACGAACAGCTCAACCGGTTCCGGCCGAACGAACATCCGTCCTCTCGTGGCGTGGTGCTGGCGGGAATCGAATCGCTGCGATCCGCAAACCGGTTGTTCGCCGGAGAAGTCGCCGCGGCGAAGGGGCCGTGGCCGGATTTTGCGATCTTCGACTGCACCGCCTGTCACCACGAGCTGACTCCAAAAAGCTGGCGACTCGAACGCGGATTCGGCGGTAATCCGCCGGGGCGACCGCCGAT
>JACRIH010000428.1 GCA_016235885.1 Planctomycetales bacterium | reverse complement strand
TCGTGGTGTCCGCCGGAGACGGCACAGCGTCCGACCTCGAATTGTCGAGCCGGTCGAACAGGTCGTGAAGCGAGTTGGAGAATGAATCGAGTTGAGCGCCGAGGTCGGTCCAGAGTTGATCGACATCGAACCGGGTGACCGAATTGCGGACGGAATTCGTCACATCCTGCATTCGTATTCCGGCACCGACCGATTGACCGGAGACAGCGTGTGGCCTCGAAGTGCCGACGACGACAGTGTGGCCTTGCCGCGCGGTCATCAGCGACGGCAGGTGTGAAGTTGCGAGGCTCCGTGTTCCGACCAGATCGAGGACGCCCTCCGCAGTCAGACTTCGTGATGTTTCTTGCGGGAACACGGGCGGGAATTCCCCCATGACGGTCAGGTCGGCGGGTGGCCTGCGAATCACGGGCACAACCACCGGTGGCTGGTAGGCCGTGCGCTCATTGTTCACCAGCGACAGTTCACCAAGCTGGACGGTGGGATCGTCGAGCTGGTGGACTTTGATCGTGAGATGATCGGCATTGCTGTCCTGCCTCCACACTTGCTCGCGCGAGATGGAGTACAGCCGGTCGCCGATGCGGAGGCTGCGCACGAGCGGGTGCTCGTGCGCGATCTCGCCAAGCAAGTGCGAGATGCCGCCATCGTCGATCCGCAGCACCTGGAGAGAGTACGGTTGAAAACGGCTCGGCCGCTGGGCGGAGTCTTGCCACCACCACCACCAGTTTGGTCCCTGCCGCACCGGCAGGGCCAGGATTCGCGATTCGGGGAAATAACTCACCGCGTGGTGATCGAACTGTCCGGTGCCATCCGGAACTCCGGACCAGTCGCCGGCTGTCGCGACCAGCGACTGGCTGAGCACCTCGGGGCGGTCGGCCTCCGACACGTCGAACACCGACACCTGCAACCCACCGTTCCACCAGCGCCCCTCGCGGGCTTCGCGGCCGATGCCCAGCAACTGGTCGTTGCCGAGCGGATGCAAGTATTGCGAGAAGCCGGGAATTTTTAGTTCACCCAACACCGTGGGCGATGTGGGGTTGCTGAGGTCAATCACGAACAGCGGATCGACCTGCAAAAACGTGACGACGTAGGCAACGTCACCAACGAACCTCGCCGACATGAGTTGCTCCCCGGACGCCAAGTCGGAGAGCTGTCCGACCACGTCGAGCGTGGGACCGGCGGTGTCGAGCACGAACACTCCGTTCGTGCGTGTGAATCGCCCCTGATCCCAACTGCTGGTCGTCGTCGCGATGCGGAAGTGACCGGCGAATTCGTCCATCGAGAATTGGTTGAGCACAGTTCCCGATACGTGGCCAGTCGCCGTGATGTCCACGCTGTCCGGTTGCAGGCTGAGCTGGAAGATGTCGGTGTGGGCGTCTGCGTCGGTTTCGTAGCCGAAGCTCGTGATGTACACGTCTTCGGCCGTCGCGAAGACGTGGTTGCCGTAGCCGGTGAACACGGTTTCGGTGTCCACGAGGTTCGGCTGGGTCGCGCCGACATCGAATTGGACGACCGTGAGCATGTTCGCCGGGTCCGGCAGGATAGGTCGCGCGATGTCGTCCGGGTCGCTCAGCAGGCCAAGTCGTTCGGGATCGGTCCCCGGTGCCGCATCGGTGCGGTAGATGCCTGGCAGCACGTAATCGACCAAGTCCGGACCGCTCAGCATGCGCGTGCGGTATTCGTCCCACGTTTCGTAGGAATACTCGACCAGGGTCTGTGTGTGACCGTCCACGGTGGTGGTGGTCCGGGTGTACTCCGCCTGCGGGGCGAGCCGGTTGTCGTACCAGGTGGTCCACACGGTTGAGTTGCGAACGATGACGTAATCCTGATCGCCCACCGCGCGGGCTTGCACCAACTCGCCGTCGAGCAGAGTTTCGTGGACCAGTTCCGGATGCGACCGGTCGGCCACGTCGAACACGGACACCAACAGGCGATTACGAGGCGGCTGCCAGACATCAGAGGCCATGACGTCCATCGCCCACACCGGATAGGGTTGGATGAATTCATGATTCTGACGCGAGATGACCGTCAACCGATCGCCGTGGAGAAACTGAACGACGGGCGTGCCGCCGATCCGCGTGCGCGACGCCACGGCGAGCTGCCCGGTTGACTGGGCATCGATGATCAACAGTTCGTGTCCGGACAAGATGTACAGGAACTGCCCGTCCGTCTGCACCAGATCGGCTTCTTCAACGCCCGCCACCTGATTGTTCGTTGCGGAGTGGTCTCCGGTCGCGTTGAGACTTGCGGAGGAAGCCGTTTCGCCGCCGGTTGGGACGGCCACCATCGTGTCGTAGGCGGTGCGCCGGCAGATCGAGTCGTCAATCGCCACGAACCCCGCCGCGCCGGGGGCGGCGATTCGGGCATCGAGTCCAGCGAAGTGCGGAACGTAACCACATCCATAGTCGACGTATTGCCCCTGCGTGCCGAATGTGTCGGCCCAGCGGGTGTGAAGTTGATCCAGGACAAAGTCGCGGATCTCCTCACGCGACTGAAACGTTTCCAAACCGGGGGCCGTTACGACTTCGGCGGCCGTTCCGCTCAGCAGGCAGCGTGGCTCCAGCGACTCCGCGCGGTCGGCGAATGCCAATTGCCGGCGACGATGGCGAGGATACGTCGTCCGTTCAAGTTCGACGGATTGACACACGAGGCGTTTAACCCAGCTTGTCACAACAGTCAGCACAATGAATTCTCCCAACTTCGCCCCCGACGCCGATTCGACTTGGACAACTCTGCATTGAATGCGACTCTGCGAAATCCGTCGCCCAACGGAAATAACGGCTGAACGGGTCGAAGTCTATGGTGATTCCGCGAGACGCGGCAAGGTCGGTTGGAAACGGGGAGTGGGTCAGTCTGGTCGCCCGGAGTTTGTCCCGTGCAATTGTGGCTTTCCGCCGCTCATTTTGAACAACACCCGTGAGCGGCAAGGCGCTAGCCGCCGGTCCTCCGGAAATCACCGGCGGCTAGCGCCTTGCCGCTCACGTCGCACAACTTTCAATAGGAATGGCGGAGAGCCGCAATTGTTCAGGCAACTGAATGGATTCCGTTCGACAACCGCCGCCAAACTGCCTCGCCACATGGAAATGTTCTGCTGCCCCGTCAACTCAACAACAGTTGCAGATCTTCCGCCGTCAGGTTGCGGAGGAGGCTGTTGTCCGCCGACAGGATGGCGTCGGCGAGGTCGCGCTTGGTGGCTTGCAGTTCGAGAATCTTGTCTTCGACGGTGTCCTTGGCGATCAACCGGTAGGCGAACACGCGGCGGGTTTGGCCGATGCGGTGCGCACGGTCGATGGCCTGCGCTTCGACGGCCGGGTTCCACCACGGGTCGAGAATGAAGACGTAGTCCGCCGCCGTCAGATTCAGCCCGTGGCCGCCCGCTTTGAGGCTGATCAAAAACAGTGGGCACTTCGCGTCGGATTGGAAGCGTTCGACTTTGGCCTGCCGGTCGCGTGTTTTTCCGTCGAGGTATTCGTAGACCACGCCCCGTTCGTCCAGGTGTTTCTTGACGATCGACAGCAGTGACGTGAACTGCGAGAACACGAGCGCCTTGTGTCCCTCGGCGGCGACTTCTTCGATCTGTCCCAGAAGCGCCTCCAGCTTGGCGCTCGGTTGGTTCGACTGCTTCTTGTCGAGCAGACCCGGATGGCAGGCCACCTGCCGCAGGCGGAGCAGGGCCTCAAGGACGTGGATCTTCGACTTCGCCAGACCCGACTCGGCGACCTTGCTCGACAGCAGCGTGCGATAGTAGTCGCGGAGATCGTTGTATTGCTTGCGTTCCTTGGGGGAGAGTTCGCAATGAATTGTCTGCTCGGTCTTTTCGGGCAGTTCTTTGAGTACCTGTTCCTTCGTGCGACGGAGCATGTAGGGCCGCAGGGCACGCGACAGGATGTCGAGTAGTTCGCGATCAGAATCGTTTCGCAGGCGCGAGACGGAATCGAAGGCCGTCGAGCGGCCGAGCAGGCCGGGGTTGAGGAACTCGAACAGCGACCACAGTTCGCCCAAGTGATTTTCCACCGGCGTGCCGGTCATCGCCAGACGATGATCCGCTTGAATCAGGCGGCACGCCTTGGCGGCCTGCGACGTGGAGTTCTTGATCGCCTGCGATTCGTCGAGGATCGCGTAGTCGAACCGGATGTCTTTGAGTTTGATGATGTCCTGCCGCAGCGTGCCGTACGTCGTCACGATCACGTCGCAGTCTGCGCTCAGGTTCTCGATCGACCGCCGACCGATCCCCGTGTAGTTGAGCACGCGCAGGCCGGGCGTGAACCGTTTCGCTTCTTCGACCCAGTTGAAAATGAGACTCTTGGGAACCACGACCAATGACGGCTGGCGCGTCTCGCCGCGCGCCATCGTGCGCGTGCGTCGCGATTCGAGTAGCGCGAGGACTTGCACCGTCTTGCCCAACCCCATGTCGTCCGCCAGACAGCCGCCGAACCGGAACTCGCGGAGAAAGTGCAGCCAGCCCAAGCCCTCGCGCTGGTATTCGCGGAGCGTGCCAGTGAAACCTTCCGGCGGATCGAGCGGTTCGACGCCTGAAAACGCTTGCAGTTTGCGGCGGAACTCGGTGAAGTTCCGATCCACGCGGGCATCGGGTTGCGCAGCGAGCAGCGCATCGAGGATCGCTCCTTGAGCTGTCGTGAACCGGACCACTCCGTCTTTCGATTGACCGAGGTCGGCCAGTTTCGCGTACTTCTTCAGCCACTCTTCCGGCAGCAGGCCCTGCGATCCGTCTCCCAGGGTGATCATTTTCTGTCCGTCGCGCAGCGCGGCGAGCAGGTCCGGCAGCGAAGCGGTCACGCCGTCGAAGTCGAATTCCGCGTGCAGCTCGAACCAATCGACATTCGACGTGACGTTGATCTCGAATGAACCCGGCCGACGGATCAGTTTCCCTTCGGCTTTCACCTGCCAGCCCGCGGCGGTTAGCGCCTGGACAACATCGCCGAGCGATTTCCGCGGTAGTTCGATGTCCTCATCTGGCCGGTTGTTGCCGTAGTAGTAACGGTTGGTAAACGGACGCACGCCGACGCGGCCAAGCGACGTGATGTGTTCGATCAGTTGTGACTCCGTGTCGCGATCGCGCACGATCAGCCGTCCCGATTTGGAGTCAACGATCGCGGATTCCCTCGATTGCCAATCAATCTCACGGTCATCGTAGAGGAACGAGACACGTCCCACCAACTTTTGCGGATCACCATGATAGCCGACTTTGTACGGCTTCACTTCCAGTCGTCCCACCGGCACGATCGTCGTCTGGCAGTGGCGCAGATTCTCGGGCAGCGCAGATTGTGGCAACGTCGGCAGCTTGGCCAGTGCGGTTAGAAACTCTTGGCGCCGTTGATACGGAATCTTGACCGACCCGACTTTTCGCAGCACGGCCAGCCAACCGAAGTCCGCGTTCGCGTCCAGCCTCGTCAGCCGGTCCGGCAACAGCATCAACCCCGAGGACAACAACAGCACCGGTTCGGTAAGTGGCAGCGTTTGCACTTGCCGTTCGAGGCAGCCGCTGATGTTCCATTGCTGCTCGTCGTCGCGTGCCGCAATGTCGAGCCGGAACCGCCACGGTTCGCCGTCGTCCCACGCGAACAGTTTGTTCGCGTCCGGCATCTGCGGCTCTTCCAGAATCCATCGGCAGCGTCCGGTGGCGCACAGCCGCGGCATGACGAGATCATACAGCGATGTCGTGATGACGCTCTCTCGAAGTTCGCGGTAGTCGGTGCTGTAATACGATCCTCCGTAACCGTACGCCGATTGAGTCGGCTGAGCGCCGAGCAGCAGGTGCATCAATTCCCGATCTTCGTTGCCGAAGGACTGCACTTCATTTCGCTTGATCGTCAGCTTTTTGAACTTGCTCCAGTCGCCGTTCTGCTTCCGTTCGCGCTGCAGGAACTGCACGACCAGTTGATTCTCGCGAAAGCACGCTCCGACATTAATCACGTACCATGCCTCGCGCGGCCGCGATGGAGAGCGGTTCCAGAGAGTTTTGTCTGGATTTTCCAGCAGCTTTGAGGCGGCCGTCAGGACCTGTTGCAATTCGGTGCGCCACGGCTCGGGTGGTGCTTTCACCGCCCGGACTTTGGCGGGTTTCTTCGACTTGCCGATGACTCTTTTCTGCGGCGGTTCGAAGTCAATGTCAGCGATCTCATCCGCATTCCCGAAATCATCCAGTTCAGCAAACTCGTCGTCATAGTCGTCGTGATGTTCGTCGTCATCGACATCGAGCGGTCCAACCCCGGGCACTTTCGAGGCCCAGCCTGCTCGATCCATTTGCAGCAAGGTGGCCCACAGGTGCTTGCAGTTGGTGCCACCCTGAAAGCGCGGACACGAGCACGAGGCCGCCAGCACTCCCTCGCCCGCCGCGCCCCAGTCGATTCGTACGGCGTATTCGCCTCCGTCAAAATTCCGCACGGTGGCAATGAGGTCACTGTCAGTCGGTTTGCCGAGTGTGACGCGTTGGCCCGAGAGATAATCTCGCCCTCGCAACTTGGATTGGGCATCAAACGCCTGAGAACAACGCGCGGCGAGCATGGACATGAGCAGCCTCCCTGCCGGATGGATCGAGTCATGAAGCGGGAATTCGGACAACGTCGCAGCGGAACAAAAACCCGCGCCGCATGTGTCCGATCACTTTTCTACACCGAGTCCGCGGACGGTGGCAAGCCAACCTGGAGACAATCGTCCGTCTCCCACCAAACTAGCGCGATTGGGAAAGCGTGCTTGCTGGAGGACCAATTCTCAATCAAGCGAGGTCCGCAACGTGGAGCGGGCAACGTGGGGCACAGTCTCAACGTGCCCGTCAATTTGTCGATACGTGTTTTGAGTGACGGTTGTCGGTGCGGCAGGACCAGTTTTTCACGGGCACGTTGAAAACGTGCCCCACGACGTCGCTTTCTGGAAGACTAATTCGGCCCGGCAAACCGAGCCAGAGCCAGCGATTTCAAGCCCTTCAAATCCAGCTTGCCCGTGCCGAGGACGGGGATCTCATCGACTTGCAGAAAGCTGTCGGACGACGGAATCCACAGGTTGGGCAGGCCGGCAGCGGCCAAGCCCTTCACAATCTGGTCGGGAGATTGACCGTCGGCGAACGGTTTGTGGACGACGATTAGCCGCTCCCCCTTCTTCGGGTCCGGGACGGACGTGACCACGGCTTTGAGTTCCGGGTCTTCGCTGCCGTTCGAGAGGATTCGCGACAGGAGTTCTTCGACCTTCATGTGCGGCACCATTTCGCCGCCGATTTTGGAGAAGCGGCTCAGGCGATCGGTGATCGTGATGAAGCCGTCGCTGTCGATCTTGGCGATGTCGCCGGTGATGTACCAGCCGTCGCGAATGACTTTCGCGGTGAGCTCCGGTTTGTTCAGGTAGCCCTGCATGACGTTCGGGCCTTTGATGAGCAACAGGCCGGGCGTTTCGATGCCGAGGTCGGCGAACGTATCGGGGTCCACCACTTTGGCCGCGACGCCGGGGACGGCTCGACCGACGGTTCCTTCTTTCGTGCCTTTCTGGTGAATCTCCTGGCCGGCGGTGATCGAGCGATGATCGGGGATGTTCACCGACGCCAACGGAGACAGCTCGGTCGTGCCGTACCCTTCGCTTGGCCGGAACCCGAACTTGTCCTGAAACGCCTGCGCCAAATCCTGCGGCAGCTTTTCCGCGCCGGTCACGACCATGTCCAGCGTCGCGAACTGTTCCTTCTCGACGCGCTTGATGTAGCCGCGGAGAAACGTCGGCGTCGCCATCAGGATCGTGGCTTTGTGCTTCTGGCTCAGTTCGCCGATCACGCGTGCGTCGAGCGGGTTGAAGTGGTACACCGCCTTGGGATCGAGAGCCAGCATGGTCCACATCGTCGCGGTGAAACCGAACGAGTGGAAAAACGGGAGGATGCCAAACAGTACATCGGTGGGCTTCAGGTGCAGCAGTTGGTCGATCGCTTCGATGTTCGAGTAAACGTTGTACATCGAGAGCATCACACCCTTCGGTTCGCCCGTTGATCCCGATGTGAAGATGATCGTGAGCAAATCGTCCGGGCTGATCCGCGTGAGGCCGAACAATTGGTCCAGCACCGCGCACGGCGTGGCGAAGGCTTGCACTGCAGCGATCGCCTTGTCGAGACCGGTCACCAGCTTTGCGAAGTCTTCGAGGTAGACGACTTCGACCGGAATCTTGAACGGCACTTTTTCCATGAACTTCTTGCTGGTCAGCACGTGTTTGATCTGGCACTGGTCGATGCACGAATTGAGGACATCGTTTGAAACGGTGTAGTTCAAGTTCACCGGCACGCGCCCCAGCAGCGGCAACGCGGCGTTGACGAGGACGCCTCCCACCGACGGCGGCAGCAGCACGCCCACCATTTTTTCGTCCGCACCGAGCAGCCGGTTCAGGATGCGTCGCACAACGAGAGTTTTCAGCAGCAGTTGTCCGCCGGTCAATTCCGCTCCGGTCGAATCCGCCACCTTCGCCCGGCTGAAATTCTTGCGGCAGCGGCGGAGGAACAGGCGGGGTAAGATTTTTTCGCGATGCTTGCGTTGATCCACGGCTTCGACTCCCAATCCTTCGACAGCTCGACGAACGAGGTTAACGTCATCCGGTTCGGGCAGCGGTTGACCGAACAAGATCGACACGGGGTACGGCCACTTCCGCGGCCACTTCCAAAAATATCTTCCGCCGTGGTAACTGAAAATGCTACCCCACAGCCCGTCGAGATACACCGGGATGACCGGTGCGCCGGTCCCTTCGACAATTCGCAACAGCCCGCGTTGGAACGCCTGAAGCTGCCCCGTCCGCGTCAATTGCCCTTCGGCGAAGATGCACACCAAGTCGCCCGCCTGAATCGCCTCCTTCGCAGTGGCCAGCGACCTGAGCAGCGCCTTCGGCCCCTCGCTTCCCTTGATCGGGATCACCCCCATCGTCCGCGTCAGCCAGCCGATCCCAAACCCCTTCACGTAGTCGGAGTACGCCAGCATCCGAATCGGCCGCGACGAACTGATGAGCAGCAGGATGCCATCCACCCACGTGACGTGATTTGCGACGAGCAACGCCCCGCCAGTTTCCGGAAGGTTCTCGCGACCCATCACGCGGACTCGATACACCGAGTGGCTGAGAAACCACACGATGAACCGAATCGTCGCCTGCGGCAACAGGAAGAACGCGTACAGCACAACCGGAATCGTCCCCAATCCGGCGACGAGAAAAATGTGCTCCGGTTCCAATCCCGCACCGCGACGCAGCACGTAAAACAATCCCGACGACAACAGGATGCCGCTGAACGTGATGAAATTGCTGGCCGCGAGAATCGACCCGCGCGTCGCGGCCGGACTGCGATGCTGGAGAAACGTGTCGAGCGGCACGTTGAACAACCCGGCACCCGCGCCGAGCAGAAACAGCCAGCCGAATGTCGAATGGTACGCGTGCGTCATCGCCGCGGCTGTCGTTGCCGGACCATCGACGGCGTGACCGGTGAAGAACAGTGCGATCGCCCCGACGGCGATCCCCGCTGCTCCCAGCGGCACGATCCCGAGTTCCACCTTTCCGCCAGACCACCACCCCGCGAGCACGCTGCCAAACCCGACTCCCAGCACGAGCACCCCCAACAACTGCCCGACGCTCCCTGCTTCCAACTGCAACACGTCCTTGCCGAACACGTCGATGTTGAGATTCGCGAGCGACGCCAGCGTCCAGAAAAACGCGATCCCGAGCGCCGTCCGCAGCAGCGGCTTGTTCGATCCGAGCGATTGGAGCTGACCCCACGTCCCGGAAAACGGATTGACAGAACATCGCAGCGTCGAATCCCCTGGCCGCGACGTCCGCACCAGCAGGCTCGCAATCCACCCGGCGACCGCGACACCGATCAACGCCACGCTCGCCATTCCCAACCGCAATCCGCCGCCGCTCGCCGCCGGTTTCGTCGATTCGTACAACGCATACCCCGCCACCACGCCACCGGCCGACGACAGAATCGTGACCAGCCCCATCACGCCGTTCCCGGCCGACAATTTCTCTGACTTCAAAATCTCCGGCAGGCTGCCGTACTTGGCCGGCCCGTACAATGCGGCCTGCGCGCCGAGCAGCCCCACTGTCACGAACAGCAACACAGGGCTGCCGAGCGCGAGTGCCCCCAGCCCGAGCACGAGGATCACGATCTCGGCCACTTTGCTGAACACGATCACGGTCCGTTTGCTGAACCGATCGGCCAGCCACCCGGCATGCGTTGCGAGCAGCAGATACGGCAGCGTGAAGCAGGCCGCTCCAACCGACAACGCCATGTCGCCCCCGACCTTTTCCTTGGCGATCGGAACCACCAGCCAGCGAAACATGTTGTCGTTGAACGCCCCAAACATCTGCGTGCCGATCAATCCCCAAAAGCTCAGCGACCCGAGTCCCGCACGGCCGTCATGGTGTGTTGCGTGTTGATCGTCGTGCATTGTTTTCAATTCCCCCCTCTCCCCCGGAGGGGGAGAGGGCCCGGGGGTGAGGGGCATGTATTGACCAGCGTTACTTGATATCAGGACCGAGAGACGCTTGCCCCTCACCCCCTGACCCCCTCTCCCCCTGCGGGGGGGGCGAGGGGGAATGGTCATCCCTCACTCTCGTCCTTCGTTCCCGCCCTGCGGATTCCCAGTTGATCCATTTTCTGCTGCAAGCTCTGTCGATGAATGCCAAGCTGTCGTGCGGCGGCACTGATGTTTCCGCGCTGCTGATCCAACGCTGCGGCAATCGTGGCCCGCTCGAACGTCTCGACCAATCGCTCCTTCGCCTCGGTCAGCGGCAGGCCGAGATAATCCGCGAACGCCAGTTCGGCCTCGACTTGTCCAACCGATCCGCCGCCGATCGGCAAGTCGGTTGCACGGATTTCAGTGCCGGTGGCCATTGTCGCGGCGGCTGCGATCGCATGTTCGAGTTCGCGCACGTTTCCCGGCCAGGCATACGTCAGCAAACGATCCACGGCATCCGGCGCGAGGCGCGACAAATCTCCCCTCTCCCCCCGGGAGAGGGGCTGGGG
>JACRIH010000422.1 GCA_016235885.1 Planctomycetales bacterium | reverse complement strand
CCCACGCTCTGGCGAGCGTGGCTACGAAATAATCTCCGCAAACTCCAGGTGCTCTCGCTGGCCGCGATACCAGTCGAGCGATGACGCGGCCCTGGGCAGTTCCGTAATGTCGGGCTGGTACGGGTGAAACTCCCCCGCGCGATAAACCAAAACCTCGGAGGTCTGCGGATTCAGCAGAGCCAACTGGCTCCAGCCGTTTTTCAAAATCTTTCCGACGAGCGGATCTCGGTCCATGATCTGGAGGATTCCCTCCGGCGTGGTTTCGATGACGAACAGCAATCGCACCGGTTCGTGAATCTCGACTCCCTGCCAAGGCAGGCCAGGACGCAAATCACTGGCGGCTCCGTCCATCACTCCCAGCAGTGATGTCACGTTGTGAGGCAGCTTCGTCCCACAGCCCCAGCCGGGCGAGTCGATGTACGAAAAGAAGTATTGCAAGTTGATCCCTTCGCAGACCGGCACGACCGGTGCGAGGATGCGGCCGAGGATCGACAGCCGCTCATCGTCCTGAGCCGGATCGTAGGACTGCATGAAGCAGCGACGATCGAGATACAACCCGCGCAGCCGTTCGCGGCGACCGACAAAACAAACAGCGTTCGTCGCGTTTCCGAATTCCGGCCTCGTCTGGGCGAGGTCTTCCGAACGACCCTCGACGTGCTTGTGAGCGTCGGAGATTGAGAGGTTGAGCGGAGCCGATTGGAAGCGGCGACAACGCTCGTGCGCATTCCGCTGGCAGACGATGTCAAGCGAATCGCGAGCCGCTTCAAAGTCGGCCAAATGCGACTTGGGCAGCAGATCCAAATCGTAGAACATGAGCGTGTCGCTGCAGGTGTTGTGCAGCCCGCCCAAGAACAAAGTCTCGGCAGGGATGTTCAGACTGCGACTCGCCAGAATTGAGCGAACTCGCGGATCGTTGAGGATCGCCGCGAGCGCCCGCGCGTTCGGTCCACCCGCACCGCCGGAACAGGCTCCACAGTCGTAGGACGACTTGTGCGGGTTGTTCAGGCAGAACGAACCGTGTCCGAAGAAGAGGAACAGCCGAGCAAAACTGGAGGTCAACCCAATGTCTCGCAGCACTCGCTCGCCGATGTTCGCCATCTCTTCGAGATTGAAGCCGATGTGATTTCCTTCCGGGCCAGGCTCAACTTCCGTTCGCTCCAGTCGCAGCCGCGTGACGCGCGGAGCTTCCACGAATCGACCGACCGTCTTGCGAATCCGAGCCGTCATTCGCGGGAACAACACGCGAGCCACCAATGGCACCGAGGCCAACACTCCCAAACTGGCCGTCAACACGGCTCCACGCGCGATGCTGCGGCTGCCAACGTGGACCGAGTGCGTCGCCGCGCCGATCGCGCGCCGCGTCTTGGCGCGACGCCGATCTTCTTCTTCCAGCGAGTAAACCACTTCCTCGGTGATCCAGTGCTTCGGCCGAACGACAATCGGACACAACGTCGAGAAGTGCGCATCGGCCACGCCGCGATAATAGATCGGCACGTTGAAGAAGCCCGCCGTGCTAAACGTCTCCACATCCGATGCCACTTCTTCGAGATGACGCCGAAACGATTCTTCTCGCGTGTCGATGCAGAACGCCGCCTGAAATCGAGGAGACTCGACCCGCTTCGATTCGCGCCGCGTGTGGATCGAGATCGCGTCGAGAGCTTGTCGACGGAAACGGCGTTCAAACGCCTGATGAAACAGCCGACGACGTTCCACCTCAGTGAAATCTTCGATCTCTGTGACCAGCGCCGACCAGTCCTGTTCAGTCAATCGGTGCAGCGCCAACGGGCTCCATCCAAGAATCTGAGCGAGTTGGAAAACCAGCAACGCTCGCCCCTCGACGGGATTCGCATGGCCATTGCCGTTTCGCAGAGCAACCGCCTCACGCAACCCGGCGAGCGATCCACGATAATCCAGCGACTCCGCCGCCACATGCGCCAGAGCAACTCGTTCCAAAATGAGCCGCACCGCGAGGAACTCGACCAGACTTCCCGGTGGAACCGACAGGGCCACGCGATCCGGACGATCTTCCATCTGCCAGATCATCCCCGCCCAACCGCGCAGAGCCAGCAAACTGGCCGTGAGGCAATCGTCTTGCTCGTCGTCACGAACACCGAGCAGATCCAGCGATTCGCGGATTGATTCGAGCGGTCCGATCCCCGCTGTCTCCAACCGCACGAGTTCACTCGACAAGCCGAGCATCCAGCGATCGGGCGGCCCAGCCGGCAGACGGTACACCTCGCAGAACGCGCGATAGAAACCGTGATCGCGGACGGGCAGTTTCCAACCCGCAAATCCCTGATCCGTGAACGCGGCACAAAATCGAATCAACACCTCGTGAACCAACTCGTCACTATCACGCTTCGTTGCACGCAGCAAGACATCGCGGTGCCGAATCGCGTAGCCCAGGCCCTTGTGGCCTGGATGATTCGAGGAACCGCAGGAATCGACCGACCCACAAGGGCTCGGACTACAGTGAGATATCCCATCGCGGCAGACTCGCCACAGCAACCGCAGTGAAAAGGCTTCCCACGTCTTCTCGCTCCAGCTTTCGATCGACGACTCGCCAAACCGACGGATCAAATCATCGTGGAGATGTTGATCGTGAGTCCCGTGCGCTCCGACCCCTCGATGTGAATCGTCGCCGCCATCGCGCAGATCGCGCATCACCCAACGCTTGGTCTCCTCGATGACCTTCGTTCGAGCCGCCGGCGGGGCATCTTCGCTGAAGTGCGTCAACGCGTCGGTCTCGGCCACGAACCACCGCAACTCCTCGACAGGCCCCGTTTGTAACGGGAATCGCAGCATCGCCATCCGCACGTCACTGTTCGTCGTCAGCGCATCGATTTTGACATCGGCCCGTTCCGCGAGGTCGCGTCGCAGCACGATCGACAAATCTTCCAATCGAATTCGGCCGCGGGCCATCTTTTCGCGATAGCGATCCTCGGACAAATAAGGCTGCACTCCGAACAGTTTGGCACCTTTGAGTAGCCCCTCCTCAAACGGCAAATCTTCCAGCGCTTGCAGTGTGTTGAGAAACACAAACGCAGTGATCGGCCCCTGCGCCGGGAGCAGTTGCCCGGCGCGTTCGATCACATCCCGCAATTGATTGAGGCTCCCTTGTTCATCTCGATTGGCAAGGGGCGAGTTACGAATGGGAGCCATATTCTTTCTGCGAGAAGATCGTGGCAATCCTTGGAAAACAGTCGGCCATCAGGATCGCGGCGACACACGCATCGTGCGGAAGAACATTTACTTCGCGGCCAGAGTCATGTCGTTGTCGAAGTTGTTGGACTTCAGAGGCGAACACAAATCGCCAATTGAGCTGGTGTCATTCGGGGCGATTGTATGGCCTGTTGTGACTCGCCCCCAACAGTCCGTGAGTTACAATTCCGACAGCCGGAACTCGAGCAAACCACGTGCATGACGTCTGTCGCGCGAGCATTGGCATCGTTCACGACAAAACTCAGAACGTGAACTGCAAGCGGGTCGAAAAGATATCGGCGTGGCTGTTCAAGCCGCCACGGTCGAGGAACGCGTGAATGTAGTTGAACATCACGCGCGACCGCACGGCGTAGTTCCAGTTCAGACCGAGAGTCAGGTCGGTCAGCGAGCCGCCTTGGGTGTTGCCGCTGTTCAGATTTAGATACGACACGCGGGCCGCGACCTCCCACGCCCCGCTGCCGACCTCGGAGCCGCAGTCGGTCTGGCGACAATAGAAACTGCAATTCGGTGGCACCGCGCCGTGGTTGCCCGTTCGGCGGATGTAATTGCGATGCTCGCCGGTCAGCCAGTACATCGCCTCCAGATAGCCGCCGTGAAAGGACACGTGGCCCGCGTCAGTTTTTCGCCCGGACAGGAACACGTACTCCCCCTGAATCGACAACGGACCGCGGCTGGTCACCGTTTCGATTCCCGCCACGTGGTAGTCTCGAAGTGCAATCAGGCCCGTGTCCACAAAGCTTGGCGTCACGAGCAAACCCTCCTTGAGGACCACTTCCGGCGTCTGATCGAACCCGAGTTCCTGCGAATTCAAGTTGCGATAACTGTAACTCGCCCCAACGTGCCATAGGTGCGGGCCGCCCTCTTGCTCTTCGTACCACGGCAGCCAGGTGGTGCGACCGGTGAATGCCAGCGCCGTCGCATCGCGCTGCGACTCGCCGAATTCGTTCGTGCTTTCGTGAAACACGCCGTACGACCACGTGCGGGTCTCGTCGGCATTCCAGTCAAACGCCATCACGCCGATGTTTCGAAACGGCGTGAGCGCGTTGAGCGGGTTTGACCGTTCGAGAAACGGATTGTCGTGCGAGCTGTCGAGCCGTTCGAGACTGAACGGCTCGCGAAAATGACCGGCGCGGATGTTGCCGACGACCGGAAGTTTCTGCACGTCGAGATACGCATCAAAAATCGTCGGCCGCGTGCCCGTCACAGAATCGGGCGTCACGAAGTCCACGTCGAACCGATAGAAGAAGATGTCGAACCCCTCACCTTCCAGCCCCATTCGTGCCCGGCGAATGTTCACGCCGTTCAACGCATTGCCGACCGTCGCCTTGTTGGCGTCGTCCTGCGAAAACGTCGCGGCATCGACATGAATCCGGCCGAACGGTCGCACGGAAAAATTTTTCGCCGCCGCGTTTTTGGCTGTTCGGTCGGCTTCGTCACGCTGCTGCATTTGAGTTTCGACATCCGCCAAGCGTCGCGCCAAATCGGCCGTCGCGCTGTCGAGCGGCGCGTCCCGGTTCCGGGCAAATTCATCCCGTTCGGCGAATCGTGGTTCGGGATCGCCCGGTGTCGGTTCCTGTGCCAGGACGACGCCGCGCGCGAGCAGGCACACGGCGAGCAGGCAGGGCCGCGTCACTCTCATTCGTTCCAGCGCGATCCACGACGCCATGCGACCACCCTGCGTTATGCCCCACACGGCCCAGAATGAAACATTTCCGCGGTAGCCACTCTCGCCAGAGAGTGGGAGTACTTCCTTGCGAAACCCACGGTCTGGCGGGCTTGTCGAATTAATGTGGTCTCGACACTCCGTGGCGGGACATGTTGTGATCGCCCCGCAGAGCAACCACAACTTGCGGTGTCACGGAGTGCCACCGCCACTTTAATTCAACAAATTCTGGCGACCGTGGCTACGACTCAATTCGCCAGCGAATTCACGACACAGCGAACGACAGTGCTCAGATTCATCCGAAGCCGTGACTGCCCTCGCCACAAGGATTCTCCAATCGTTATCGTCGTTACAACCGTCAGGCTTAAGTTCTGTTTATGCCGGATAAAGCGGCTGGACGATGAGTTTGGAGAGCTAGCGTTCCGTCCAAATCCCAAGGAGTGGGCTTGGCGGAACCGGAGGGGATTTCGATGCTCGCACGGATGCGAATGTTTGCGCTGACGTTGGTGTCGCTGTGCGCAATCGTTGCGCTCGCGGCCGATGGCCCGCGCCGCCCGATCCGGCCAACCTTCGCGTCCTCCAACCAGCGGAATCTGCCGACGAACGTCGCTACGTCAAAGCCGGCTGGAGCAGGACTGAACGCACCCGCGCCGTCGCACCGAGTTGTCGCCGTCACAACGCTCGCCCCTCTCCCCCAGCCCCTCTCCCCCTCCGGGGGCGAGGGGAGTCCGCGTGTGAAGTCGTCAATTCGTCTGGCAGCGGCGGAAATCGAGGACACACCACCACAGGGCGTTGAACCGCATCCGATGCCCAGTCCTGCCGGAGAATTGACCGCGGAACTTGCGGCCTATCCGATTGATCTCGGAACCGCGTTGCAACTGGCCGACGCGCAGAATCCTCAGGTGGCGTTCGTGCGCGAACGGGTGTGGCAGGCGATCGCGCAGCAACAGGCGGCGGACGCGACGTGGATTCCCAATCTGCGAGCCGGCGTGTCGTACGCCGAACACGACGGCACGCTGCAAGACTCGGCGGGCAAGGTCATCGACACGCACCGCTACTCAGTCCAATCGGGAGCCGGCGCCGCGGCGTTTGGTGCCGGGCCACCGATGCTGCCGGGGTTGGCCGCCGATTTCCATCTGGCCGACGCGCTGTTTCAACCGCTGGCCGCGCGACGGGCTACCGAGGCGCGACGGGCCGCGTCCGCCGCCGCGACCAACGACCTGCTGCTCGACGTGGCCCGCGCGTACCTCGACCTGCTCCGCACGTCGGCCGAAGTGACCATCGCCGCTGATCTGCAACGTCACACTCGCGATCTTTCGGGACTGACCGATGCGTACGCCACCACCGGTGCGGGGTTGCAAGCCGATGCCGATCGCTTGCACACGGAAACCACGCTGCGTCACAACGAATTCGTGCGCGCCGAGGAAGCGATCTGGATCGCCTCATCGCGACTGGTCCGCCTGCTGCATCTCGACCAGAGCACGATCCTCCAGCCTGTTGGCTTCGAACTGGTGCCACTCGAACTCATTTCGCCCGACACACGGCTGGCCGATTCGCTCGAAACCGCCCGCACATCGCGACCGGAAGTGATCGAGAACCAGAATCTGCTGGGCGAAGCACACGCCCGGGCGCAACGGGAGAAGTACTCGCCGCTGATGCCGACGTTGTCGCTCGGCATGAGCTACGGCAACTTCGGTGGTGGTGGGGGTGGCAGCGGATCGAGCTTCGGCGACCGGGCCGACTTTCAGGGGCTGGCGTACTGGCAGTTGCGCAATCTCGGACTGGGCGATCAGGCCGCGAAGCGCGAACGGCTGTCGCAGGTCCGACAGGTGTGGAATCGGCAGGAGGCGATCGCTGATCAAGTCTCTCAAGAAGTGAGCGAGGCGTACGCCCAGTGGCGCTCGCGGTCAAAACAAATTGAACCCGCCGCGCGTGGCGTTCGCTCGGCTCAGTCCTCGTACGATCTCAATCTGAAACGCATCCAGGGGGGACAGGGTTTGCCGATCGAGGTGTTGCAGTCGATCCAAGCCCTCGCCCAGGCGCGGCGCGAATACGCCCGTGCTGTCTCCGAATTCAACACGGCTCAATTCGCGTTGCACCGCGCCACGGGGGTGTGCCTTTCGAATCTCCCCGTCACGACGCCGGTGGCGGTGCCAGCACCGGGTGGGCCAGCCGCAATCAAATGACCAAGGTCCAAATCCCAATGACCAATGAATGACCAAAACCCAAAGTCCAATGAACCGCCAGCCTGATTTCTCGACGCCACGTTCAAGTACCCCGCTTGAGTTTTGGTCATTGGAACTTGGGATTTCTTTAGTCATTGGAGTTTGGACATTGGAAACTCCAAACACGCACAACAGACACACGTGTTTCAAACAAAGTCTCTCCCTCTTCCGACCAACCCTCAACCAACGGACACCGCGATGGGACTGATTATCGCTGCGTTGCGTCGGCCGATCACTGTGCTGGTCGGGATGGTCGCGATCGCCATGGGAAGCTGGTTGGCCGTGCAGCGGATGTCGGTGGACATCTTCCCGGCTCTCAACCTGCCGGTGATCTACGTCTGCCAACCGTACGGCGGCATGGACCCGGCGCAGATGGAAGGGTTGATCACCAACTACTACGAGTACCACTTCCTGTACATCGCGGGGATTCATCACGTGGAATCCAAGAACGTGCAGGGCGTGTCGATCATGAAGCTGGTGTTTCACCCCGGCACGGACATGTCGCAGGCGATGGGGGAAACGATCGCGTACGTCAACCGCTCGCGGGCGTTCATGCCTCCGGGCACGGTGCCGCCGTTCGTCATGCGGTTCGACACCGGCAGTGTGCCCGTTGGATGCCTGGTGCTGTCCAGCGAGACGCGAACCATCGGGGAAATTCAAGACCTGTCGCTGTTCCGCATCCGACCGATGTTCGCGAGTCTGCCAGGAGTTTCCGCACCGCCGCCGTTCGGAGGCAGCCAGCGCACAGTCGTGATTCGAGTCGATCCCGACCGGCTACGGGCATACCAAGTGTCACCCGAAGACGTGCTGAAAGCGCTCGCGTCGGGAAACACGATCAGTCCGTCCGGCAACATTCAGATGGGTGACCAGTACCCGATGGTCCCGACGAACGCGCTGGTCAAGCAGATCGACGAACTCGGCAACGTGGCGGTGCGGTCGGAACACGGCCGTGTGGTCTACATGCGCGATCTCGGCAAGACCGAGGACACGCACGACCTGACGACCGGTTACGCCCTGTTCAACGGCCGCCGGGCGATCTACATCCTCGCGAACAAGCGAGCCGAAGCGTCCACGCTGTCCGTCGTGAAGGCCATCAAAGCCGCGCTGCCGGACATGCAGAAGGCGCTCCCCGACGACATCAAAGTCAGTTTCGAATTCGATCAATCGCCGATCGTCGTCGATTCCATTCGCGGCTTGCTGACGGAGGGCGTTCTTGGCGCGATCCTGACCGGGCTGATGGTCCTGATTTTTCTGCGCGACTGGCGGTCGGCGATCGTCGTCGTGGTGAACATTCCCCTCGCCATCGCCGCGGCCGTGATTGGGCTGTGGCTGACGGGGCACACGATCAACGTGATGACGCTGTCGGGGCTGGCGCTGGCGGTCGGCATTCTCGTCGATGAAGCGACGGTCGAGATTGAAAACATCCACACGCAAATGGCACGCACCGGCTCGATCGCCGTGGCAGTGCGGCGCGGCAACCAGCAGACGGCCATCCCGCGACTGCTGGCGATGCTGTGCATCCTCGCCGTGTTCGCTCCGTCGGTGTTCATGCAGGGGGCGGCCAAAGGGATGTTCGTGCCGCTGTCGCTGGCCGTCGGCTTCGCGATGATCGCGTCGTACATTTTGTCGAGCACGCTCGTACCCGTGTTGTCGGTGCTGCTGCTGAGGCATCGGCACGGAGACAGCAGCCCGGCTGCTCCCAGCAGCCGGGCTGCTCAACCAACACCCACTCAACGTGGTGAATTCAAACTCGAAGCGCGAGCGGCGGTCGTCCGCCGCGGCTTCTTTCACGCAACGTACGTGCGAACCCTCTCGCTGCTCGTCACGCTCCGCTACCTCGTCGTCCCCGGATATCTCGCGGCGTGTGTCGCCGTGTGGCTGCTGGTCGGTCGCGGGTTGGGAACGGACATCTTTCCACCGGTCGGTTCGGGCGAATTCCGCCTCCGGCTGCGAGCACCCGATGGGACGCATTTCGATCGGACCGAACAAATCGCCCTCGAAGCGTTACGGATGGTCGCCGCCGAAGTCGGCGAAAACAAAATCGACAAGACGCTCGGTTACGTGGGGATGGTCCCGTCGAGCTATCCGATCAACGCGGTCTACCAGTGGTCTCGCGGGCCGGAGGAGGCAATTCTCCGTTTCAAGCTCAAGCAGAATTCGGGCGTGGATGTGGTCGCGTTACAGGAGAAAATGCGAGGGCAGTTCGCGACGAAGATGCCGACCGTGCGCGTGTCGTTCGAACCGGCGGACATTATCAACGAGGTGATGAGTCTCGGGTCGCCCACGCCGGTCGAAGTGGCAGTGATTGGTTCGAGCCTCGCGGACAATCGCGGCTACGCCGAGAAAGTCGCGGCCGAGTTCTCGAAGATCGACGGACTCCGCGACGTGCAATTCAAACAGTCGCTCGATTACCCGACGCTCGAAGTCCGCGTCGATCGCGAAAAGGCGGGATTGAGCGGAGTGACCGTCGAAGAAATCGCCCGCTCAATGGTCACCGCCACGTCGTCCAGCCGGTTCGTGTTGCCGAACTACTGGCCCGATCCCAAGACCGGCATCGGCTATCAGGTGCAAATCGAAATCCCGCGTACCGCCATCACGTCGGCTGCGCAGCTGGCCGCCATCCCGGTCAAACGGAACGTCTCCGACCAACTCCTGCTGCGCGATGTCGCCGTCGTCGAACCCGGCAAGATGCCCGGCCAGTTCGATCGGTACAACATGAAACGCGAGATCGACGTCGCCGCCAATATCGCAGGGAGAGACCTCGGCAGCATCTCCCGCGAAATCTATCTCGCACTGAAACGGGCCGGCGATCCACCGAAAGGCGTGACGATTGCGATTCGCGGTCAGGTTCCGCCGCTCAACGAATTGACCAGCGGCCTCACCGCGGGTCTGGTACTCACGGTCGTGGCGATTTTCCTGCTGCTCGCCGCCAACTTTCAATCGCTCCGCCTGCCGTTGGTGGCTGTTTCGACCACACCCGCCGTGCTGGTCGGGGTCGCCGTAATGCTCCGGCTGACTGGGACGACGCTCAACATTCACTCGTTCATCGGCGCGATCATGGCTCTGGGCGTGGCGATGGCCAACGCGATCCTGCTGCTCACGTTTGCTGAAGAAAGCCGACGAAGCGGTCTCGAAGCACACGAGGCCGCAGTGTCTGGAGGCGAATCGCGTTTGCGGCCGATCCTGATGACCAGCTTCGCGATGACCGCCGGCATGTTGCCGATGGCCCTGGCTCTCGGCGAAGGGGGCGAACAAGCGGCTCCACTCGGCCGCGCCGTGATCGGCGGTCTCGTCGCGGCGACCATCGCCACGCTGTTCCTGCTGCCGGCGGTGTTCGCCATCGTGCAACGCAACGCGTCCATTCGTTCCGCGTCGCTCGACCCGAGCGACCGCGACAGTTTGAATTACGACCCCAGCTTCGAGAAGGAGGGTGGGTGATGGGATTTCCGATTTTCGATTGCCGATTTTCGAATGAACAGGGTGGCACGCCCAGAGCGCAGCGATGGGCGTGGTCGTGCGAGCAGCGTAGTTCACAGCCCCAACGGGGCGAAATTCGACAGCCCAGGGCGAAGCCCTGGGTTGAAGTCCAATACGAAACACGAAGCCCTGAAAGGGCGCAACCAGGCCAAACTTGTTCCAACGGTCACGCCCTTTCAGGGCTTCGCGGCGCTGGTGTCTCGTTGACCCAGGGCTTCGCCCTGGGCTGTCGAGTCTTGCCCCTTTGGGGCAAAAAGGGAGGAGAGGGAGTTCGTCATCGAGGAAGCTGGGCGTCTTTTGTGTTAGTCGTCGGCCTCATTGTCACCGGCTGCGACCGACTCACTCCAGCGCCGGCACCCGGCGCTGCGGCGCCGTCGGCACCCGTGCCAAATGTCCTCCGCGTCACCACCGTCAAACCGACAAAGACCACGCTCAAGCGTGTCACCGAACAACCCGGGCGGGTTGAACCGTTCGAACAAGCGCCGTTGTTCGCGAAGGTGGCGGGATACGTCGAGAAGGTGCATGTGGACCTCGGCGACAAGGTTGAAGCGGGGCAGACGCTGGTCGAACTATCCGTGCCCGAGTTACAGGATGAGTTGAAGCAAAAGCTCGCGCTCCACTCGCAATCGCATTCCGAAGTCGTGCAGGCTCAGGCGGCGATTGGCGCGGCGGAGGCTCAGGAGGAAACTGCGAAATCCGGGATCGCCGAAGCCGAAGCGGGGATCGAGCGGATGGAGGCGCTGTTCGTCCGGGCGCAGGAGGAACTCAAGCGAATCGAGCAGCTCGCGCAAATGAATGCGGTGACGGCCAAGCTGGTCGATGAAACGAAGAGCACGTTTCGTGCGGCCGACGCCGGACGGCGCGAAGCGGCCGCGAAAGTTGCTTCGGCGAAGACGGCTGCGGCCGGACAGCACTCTCTCGTCCAGAAATCCGAAGCCGACTTGACCGCCGCGCAAGCGCGCGTGCAGGTGGCCGACGCCAGCGTCCGCCAGGCGCAGACGATGCTGGCCTACGCAAAAATCACCGCGCCGTTTGCGGGGAGCATCGCGACGCGAAGCATCGACGTCGGGCACTTCATCCCCGCCGGTTCGGCCAAGTCGGCCGAGCCGTTGTTGACCCTGGTCAACACGAAAGTCGTGCGCGTGAAAGTGGACGTGCCCGAAGCCGAGGCCACATTCACGCAACCGAACGACGCCGCAACCATCCGCGTGCAAGCGCTCCCCGGCGGCCGATTCACCGGCAAGGTGTCGCGCGTCAGCGCGGCCCTCAGCGACGCCACCCGCACGCTGCTCGCCGAAATCGACGTCCCGAACCCCGAAGGGCGCCTGATCCCCGGCATGTACGTCACCGTCTCGCTAACCGTGGCCGAACGTCCCGATGTCCTCGTCCTGCCGACCTCGGCCATCGGCGGCAAGTCCGATCCGAAGCCATTCTGCTTCGTCGTCGAATCGGGCAAGCTGATCAAGCGCGAACTGACGCTCGGTCTGGAAGCGGCGGGTCAGGTCGAGATCATCAGCGAACTCGATCCCGAGGCGCAGGTTATCAAGTCGATCAACGCCACGCTGACCGAAGGCCAACCGGTGGAAATCGTCGAGCCAGGGAAATGATCCTCCACGCAGGAGTGCATGGCAAGATTTCCCGATACCTGTAGGCCAGGCCCTTGTGGCCTGGATGACTTGCCCCAATGCAAGAATCCAGCGAGCCACAAGGGCTCGGGCTACAGTGACCTTGGCCGAAACGGCGGCAGGCATCCGTCACACGACGACCGAACCACGATGCCCTCGATGGACCGCTGCGGTTCGCTGTTCTAAACTCGGCCCGCGACAGTTGCTTTGTCATCGGGCGCAAGAATTATTCGCGAGCGTCAATGAGCTGGTTCCATTCCAGCTCGAACCAATTCCCAGACCGATCCATGGCCGATTCGGACCAAACACGCTGTTCGTCCTGCGGGTCTGTTGTGACAGCGCCACTGCGAGATGCCAGCGGACAAGCACGGTGTTCGATCTGCGGGCAGGCGTTGAGCACGTCCAATGGTTTGAACCCTGGTGATTCGTCCGGCACGCACGTCGAGTTCGGGGAACCAACGATTGAGTTCAAGCCGGAGCCGGAAGCGCCGGTTGACCTCGACGCGACGGTCATTGGGATTTCCCCGTCCAAAACTGTGCCCGACCGGAATTTGCAAGAAGAGCAGTTTCGTGCGCCGGGACAATTCATTGGACGGTTTAGGATTCAGCAACGTCTGGGGCAGGGAAGTTACGGAGTCGTCTACCGCGCTTACGATCCCGTGCTGGACCGCGACGTGGCGCTGAAGGTTCCGCGGTTTATCAGCAGCGACCCCAGCGAGATCGAGTTCTTTTTTGGCGAGGCCAAGGCGGCGTCCCGGCTGCGGCACCCCAATATCGTCGCCGTGTTCGAAAGTGGACGCGCCGAGGGCGATTACTACATCGCGACGGAGTTCGTCGAGGGCGAACCGCTCGCCGATCACATCGCGAAAGGCCGTCCGTCCATTGGATCGGCTGTCGAATGGGTGCGGGAATTGGCGGACGCCACCGCCTATGCCCACAACGAGGGGATCGTGCATCGCGACATCAAGCCCGGCAACATCATGATTGGCAAGTCGGGCCGGCCACAACTCATGGATTTTGGCCTGGCCAAGCGCCAGACTGGACAGGACAACGCTTCGGACGAGGGGATTGTGATCGGCACTCCCTCGTACATGTCACCCGAGCAGGCCCGCGGCGACGTGCATCTCACGGGACCTCTCAGCGATCAATACACACTCGGCGTCGTGCTCTACGAACTGCTGACGGGGCGGAAGCCGTACACCGGCCAGACGCATTCGGTGGTGACGCGCGTGTCCGATCTGCACGTCTCGCCGCCGTCGCCGAGGTCGATTGATCCATCGATTTCGAGGGACTTGGAAGCCTGTTGCCTGAAGGCGATGGAAAAGTCGCCCGAGCGGCGCTATGCCGACGCTCACGAATTCGCCACGGATCTGCGGCGTTGGCTGGCAGGCACCCCGGTCCACGCCCGTCCCATCTCGAAAGCCGAGCGGCTGTGGCGGTGGTGTCTTCGCAATCGGGCCGTGGCGAGCCTGGCGGCAATCGTCGCGCTGTTGTTGATCGCCGGTTCAATCACCGCGACAGTCGCCGCGTTTCGATTTCGAAATCTTGCCGAACGAGAACGAATCGCCGCGAAGAATGCCGAGGCCGCACTGGTCGACATGTACACGAACTCCGGCCTGGTCGCCAGCGAATTGGGTGATCCTGCACAGGCCGTTCTGTGGTTTGCCACCGCGGCGTGGCAGGCTCGCGATGATCGACCTCGTCGGGATGCGAACCGCATCCGCGTTCGCAATTGGTGCCGGCAAGTTCCGCTGCCGATCGCGGCGTTGCCTCACAACGAGCGGGTGAAGGAACTCTTCTATCACCCCGGCGGTCGCTACGTGATGACGCTCGCCTATTCGCGGAAGTGCATTGTTTGGGACTTGAAAACGGCACAGCCCATCGAACTGCCCGCCGAGTTTCAGGAGGCGAGTGCGGTGGCTTGGAGCCCCAATGGCCAGTGGCTCGCGGTCGGCACCAACGATCGCGTCGTGCTGTCCCGTTTTCCGGATGGTCAGGAGCGTCAGGAGGTATCCCACTCCGGTTCCACTTTGGCGTTGGAATTTAGCAGTGATGGTCGGTACCTCGCCATCGGCGGCGACGCGGCACGCGTGTGGAATCTGGAGTCGCAACAATTCGCTTCACCACCGTTGATTCACCCGCAGCCTGTGGCCAGATTGCTGTTCAACGCGCGCGGTGACCGGTTGGTGACCGCCTGTCAGGACGCGCAGGTCCGCGTCTTTGCCGTGGGCGACGACGAACCGAAAACCGAACCGCTGTTCTCACCACTGCCACACCTGGGTCGATTCGGTGATCCTGACGACCAACTTCGCCCCTTGCTGATTGATGACGACCGGGGACTGCTCACACTGAGCGCCTCTCGGGAAATCACCTGGTGGAATTCCGAAACAGGCGAGCTACTGCGGTTGGTCCCGACCGAGCAGGCCGTGCTAAACCTCACCCGCAGCGCCGATGGCCAGCGGTTCATCGTGTGTTGTTTTAAGACGGCACAACTGTGGGATGTCACGAGCGGCGAAGCTGTCGGCGATTCGATTTTGCATACCAACTTCATCTACTCGGCCGCCTTCTCTCGCGATAGCCAGGCGGTGGTCACCGCCAGTGCGGATCGCAGAGTGGGACTTTGGAACCCGAAAACCGGCGAACCGCTGGGACAAATGCTCGCGCATCAGGCCGAAGTGGATCTCGTCGCCTTTGCGCCCGATGGCGATCGGTTCGCGGCGGTACAGATCGATGGTTTGGTGCGCATCTGGGAACTCCCGAACAGGGATTCAACGTTCGTCCAGGAAGTTTCCATTCCCGCGTTCGAGAGCTATGTGACGATCAGTTCGGACGGCCAATCGATGACGCCGTCGGGTTGGAATCACGCTCGCAATTTACGCACGGTCCAGTTCTATGACGTGGCCACCGGCAAGCCGCAGCCAACGGCGGTGACGCCAGCCGGAGTGGTGAACAAGGTCGCATTGTCTCCGGATGGCACCCGGTTCGTGACGCTCAGTTCACTGCCCGCCAACGCCCAACGACCTCCCAGTCCTTCTCTGTTGAGCAACGAGCCGGGAGTGGTCGAATTCTGGAATCGACAAACCGGAAAGCGAACAATCGAGCCGCTGCAAACGCCGTCTGAACCAATGGGTGCCGCGTGGAGTCCGGACGGAAAGTCGCTCGTGGTGATTTGTGGCAACGGCCGGATTCTGGTGATTGATTCCGAATCGGGCACGACTCGACACGAATGCGACCAGGGTGCCAGTGTGCTTCCGGCCTACATGGTCAGGGACTGGATTGGCATGGCGCCCGATGGACGGACATTCGCGACGTGGGGCATGGGCAGCCTTGTCAGGGTGTGGGAGACCAGCACCGGCCGTCTCATGTTCGAGCGAAAGCACGAACAGACGTGTCATGATGTTCAGTTTTCGCGCGATGGCGACTTATTGGCTTCGATGTCCATGGACGGCACGGCGACGGTTGGGAAATCCCAATCCGGCGAAGTGCTGGCCCGTTTACCGCACCCGGATTGGGTTTTTACGGCTACCTTCAGTCGTGATGGCCGGTGGCTCCTCACCGCCTGTCGCGACCGGATGGCCCGGCTCTGGGATTGGCAACGCGGCATCCTCGTTTGCCCGGCGATGGAGCATAAGGACGAAGTCTTCGGTGTCGCCTTCGCGGATGACGAACGCGCGATCCTCACCTGCGGCCGAGACCATTCGGCACAGTTTTGGGACAGCTTCACAGGCAAGCCTGTGGCACGGCCCATCAAACTGCCCGGGCCTGTCTTCCAAGTCGCCACCACGCTGCCGGATGCCCCGTACGCGGTGTACGCAGGACGCACGCCGTCGCTAAGCGTCGTTCGACTGCAAGACGTTTTCAAACCCGTTGCCGAACAGATTGATGCTGAACAACTGAGAACGCTCAGTGAAGTCACTGCCGGTCAGCGAGTCCACGAGCGCGGAGGCGTGGTAAATTTGACAACCCGGGAATGGCTCGATCGCTGGAAGTCTTTTCACAAACAGCATCCAAACTTCTCCGAGCACTTTCGCTAAGGGGTGCTGCAAGAGGTCTCTGGGTAGCCACGCTCGCCAAGAGCGTGGGCAAACTCGGGAAAACCCACGCTCTTGGCGAGCGTGGCTACAGAATTGACTCGGCGGGTCTACTTGGGAATCGCCATGTCATTCGTTCGCTCTACCGCACCGGCTTCAGCAACAATATGCCGAGCGGCGGGAGACGGAGCGAGAGGCTTTGCGAATGGCCGTGGGCCGGCACCGGTTCGCTGTACATGCCACCACCGTTGCCAGTGTTGCTGCCGCCAAAAATCTCCGCGTCGGAGTTGACGAGTTCGGTGTAGAAACCAAGTTGCGGGACGCCGATCCGGTAGCCGTCACGCACGATGGGGGTGAAGTTGAGGACCGCGACCACGAAGTCCTTCCGATCGCGAGCGTAGCGAATGAACGAGAACGTGCTGTTCTGCCAGTCGTCACAGGCGATCCACGCGAAGCCGTTGCCGTCCACGTCGAGTTCGTGCAGAGCCGGTTCCTGGATGTGCAGTTCATTCAACCGCGTGAGCAGCGCTTGCAGCCCGCGATGTTTTTCCCACGCGAGCAGCGCCCAGTCGATTTCGGCTCCGTGATTCCATTCGTGCCACTGGCCCAGTTCGCCTCCCATAAAGAGGAGTTTCTTGCCGGGCATCGCGTACTGGTAGCCGTACAGCAACCGCAGGTTGGCGAACTTCTGCCAATCGTCGCCGGGCATTTGCGAAAGCAGCGAGCGCTTGCCATGCACGACTTCATCGTGCGACAGCGGCAGCACGAAGTTCTCGGTGAAGGCGTACACCATCCGGAACGACAATTCGTTTTGATGATGCGCCCGGTGGATCGGTTCGTGAGACATGTAGCGCAGCGAATCGTTCATCCAGCCCATGTCCCACTTCAGGCTGAACCCCAAGCCGCCGGTGTACACCGGGCGCGAGACGCCACTCCACGCGGTCGATTCCTCCGCGACCGTCAGGATGCCGGGGTATTCGCCGTGCAGAATCGTGTTCATGTCCTTGAGGAATTGCACGGCTTCTTGGTTTTCCCGCCCGCCGAATTGGTTTGGAACCCACTCGCCGGCTTTGCGCGAATAGTCGAGGTACAGCATCGACGCGACGGCATCCACACGCAGTCCGTCGACGTGATACAGGTCGCACCAGAACCGGGCGCTCGATAGCAGAAAATTTCGGACCTCGTTGCGTCCGAAATTGAACACGAGTGTTCCCCAATCGGGATGCGATCCCTGTCGCGGGTCTTCGTGCTCGAACAAGCACGTGCCATCGAACCGGGCCAGGCCGTGGCCGTCGGTCGGGAAGTGCGCGGGAACCCAATCGACGAACACGCCGATGCCGTGCTGGTGGCAGTAGTCCATGAAATACATGAAGTCGTGCGGCGTGCCAAACCGGCTGGTCGGGGCGAAGTAGCCGACCGTTTGATATCCCCACGAGCCATCAAACGGATGTTCCGTCACCGGCATCAACTGGAGATGCGTGTAGTGCATCTGTCGGCAGTAATCGACCAGCATGTGCGCGAGTTCGCGGTAGTTGAAGAACTCGCGGCCGTCGGTCGGTCGCCGCCACGAACCGAGATGCACCTCGTACGTCGCGATCGGCGCTTCGAGCCAGTTGGTCGTCTGGCGATGGCGGATCCAATCCTGATCGTGCCACGAGTAGCCGCCGAGATCACATACGATCGATGCCGACTTCGGTCGCAGCTCGGCTTGGAATTCGAACGGGTCGGCCTTTTGAATCACGTCACCCCACGCCGTGCGGATGCCGAACTTGTAGGCCTGACCCGCGACGATCCCCGGCAAGAACGCCGACCAAATGCCGTCTTCGCTGGGATGCAACACATCGCGGCCGGCTGTCCAACCATTGGCATCGCTCAGCACCGACACATCGCGAGCATTCGGTGCCCACACGGCAAAGCGAGTTCCCGCGACACCATCCACCACGTCGGGGTGGGCTCCCAGTTTCGAGTACATCAGGCAGTGCGTGCCACTGCGCAGGTAGTACAGTTCCGATTCGGAGAACAACGGCTGTCGAGGTGGGTGAGTCATGCTGGCCGGCGCAGCGGTGCGTTCGGCACCCTGTCGCCACGGAATCGATTGAGGGGGATTATGTCGCAACTTGGAGAACAACTTTTTCATGCGGAGTATGGTAGCCCACAAACGTGGCGCCACTGTAGCCACGCTCGCCAGAGCGTGGGCCGTGTCACCAGAATGCCCACTACGATGAGTCGCGACTAAACGACCGATCGTGCGAACCCTACCGGTCAGACCAACCGCGCGGGCCTCATAAACGCGGCAGGTCGTAGGGTGGGGACAATCGTGCGAGAGTTTGGCGGCTGAATCGTCTGGACCAGAGCGCGTGCCGGAAATCTGACCGAAACTGCGGACAAAGAGCAAGCGGGGATCGCGGAAAAGTCGGAATTTGACCTACACTTTCGCCAACCGTTCGTCAGTCTTTCCCGACTGACCCAACTTCACTTGATTTCGATTGAATCCCACGCGTCAGACTGGAAAGCCTGACCAACGCAACGTGAATTCCACCCGACGTTACGCGCTGACCCTCGGCCCGGTGATCATTATCGCCGTGGCGTACACGGTCAGTTTTACCAAACCCTCGCAGGCCGAGCGTGTTCACGCGGCGCGGCTGTCCGCAGCCGGAAACCGCTTCGCCCACGAACGGGCATTGCGCGAACAGTCGCTGCTGAAGCAATGTGGCCATACAGCCGACTCGCTGTCACCAAAACTGCCCGCTAGCTGCCGCATCGTCCTCCGCCCCCCGTTTGTCATCGCCGGCGATTGCGACGAAGACGTCCTCGAACGAGCCTACCGCGAAACCATCCTGCCGATTTCAAACGCGCTGTGGCGAACCTACTTCGACCACCGCCCGATCGTGCCGATCACGATCGTTCTGCTGAGCAACGACGAGGCATATCACGACGTCGCTCGGCGATTGGATGGCAACACCGTTCGATCGTACGACGGTTACTACCAGCGTTCCGCACGACGGATGGTGCTGAACATTTCGACAGGAACCGGCACGCTCGCGCACGAACTGTGCCATGCGCTGGCCGAATTCGATTGTCCTGAAATGCCCGAGTGGTTCGACGAAGGCCTGGCGTCGCTGCATGAAGAAACGGCGTTCACCGACGACGGCCTGCAACTGGTCGGCCAACCGAACTGGAGACTGCGCTTGCTACCCGACGCCATCCGGTCGGGAGAACTCCCCACGGTCCAGCAGCTTCTCACTCGACAGGCGTTCCGCAGTCACGGTGAAGGGCTGAGCTACGCCCATGCTCAGGCTCTGTGTCTCTACCTGCAAGACCGCGGGTTGCTCGCTGCGTACTATCGCAAGCTGAAAGCCAACGTCCGCAACGACCCGCGCGGGGTGAAAACGTTGTACGAATTGCTCGGTCACTCCAGTTGCGAACCGTTGGAACGTGAGTTCGTGGCGTGGGTGAAGCGGCAGCGGCCGTAGCTGTTGCGATCTCGCGTCAGTTATCTCTGCCGCTTGCGGAGCGTGCTGAACAGTCGCTTGAGGCCCGCTTGCGGATCGCGCTCGGGAGTCTGACGACTCGGCGATCGGTCGAATGAACCGTCCGCGGCAGGCGGCTCGGGTTGGATGATGTCGTACGGTTCAGCTTCCGATTCATTCCCGAGTGACGAATCGTCGGCAGAACCATCAGGCCTGTTGGCAGCCGACCAACCCGCTTCGAGCTGGCTCTCGTGGAACCGGTTCTGAATCGCTTGCTGAGTCTCCAGACACAGTTCGAGAACCTCGTTGCCGATCTGCTCTTCGATGTCTTCGTAGTCCGAATCCGCAGCGTCCGAATGGGCGTCGTCGCTGAACGCAATCACATCAGACACGGGTGACCAGCCGGTGACCTCCTGGGCCGGCTGCTCATTCAATTCGGGATCGCGATTCTGTTCGGTGCCATCATCGCGAGCAATCTCGTCCCACTCGTGAGTGGTCTCAACCGTCGATCGAACGCGCTCGACGGGGCGTGTTTCCGGAGCCAGCGGAACGATTCCCGGAGTCCATGCCGAAGGGCCGTTCCAGCGGTCGAGCGGGTCGCTGAAGCCGCGATCACTCGGTGGCTGAGAAACAGCGGGCGGCTGCGGTGGCACGGGCCATCCGGCATCGATCGCCGCGTAGCGGTCGAATATCCGTTCTTCGGCAAACACCGAAGTCAAAGCCGGACGTGTCTCTGCCTGCGGGCACAACCGCGGCAGTTCCGATTCCCCGTTTCGCTGAGCGGCTGGCGCGGTCACATCGCTGGACGCCACTTCGCGAAACGATTCCCCACGCGACGCCGGGTGCGTTTCGGGAGCCAGCGGCACAATGGACGACGGCCCGAGTCGCGGTTTGGCGTGGCAGGCGATATCAAACGCGATCCCTTCGTCTTGAGCAACAGGCTGATTCGAACGGATCGCCGGTTCATCCCAGAGCGGGACGATTCCCCGACCGATCTCCCGCGAGAATTGCTCGCCTTCGTCCGTCGAACCGTCGACGGGGGCCAGCTCGTCGTCTTCACAATCGGATCGTTCCTCGACGTCAATGGACGCAGCGGACCATTCGTTTTGCGATCCGTCAGCCAACTCGCTCGCCAATGTCGGCAGCGTGGCCTCCGCGGACGACTGGTTGATGGATTGCAAACTGCTGTCAGCCGCCGGGCCACCGATTTCAATCGACGTCATCGGGCCGGAAAACTCACGAGATTCGAATTCGATCGCAGTCGAAGACTCATCAGAATCGCCCGTGGCGCCGGGTTCGATGTCCCGGTCGTCGGACTCGGTGGCCGATTCAATGTCGCCACTCGTGAGGAACGGTTCGTTCCACGGCAACGGCAACTGACGCAAGTCGGCGATCGCGTCGAGCACAGTCGACCGGGTCACCTGCTCAGTTTCGTTGACGTATGTCAGCAGCAGGCAGTGGTCGCACAGGTGATTGATGCACCGCGGGATGCCGTTGCACAGCCGGGCGATCAGCGGCAACGCATCGGCCGTGAACATCTGCATGACATCGCCGCCGCTGCGAGCGAGGCGGTGGGCGATGTAGTCGAGCGTCTGCTGCTGGTCGAGCGGTTCGAGAACGACGTGGCAGGCGACTCGCTGATTGAGGGCCGTCAGTTCCGGACTGGCCAGGCGCTCTTCCAACGAGACGTCGCCGCTCAGCACGACTTCGAGAAGCGGCTTGCCGTCATCCGACAAATCCGCCAGCCCGCGAACTTCCTCGAGCAATCGATCCGGCACCAAATGGGCTTCGTCGAGGACCAGCAACGTCCGCCGAGCCGACTTTGCATTTGTTCGCAACCACGCGACGAGGGCCAGCCGCAATTCCTGCTCATCCAACCCCTGATATGGTTGGCCGAGTTCAAACAGAATCGCTTGCAGCAGTGCCTTCCGGGTCGCGAGGTTGGCATTTGGCAACAGGACGCCAGTCCACGTGGAGCCCAGTTCGGCGATCAGTTTCAGACTGAGTAGCGACTTCCCCGTCCCTGCCGCTCCCGTCAGGATGCCGATCCCATGCCCTGACTGCGCCCGCAGGACGAGTTCATCCAGCGCTTCCTGAATGGGTTCGGAAGCATAGAAACAGTTGACATCCGGAGTTGCGGAAAAGGGGCGAGCCCGCAGATGGAAATACGTTTCGTACATGGCCTCGGCGATGCTGTCAGAGTCGATCGGCTGAGCGCGCGGAGGGATTCCGCCGTGTCCATAGTCATCGAACCGCCGGACCAGTCGGCTTGAACCTTACAACCGCACCACCGGCGGTTCTCGCGTGTCGGCGCGGAATTCGACCGACAAAAGTCGGACAACCGGTGCATGTTGCGGCAGCGCGGGATGACGAACTCCCCTCTCCCTTTTTGGGGAGAGGGGTTGGAGGTGAGGGGCGGTCCAAGCGTCTCACTGCGAGAATTCAAGTCGCGTCACCGCGCCGTACGCCCCTCACCCCGGCCCTCTCCTCAAAAAGGGGAGAGGGAGAAGCTTGCGCCTCCCTCGCCGGCAGTTCCGAACCTCTCCGCCTCCCCCCTTGTCTCGAATTCGCCCAGCCGCGAGCTATAATTCCTCGTGCCACGAGGGCGAATAACCCCGGTTCACCGAGATGTGCGAATGACTGACGCCACCATCACGCTTTCCGACCCCCAAGAAGTCCTCCTCCTGTTTGGTTCTCAAGACCGCTTCCTCCGCAAGGTTCGCGACGCCGTGGGGCTGGACGTGACCTTGCGCGGAGATGAAATTCGGCTGCACGGCTCGGATGACCAGATCAAGCGTGGCCTGCAAGTGTTCGCCGAAATGCGCGGGATTGTCGAACGGCGCGGCGAACTGAACGACGACGAATTGGCGGGCATACTCGGCCGGACGAACGGCCACAAGCCCCCTGCAAGCGAAGCTGCCCCGGCCGACACCGAAGATGCGTTGCCGCGGCTGGACAAGGTCAAGCGGGTGGGACCGCGCACGCCGGGTCAGGCCGAATACGTGCAGTGCGTCCGCGCCAACGAACTGGTGTTCTGCGTCGGACCGGCCGGCAGCGGCAAGACGTATCTAGCCGTGGCGATGGCGGTCAACGCGCTGCGTCTCGAACAAGTGAAAAAGATCGTGCTCGTGAGACCGGCGGTCGAAGCGGGTGAAAAACTGGGCTTCCTCCCCGGCGACCTGCTCGCCAAGGTCAACCCGTTTCTCCGCCCGCTGCTGGACGCGCTCCACGACATGCTCGACTACGAACAGGTCAAGCGATACATGGAACGGGACGTGATCGAGATCGTGCCGCTGGCATTCATGCGCGGGCGGACGCTCAATCAGACGTTCATCATTCTGGACGAGGCTCAGAACACGACCGTCACGCAGATGAAAATGTTTCTGACCCGCATGGGCCAGGGTTCGCGAATTGTCGTGACCGGCGATACCACACAGAGCGACCTGCCGCCGACAATGGCCAGCGGGTTGATGGACGCGATCCGGCGGTTGGAACGGATCGAAGGAGTCGGGACCGTACATCTCACCGGTCGAGACATCGTACGGCATCGGCTGGTGAAGGAGATCGTGAAGGCTTACGATGATGACGCCGCTGCCAATTCCCACCGGCGGAAGAAAGGTTGAGTTCTGCGATCGGCCGACGACATCGTTCATCGGCTGATCCGTCTCGTCTCACCATGCCACTCTTCGGTTCCAAGCGCGGTCGGTCGTCTCGGATGGCCCTGAGGACACCCGCGGGATCGTGGGAAGAACTCGGCCAGCACTTGCGCAATCGAAGTGTGCTGGTGCGGCTGTTGATCTGCATACCGGCGCTGGCGGGGATCATCATCGCCGTCCAGGCTTGGAAGGTTCCGTTTCCCCACCGGCTCGAACAGCGACCGGTCAACGGTGTTTCGGCGAAAGTGATGTTCCGTCGCGTGAACGAGAACCTCACGCAGCGTGCTCGCGAAAAGGCGGCCGAGCGGATTGCGCCCGTCTTTCGTCACGATGCCGCGCCGCTGCGCGAATTGCCGGTGAATTTGCAGGCCCATCTGCTGCAGCTTGCACAGGTGGATTCGGCGGCCGCACTGCCGTTGGAACTGCGGGCAGCGTTTGGTCTCGTCCCGGTCGCCGTTACGTCCGCCAAGCCAATTTCCGACGACGAGCGAGATCGATTGTTTTCACGGCTACGCGAAGCTGCGACCGACGAAGCAAAGTTGTCGCAAGTCATCGCCGAGTGGACGAACTTTCTCGAACCTCTGCATCGCAAGGGGCTGATCCGCCCCGATCACTTGTCTCCCGAGCAGATCGCCGGCGGGATGCTGACCGTCGTACTCCACCCCGAACAATCCGAAACCGTTGTCGTGGCGGAAACAAATCTCGCTCACCTGCTGCAACCGCTCGGCCTGCTCGGTCAACGGTGGGTGATGTTTCCCGCGCTCACACCGATGCACTCTGCTTTCGAAACGTGGCTGACATCACAGAACCCCGAGACGCTCACGTTCGACGAAGAAGCCACACAGCGGTCGCGTGACGATGCGACCCGCGCTGTGCAGGAAATCGCCGAGGAATATCAGCCGGGGGATATGCTCGTGAAGCCCGGTGAATTGATCGACCAGGCCAAGCTCAGCGTGCTCTGGGGTGAATACGAACAGCGGGAGGCGGGAGTGGCCGTTTCGCAGCGGATCACCCGCGTGACGACGGTGTTCCTGATGCTCCTCGTGCTGCTGGTGCTCAACGGCTACTACCTCGTCCACAATGAACGGCGGTTGTTGCGAAACGCGGGGCGGCTGGGTATCTACCTCACGTTGCTCGTCGTCGCCGTGGCCCTGGCAGAATTGCTCTCGTTCGACCCGTGGCGGGCCAAAATCATTCCGCTGCTGGCGGCGTCCATGATCATCGCCGTCGCCTACAACCAGGTGCTGGCCGTGCTGACCGCGTTCTCACTCAGCCTGATTGTCACTTTGTCCACGGGTGCCGATCTCAGCCAGTTCGTCATCCACATGAGCGTGTGCGGGACCGCCGTCATTCTGCTTCCCGGCGTGCCGACTCGGACCACGCTCATCAATGTGGGGGCCTGTGCCGCGATGACGTACTTCGTGATGTTCTGGGGCACCGCACTTCTCGAACAGCCCAGCCTGATGGGGGTCTGGAGCGATTCGATCTTGTGGTTCCATGCCCTGCGCGGCGCGGGATGGTGTCTGGCTGCGGGCTTCCTCGTCGGCGGCAGTCTGCCGTTCATCGAACACGTGTTCGGAGTCGTCACCGATATAAGTCTGCTCGAACTGGGAGACGTGTCGCACCCGCTGCTGCAAGAGTTGATCCGTCGCGCTCCGGGGACGTACAACCACTCGGTCGGCGTGGCCACGATCGGCGAAACGGCAGCCGATTTGATCGGAGCCAACGGCCTGTTGCTTCGGGTCGGGGCCTATTTTCACGACATCGGCAAGATGCTCAAGCCGCACTATTTCGTTGAGAACTCGATCGCCGGCAGCGAGAATCTCCACGAGCATCTCGCTCCGGCGATGAGCACGCTCATCATCATCGGTCACGTGAAAGATGGAGTCGATCTGTCGCAGGAGCACAACCTTCCGCAACCGTTGATCGATCTGATCGAACAGCATCACGGGACCACGCTCGTCGAGTACTTCTACCACGAAGCCACCCGCCTCGCCGAACAGCAAGTCGATCACGAGGGGGATGCCGAAGAGGCCGCGTTCCGCTACCCCGGCCCCAAACCGCAGACTCGCGAAGCGGGAGTCCTCATGCTGGCCGACGCCGTCGAAGGAGCCAGCCGCACGCTGAGCGAGCCGACGCCCAAACGGTTGGAGCGTCTGGTCCATGACATCGCGATGAAACGCCTTCTCGACGGCCAGTTCGACGACTGCGGCCTGACGATCACCGAGATCGCAAAGATTGAAGACTCGTTGACCAAGTCGCTGATCTCGATCTACCACGGCCGAGTGAAGTACCCCGAACAGCAGACCGCTTGACGATGGCCGAACGCAAAACACGCGCACTCGCGTCCCCCTCTCCCCTTCGGGGGAGAGGGGCTAGGGGTGAGGGGGCCAAGCGGACACGGGACGCCAATCGTCAAGAGCCCTCGCCCCCCCTTCGCAAGGGGGGAAAATTTCGCTGCTACGATGTCGCCATCGCGAATCGCCAGCGAAGCGTTTCGCTCGACGTCACGAAACTTCGCCGTGTCGCCGAACAGACGTTGTTGGAAGAACAGGTCACACGAGCCGAGATCAGCATCGCGCTGGTCAACGATGCCGAAATCTGGCGAGTCAACAAACAGTTTCTAAACCACGACTATCCAACAGACGTCGTCAGTTTCCTGCTGGAAGTCGATTGGAACGCGATCGACGCGGCGATGAGTTTCATCGCCTACGCGAAACGTGGTGTTCAACCTCGTGGCGCAGGCAAGACGCTGTCCGGCGAGATCGTGATCGGTGCTGCGTACGCTGCTCGCGAAGCTGCCGAATATGGCTGGCCGACTCAAAACGAAGTAATCCTATATCTCGTCCACGGCCTGTTGCACTTGTGCGGCTACGACGACCTGTCACCTCCAGAGAAGCGAATCATGCGTCGCCGTGAAGACGCGATCCTAAATCTGTGCGGACTCGACCGCCCGCCACGCCGAAAGGCTAGGCAGACGTGATCGACAATCGTCGCTGCGTGCGAGAGCGTTGGCCCGCTGATGCTCCTCGGCAATGACTCAGCGCCGACGCCACGTCATTCCAAACAACTCAAAACGGACGTAGTCGGCTTCAGCCGACTCCTTTGTTTGCCACCGGCTTCAGCCGGTGGTGATCGGAAGGTGGGATTTCCCTGAGCCGGCTTCAGCCGGATTTCTTGTCACGTCTTCGTCTTCGTCTTCGTCTTCAGTCCGGAGCCGAGATGGCCAAGGACCAGTCGAGAAGCCCGGCTCAAGCCGGCTCAGGCTGATTCTCAATTGTCCCAGACCACCGGCTGAAGCCGGTGGCAAACGACGAGTCGGCTCAAGCCGACAATTTCAATCGTTGAGTTTTGTGAAACGGCGAACGCTACCCCGGCCACCAGCCGTCAACTCGATCGTCTCATATTTTCAGGGGATGCTTGACTGCGGTCGATGGGCCATTACGCTGGCGAGACTTGAATGTGTCCCACCAAGACATGGCCAGCCTCGCCCTGATTCCCACCCTGATTCCCTCCCCGACGCCCACCCTGCCCCACCCCAAGGATTCCCCATGACTGGACAGCCGGATCAGACCGATTTGAAGGCGGCCGAACAACTCCAAGCCACCTACCGCCGCATGACCGATCAACTCGGCCGTGTGATTTTCGGGCAGAACGAAGTGCTCAAGCAGGTGCTGATCGCGCTGTTTTCGCAGGGGCATTGCGTGCTGGAGGGCGTGCCAGGCCTGGCGAAGACGTTGATGATTTCGAGCATCGCTCAACTGCTGTCGCTCAATTATCGCCGCATCCAATTCACACCGGACCTCATGCCGTCGGACATCATCGGCACGGAAATCCTTGATGAAGAGGAGGGGACCGGTCGCCGTCGAATGCGGTTTGTCAAAGGACCGATCTTCGGCAATGTGATTCTTGGCGACGAAATCAACCGCACTCCGCCAAAGACGCAAGCGGCTCTGTTGCAGGCCATGCAGGAAGCGCAGGTCACCATCGCGGGCGAAACGTTCGTGCTCGAAAAACCTTTCTTTGTGCTCGGCACGCAAAATCCCATCGAACAGGAGGGAACGTATCCGCTTCCCGAAGCCCAGCTCGACCGGTTCATGTTCAAAATCCACGTCGAGTACCCGAGCTTCGAGGAAGAACTGGCGATCGCGGAGGCCACGACATCCACCGGCCTCCCCACGCTGGAGCCGTTGCTGACTCGTGACGAAATCCTGGCGTTGCAACAGGTCGTGCGCAAGGTGCTCGTCGGTCGGTCGGTATCGTCGTACGCGGTGCAACTCGCCCGAGCCACCCGCCCGCGTTCGGCCGATGCGCCGGACTTCGTCAAGAAATACCTGACGTGGGGAGCCGGCCCGCGTGCCTGCCAGGCGCTCCTGCTGGGTGCCAAAGCCAACGCCCTGCTCGACGGCCGAGTTCACGTCTCGACCGAAGACATCCGCTACGTCGCCAAACCGGTGATGCGTCACCGCCTCGTCACCAGCTTCTCGGCCGAAAGCGATGGCGTGACAACCGACCACATCGTCGAAAAACTCTTCGAAGCCATCCGCGAACCGCTGGACCGGTGACCCCAGCTAAGTAGACCCGCAGAGGAAGTTAGGCAGTAGCTGAACTCGCAAGAGT
>JACRIH010000044.1 GCA_016235885.1 Planctomycetales bacterium | reverse complement strand
GCCACGGCCACGGTTCGCCGTGAAATCTGTTGCCGGGCCAACAGAAACGCCTTCGTCAAATCGCCACCGACCGAACCGAGCGGAGTGACGTAGTTCCCGATCAACCCCACAAAGCCCAGCCGCAACGCGTCTCGAAATCGAAGATCAAACCCCTGGGCGACGACGAGCAGGTACCATCGATAAAACGTCAGCAGAGTTGAGCAAAAACAAAATGCAAACGCGACCAGCAACAGCGACCAATGCTTGTCGGGATAATTCCACAGTTGCATCAGTCCTGCGCGGTTCTGATGGACGAGAAAACCAATCAGCCCCAGCGCGAAGGGCCACTTGAACCAAGTCCAAGACTGTTTGAGCCAGCGCAACGGTGATTCCTCGGAAGTGGAGTGCGAACGGTCGCGTGCGAGGCTCGCGAACCGGCCCGAAACGGCGGGCAGGGTATACCGCAATCGGAAATGCCTCGCAATACGGACCGCCCGGTTGACGACCTCCGACACGGCCGTGATAATCGCCGCGTCCCACGGCAACCTTTCACGACAAATCCATGCGCCGCGATCTCATCACGCTCGATGATCTGACCGAAACGGAAATTCAGGCGCTCTTCGGTTTGGCCGAAGATTTCTTGCAGCGGATGACGTCGCCAGACCATCCGCACCGCATTCGCGGCCGCGACCCCATCGCGCAGGATTTCGTGCTGGCGACGTTGTTTTACGAAGCCAGCACGCGCACGCGATTCTCGTTCGAAGCCGCCATGCTGCGGCTTGGTGGCGAAGTTCTCTCGTCCGCCGATCCGAAAACCACGTCGGCATCGAAGGGTGAAACGATGGCGGACACCGTCCGCGTGGTCGAGAATTACGCCGATCTGATTGTGATCCGGCATCCGTGGGAAGGGGCCGTGCGCGTGGCGGCCGAATATACCGACGTGCCGGTCATCAACGCGGGAGACGGCGGCCACGAACACCCCACGCAGACGCTGTGCGATCTGTTCACGCTCCAGCGAGAGAAGGGGACGCTCAAGAATTTGAACGTGTTGCTGTGGGGAGACCTCAAGAACGGTCGCACGGTTCACTCGCTCGTGTACGGGCTGGCGCGGTTCGGTGCCCGCATCATTCCGATGCCGGCCGATGGGCTGGGCCTGCCCGATCACGTGATCCACCGGCTGAGTCGCGACTACGATTGCATCCCGATCGACAAAAAGGATATGGGAGACACCCGCGTTCTCGACGAGTTGCCGGTGGACGTCGTCTACGTCACGCCCGAAAAGCCGCATCAACGTTCGCTGTTCACCGATGTGGGCGAAGTGGAGGACAAACACCTGCGTACGCGCCTGCCGAGCAATGCGCTGGCCAAGATCGACGCCTGTTACGTCACGCGGTTGCAGAAGGAACGGATGTCGGGGAACGAGGCGGGCGGTGAGTATCCGATGGTCGATGCAAAATTTCTCAAAGGACGGCGGTACAAAGAGAGCAGCGTCATGCACCCGCTGCCGCGCGTCAGCGAACTGGGCTACGACCTCGATGACGATCGCCGGGCTGTCTATTTCAAGCAGGCGGCGTACGGAGTGCCCATTCGCATGGCACTCATCGCGGCGATTCTCAAATTGAAGCAGGGGATTCTCGCCGAAGAACCGCCCCACCGACTGCATCCCGTCTACCGCGAACGGACGCTGCCCTGCCCCAACCCGCAATGCGTCACCTGCCAGGAAAGCGAACAGCGCTACCTGTGGCCGCGATTCTGGATCGTCCCCGTCGCGAACTCAGTGTTGCTCCGCTGCACGTTCTGTGAACACGAAATCACCCCGGCGCTGGTCGGCACTGCTTCAAGCAAGACCGTCCACGCCAACACGTCCAGGTTGGAATCGCTGCCGACGGACCTCGTGTTCTTCGCGCACGAAGAGTCTGCGAGACAGGCGGGATACCGCTTCGAGAGCACGCCGTCAGGGGGGAAGTATTCCAGTTCGAAATGACGTGAATTTGAGGATCGTGCCGCAAGACTCGTAACCGCAATTCCCATCATGACCCGTCGCGACTTTGTCCAACTCCTGCTGGCGGCACCGTTGATCGGGAACCCCTCGTCAGCGCAGTCTGATGACCTTCGCCGTGACGTGCCGTGGCTTGCGGAAGTGCAGACGCCTCCGGCCAACAGTCCGAAGCCGCAACCAGCGCTCTCGCCGCTGCTCCGAACGCCGGATGGAAAACCGATTGAAACTGTCGAGCAATGGCGAGTCGAACGCGAGCGGCTGCGAAAAATTTGGCTGGAGTTTCTCGGACCAATGCCGGCTGAGCGACCGCCGGTGAAATTGGAGGTGCTCGAAGAAGACCGCCCGGACGGTTGCGTGCGGCGGTTGGTCCGGTACGAAAGCGAAGTCGGCTTGCCGGTCGAGGGTTATCTGTTGTTGCCGACGGGAGTGACGGCGACGGATCGGCGGGCTGGAATCGTGGCGTTGCACCAGACGACGAACGACAGCATCCGCCAGATCGCCGGACTGGCCGGGCCGCCTGAGCAGCAGCTCGGTTTGAAATTGGCTCGCCGGGGATTTGTCGTGTTCTGTCCCCGTTGCTTTTTGTGGCAAAACGCCGCGAACTACAACGTGGCGGTCGATACGTTTCGCCGGCGGCATCCGCAAACGCTGGGGATGCGAAAAATGCTGTGGGACGCCATGCGCGGAGTGGATGTGCTGGCATCGCTGCCCGAAGTGGACGCGATGCGGATCGGAGCATGCGGCCATTCGCTTGGGGCGAAGGAATCGCTGTACCTGTCCGCGTTCGACGAGCGGGTGCGCGTGGCGGTGGCGAGCGAGGGAGGAACCGGATTCACATCGACGAATTGGGATGCCCCGTGGTATCTCGGACCGGCGATTCGGCAACCGAATTTCAGTCTGAACCATCACCAACTCCTCGCCCTGATTGCACCTCGTCCGTTTTTGATCTTGGCCGGTGAATCTGGCTCCGGAGCCGCAGATGGCGAACGGTCGTGGCCGTACGTGGACGGGGCGCTGGGGGTCTACCGATTGTTCGGATCGCCCGCACGAATCGGGTTGCTCAACCATCGGCAGGGACATTCGATTCCGGAACCGGTGTGGAATCGCTGGACCGAGTGGTTCGAAACGTACCTGCGTGGGTGAGAGCTGGCGAGGGGGTCGGGAGTCTTTTTCAAGTCGGCTTCAAGCCGCATCATG
>JACRIH010000418.1 GCA_016235885.1 Planctomycetales bacterium | reverse complement strand
GGTTCCCGGCTGCAATGTCCCCTTGGGCGTGCGGCCGAATTCGCCGGCCACGATCAGCAGCACGCGCTTGTCGAGTCCCCGATTGTAAATGTCGTTGATCAGGGTCGTCACCACTTGATCGTACACGGGGAGCCGATAACGCATGATCGTCGGGAGATCGATGTTAATTGCGTGATCGTCCCAACCCGGAGCGTCCATGGCCTTCACGCCGCCAGGGACACTGATCGTGACAAAACTCACTCCGGCCTCGACCAATCGCCGAGCCACCAACGCATTCTGCCCCCATTCGTCGCCGTACGCGGCGACTAACCGCGGATCCTCGTCCGAAAGGTCAAAGGCCCGACGAGCCTTGTCGGCCATCAGAATTTCCACGGCCGTGCGATTGAATTCGTCCATCGCGAGCAGTCGTTCGATGGCTTTGTTCTCACCCACATGCGGGTGGCTGATGCTGAGTTCTTGCAACTGCTCGGCGGAACCGGCCATGAAGAAGGCTCCCATCGAGAGGTCCATATCCCACGGCAGGAAGACAAACCGATTCGTCTTGGGATTCAAGTACAAGTAGTAGTTGTGGACATGCGTCAGAAAGCTGTCCATGTTGGCGAGCAGCGTGTTGGCCGCGAGAAACCCTGCGAACTGATCGAGGTCGAGGTACGCGCCGATCTCTTTGCGGAACTTCTCGTCGTCGGCTTTGTGGATGAGCCGCGTCAGTTCGATGAGCCGGCGCGCCTCGTCTTTCTTGGGCTTGGACTTCGCCTCATACCACGCGTAGGCCGACCAATCTTCCCCCTTGTACTCCAACCCCTGCGTCCCCTCCGGCTTGAGCAGCAAGCCCTTGTCCGTCTGAAAATGTCGCCGCAAAAAACTCTTGTCGACCTCTTCGACGAGCGTGTACAGACCCAGGAACTCCCGCTCGGATTCGCCGGGGACCGTCAGAAAGACTTGCGCGAATGCCGTTCGCGGCGATGCCGCGCCGGCGGCCTGAAAGACGGGGTACGACAACGCTTGCCGCACGTGAGTCGGGTCCATCACGTTGTTGTGCAAGTTGAGTTGCTGCATACCGTGAAACTTCTGACCGTCAACAAAGCGGTTGAAGTCGATTTTGAACGGCCGCTTGCGACCCGCCGCCGAGAGCATGTAGCTGCCGTTCCCTTTGAATCGCAGACCGACATCCTTGAACGTCTGGCCGTCGAGTTCGATGTCGGCCTTCACGTAATCGAATTCGTAACCGAAGCTGCCCGGCCGGAACCCAGGGGCGGGTCCGCCCGGTCCACCGGGGCCAGCTTCTCGCGGCGCGTCGCCGCGTGCGGGGGGCTGAGGTGGCGAATCAGTTTTCTTTCGATCACCACCGGAACCCGGCCGCTCAGCACCGGGCGGTGGACCACCAGGCGGCGGCCCAAAGCCGGGAAAACCGCCGCCGACAGGCTGCATCGTCTTCCAGTTCTCGGCCGAAATGCGGAGATGAATCTTCCACACACGAGTCAGCCCGAAGACGTCGGCGGAATCATCTTTGACTGGCGATTCAGTCTTCTCGTCGGCAGAACCGACTGCGACGCCGAGTGTCAGACTCGTCGTGATCCACAACACGACGGCGATCAGTGATCGAAACGGAGTGAGCATGAGGATTCCTTCATCGCAGAGTTGGTGGCGGAAAAGATGGAGCACCGCCGGGAGGCATGAACCCGGCTTGCCCTTCGAACTTGGGGCCGGTCAGTTGTTGCCAACGATCGGCCTGATCAGGCGTGAGGAGTTCGACGACGCGCTCGATCGTGCGTTGATCCTGCGACTCGCCGCCCTTGTGCCAGCGATCTGGGCCACGATCTTGACCGCGTGGCGGACCTCGATCCGGGCCGCGTGATGGACGCCGTTCCGGTCCGAATCGGACGTGCGTTTCAAATTCGATCTCGCGAATGCTGCGCCGCTGCTCGCGAGTCAGGCTCAGTGCTTTGATGACGTCCGGCTCTTGAAAGGCGGACAGACCCTGAACCTGAAGCACGATCTGTCGCAGTCGGTCGCGCTGACCGGCCGTCAGAAACGCCGTGAGAAATGTCTCATGCGATTCCGCCAGTTCCACAAAGCGGCGACGCCGGGCGTCACTGGTCAATTCGCGAAGCTGATTGAAGAATTGAGACCCAGCCTGATTCGATTGCTGCAAGAACTCCGCGAGCCGCGGTGGCTGATTGTCGGTCAATTTCAGGTCCGTCTGCACTGCGGAATTCGCCAACAACATGACCTGCAAGTGGACCTGTAGACTCGCCAGCTCGTGCAGGATGCTCTTCACCCGGTCTTGAACCGCCGCGAGTTCTTGTTGCGAAGCCACGTCTCCCTCACGCTGCTCGATGAAGTCCTGATAATAAACCGCGGCTGTTTCGAGCAGCCGTTTGCGCGTTGCGAAAAACATCGGGTTGTCGGCCAGGTCTTCCTCGCTGACCTGAATCAGCACATCCACTGCTTGCCGCGCTTGCTGGAAACGTTGCTCGGCTTCGGTCGCCCGTTGCTTCTCGCGTTCCAGTGCCTCGGCAGTGCGCTCTTGTTCGCGAACGATCCGGCGATTGTGGACAAACAGTCCCACGGCCAACACGCTCAGCAACAGCACGACCGCCGCGACCACTGACGGATGGCGTCGCGACCATTTCCGAGCGCGATCAACCGGCGTGGGGCGTCGGGCGTGGATCGGCTTGTCGTCCAGAAATCGTTGCAGGTCGTCCGCAAACTCCTGCACCGAGGCGTAACGATCCGGCGGCGACTTGCTGACCGCCTTCAGGATGATGGTTTCCAGTTCCACGGGAATCATGCGATTGATGGCCCGCGGGGGACGCGGCTCGCCGTACGCCACGCTGTGCAGCAACGCCTCTTTGTTCACGCCCGAGAAAATGGGACGCAGCGTCACCAACTCGTAGAACGTGGCCCCCAACGAATACACGTCCGTCCGATGATCCATCAGATTGCGATCACCGAGCGACTGCTCGGGACTCATGTACCGCAGCGTGCCGACCAGGTCACCCGTCTGCGTCAATTCGGTCCCGCTGTGAAACTGCGCCAGGCCGAAGTCGGTGACCCACACGTTCCCGCGCGGATCGAGCAGCAGGTTGGCCGGCTTGATGTCGCGATGCACGATCCCCAGTTCGTGCGCGTAGGCCAGGGCTTCGGCAGCCTGACGCATCCAGCGGGCGATCGTTTGGAAAAACTCGCCCGCCTCGCGCGATTTCAGCGTCGACAAGTGAGCTGACAGTTGATGGACCGTGTCCGCCGGCCCGGTTTGCGGATTGGTGGGAAGCAGCGGGTCCGGCGTGTTCAATTCAAATCCCTGTCCCGATCCGCTCGAACTGTCGGTCCGCGTGTGCGAAATCACCTCTCCGTTCTCAGGCAGTCCAGCCGTGCGGCGGAGGCGTCTCAGCAACTCGGCGAGCGAAATTCCGTCGATCAATTGCATCGCGTAGTAATGCACGCCACGGTCGCAGCCGACGGCAAACACCGGGACGATGTTCGCGTGATGCAGATGCGCCGCCGCCTGAGCCTCGTTGAGAAACCGTTGAAGTTGCTTGGGCTGAAGTGTGGCCGCAAAGGGGAGTACCTTCAGCGCCACGCGGCGTCCCAATGACAATTGGACGGCCTCGTACACGACACCCATGCCACCACGCGCCAATTCCCGAACGATCCGAAAGTCGCCGAGGGCATCCGGGAAAAACTCACCCAGCGGATTGGCCGGAGGCAGCTTGGAGCTGGACGAACGATCCTTACCCAACGCGCCGTGAACCAGATCCAAACCATCGAGGCAAGCCTTGAGCGAAACGGCCAAATCCGGACACCGACGGACGTACTCATCGCGATCCGGCTGTTTCCCCGCTTCGAGTTGTTGGAGGTATTCCTTGACGATCGGCAACAGTCGCGGATCGTCAAGGATGTCCGCACCGTTCGCCATGTCACGACCGTCGCCGGCCGGCACATGCGATTCGGTGGGCATGTCGGACTTGTTCATCGTGCCTCTCC
>JACRIH010000417.1 GCA_016235885.1 Planctomycetales bacterium | reverse complement strand
TGGCTACGTTACCCAAACAGCGCGACGCTCGCCGTGAACCCGTGGATGTAGTTCTTGCCGCCGACCGGGCCGAGTTCGCCCATCGCGAACAGACCGGCCAGCGGGAGCGGGCCGACGTGGGTTTGGATGGCGGTCGCGTCGTGATGCGGTTCGGGGAACAACTTCGAACCGCGGCCGTTGCAACTGAACAGCAGCGCCGCCTGTCGGGCGGAGGCGTGTTCGGCGCGATGCCGTGTCAGCATCAAATGCAGGTCTTCGTCGGCCGTCTCGTGGTCGCGAACATGGAACTGAATCGTCTGCCCTGTGCGGATCAGGTTGCCGATGCCGATGGCTCCCACGCGATGGTCGATCCCCATCACGTTCGAAATCAGGAAATCGCCGCGTTCGAATTTCTCGCGGTACTCGTCCATCGCGACGCCGACGTGCAGGCCGCGCTGCACGAGTTCCTGATCGCTTTCGGGGAGTTCGGAAAAAATTTCCTGCAACCGTTCGAGCGCCGGCTTGCCGCCAATTTCAATGATGATGTTCCGCTGTGCCTTCGTCACGACGAGGTGCGTGCCGATCGGCCGGCAACCTTGTGACACGAGCGTGTGAATGCGCGGCCCGCCACGTACGACGATTCCGACGCCGCCGTTTTGAAACCGCTGCCGGTCGAGATACAGCACGTTCTCGCCCGGCTCGTGACCGCTGCTGGCCATTCCGCCGAGCAACGGCACGCCAAGATATTCGTCGGCCATCCGCTCGATCACCGTTTGCGCCGCACACGAAAACGGATCGCCAAACAAAAAGATCGCGGACGCCGGCGCGGCTCCATCGGCCGGTGACGGGATGCCCGTGCTGATCAGCCCGTCGGGCGTGCGCTCGAATTCGACGTGAAACGGTTCGAGCTGTGCGTCGGGCAGCACCGCGCTCCACAAGCTGACCGCCGGCCCTTCCTCGACTTCTTCGCTGCCGCCGATGATCGTTTCCCCCGTGCAACCGAGCAGATGCCGCGTCCCGGTCGCCTCGCACACGAGGTCGCCGAGTTCTTCCAGCCGCGTGGCATGGTCCTGCGTCACGAACAGAAACGACACGTCGGGCGCGGTTCCACCCAACCGCGAGCGCACTTCCTCGCAGACACTCCGCACAGCCCGCAGCGGATCAGCGACCGTGGACAGACAGGCAGCGTACGGCATGGTGAGGTGATTCCGATTGCGAGTTCTGAAGGCGCGGCCCGCCTGTGGGAGTATCCGTCGCGCGCGATGAAAGTGCAACCGGCCTCGCGTAGCGGCGGGTCAAGATTGGGCCTTCACCGTGTCGAGCGTGCGAACAATGGAACTGGCCCACGCTGTGACGCGATCACAGTAACCTTTGACACCACAGCCGACGACATCTACGACGTTCATCGGCCAGCTCTCGACCGGCCACCGAATAACCTCGTCACTCGACCGGCGGGTGATCCGCTGTGTTCCGTTGGCAGCACGGCGGACCCTGCGGCGGATTTGCTCCAGATTCCGTCGCCCGGCCAAATGATCCACGAGGGTTTGTCGCAAACCAGCGAGTGCCTCGGCCGTGTAGTTCATTTGATCGGGGTGTTGGAGGACGTAGGAGCTGACGGCATAAAAATGTGCCACTTCGCCGTTACCACTGGCCGTTGCCCTCAGATCAGCGACCACGTCGTACTCCAACAGCAGCAAGGCGTTGAAGTTGTCACGGCATGTTCCACCTGCGGGAATCGGAGCTCCGCATTCTGGACAAGTGTGATCCATCTTGTTGCTCCACACGGCGTAGCCGAAGTCGTGAGACTTCGGTGGTGATGCGATTCGCTCCCGAATTCTTACGAGTTCGGCTACACGAGAACCGCCGACCGCGATTCGACCACTTTGTAGCTGGTCTCGACGGTGCGGAAACCGAGCGAGCGGTACAGCTTCACCGCCGGGTGATTCTGCGCGGTCACGTCGAGGTACACGCGGTCGAGTTTTGATTGGAGAAAACCGCGCAGCGATTTCAACACCAGCGCCCGACCCAGACCGAGTCCACGATGAGACGGCGAGACGCCGACGTTTTGGATCGCGCCGAGCAACCCCGGATGCGTGACTCCCTGAATCGTCCCGCAGTCCTCGGCGTTTCCGCTGGCCGAGTTCGTGCAGACCAGCAGCCACGACGCGGCGGGGAGGAACAAGTCATTCGCCATGATCTCGGACATCAATCCCCGGCACCCGGCATAGTTGCTCAGGCAGGGGAAGACGCGGGCATCGACCTCGTCGTGAAAGCTTTGATACTTCGCCCAGGCGTGTCGGTCGACGAAATCGGGGTGCCACGTCCAGTTCGCCCATTCGTAACCATCCGGCAGCACCGGTTCGGTAAGGTCCGAGCGGTGGAGGTCGATCTCCATGCGGAGGCGTTTGTAATAAGTCGTGCCCACGGCTGACCTCGCGAGGGACGGGACGTTGAAAGCACCGTCAGCCGATTCTATCGGCACGGTCGGCACCGTCAACCAGCCGCTACCGCACCACCGCCGAGCGCGAACCAGAACGCTTCATTTCGCCTCGGGAGTCGATACAATTCGACGCTCGACGTGATCGTAGTCCGGACCCCTTGGTCCGGACG
>JACRIH010000416.1 GCA_016235885.1 Planctomycetales bacterium | reverse complement strand
GGCATTGGCTCGGCCTTTGAACACAGCGTTTTGAATGACGATGCGGGCCATGACATCGGCGGCGTGCGTGAATTTGAATTTCGAGCACACATCTCCCGCCGCGTAGATGTTCGGGTTCGTGGTTTGCATCCGGTCGTTGACGCGGACTCCGGTGCGCGGATCAAACTCGACCCCCACAGCTTCCAGTCCGAGATTCAACACGTTGGGTGCGCGACCCACGGAGACCAGCAGCTTGTCCACCGCTTCGTCGTACTGCTGGCCGTGCGATTCGACCGACATGCGGATTTGTCCGGCCTCGTGCCGCAACTTCAATTCCTTGCCGCAACACAACAGCCGCACTCCGTCGCGCTGGAGCGACGCGCGAACGATTTCCGAAGCGTCGCGGTCTTCCAATGGCAGGACGCCGTGCATGACTTCGACGAGCAGCACTTCGCTGCCAAGATTGGCGAACGCCTGAGCCAACTCGCAGCCGATGGGACCGGCTCCGATCACGCCCAACCGACGCGGCCGTTCCGTCAGCGAGAAGACCGACTCGTTCGTGAGATACGGCACTTGATCCAATCCAGGAATCGGCGGTGCCGACGCGCGAGCGCCGGTGGCAATGACCGCCTTGCGAAATCGCAGCGTCTGATCGCCGACTTGGACGGTGTTGGAACTCGTGAAACGCCCGCCGCCCAGAAAGACATCAATTCCGAGATCGCGGAAGCGAGCAGCCGAATCGTTCGGGCTGATCTTGGCTCGCAACCGACGCATCCGTTCCATCACGCGAGCGAAATCGGCGGTCACTCCTGCGGGAACCTCGACGCCAAATTCGCCGGCCCGCCGCACCGTTCGCGCAATCCGCGCGGCGCTGATCAGACCCTTCGATGGAACGCAACCGACGTTGAGGCAGTCGCCTCCCATCAATTCACGCTCAATCAACGCGACTTTCGCTCCCAGCCCGGCCGCACCGGCGGCAGTCACCAACCCCGCCGTGCCCGCGCCGATCACGACGAGGTTGTATCGGCCGCTCGGCGTCGGATTGACCCAATCGGGCGGACGAACATTCGATTCCAGTTGGCGATTGTGCTCGTCGTGAGGCTGCAACTGAATGAGTTCTGTCATCTGGTGTCTTTCGTGAATGACTCGATGCGTCGTGATGTCCGGTGATGCGATTGACATAAAAACCTCTGGGTCGCCACGCTCGCCAAGAGCGTGAGTTTTCTCCGAATTGCCCCACGCTCTTGGCGAGCGTGGCTACTCAATATCTTCTGTGTGGCTGCTTAGAACGACGACCCGCGCGACAAGTCGTCCACCTTCGCTGCCGCGGCGATGATTGCGGATTCCTCGGTGGCGACCGCCGGGCGGAACCGTTGCATCGCTTTCTTGAGAATCAGCGGCACGAGTCCCAACAGCGCGAACGCGACAATCAACTGCGGCGACAGAATTCCCTTGGCCCCCTTCTCCGCGAGCGTTGCCAGATTGGGCACGCTGGAGCCGGCATAAACATAGACCGCCGTGCCGGGAATCATTCCGAGTTGGCTGACCCACCAATACGTTCGCGTTCGCACGGGAGTCAGTCCCATGACGACGTTGATCACGAAAAACGGCACGGCCGGAATGAGCCGCAGCATGAACAAGTAAAACGCGCCCTCGCGTTCCAGCGAGCGATTGAACGTCGCCAGCTTTTCACCAAAGCGGCTCTGAATCGAATCTCGCAGCAAGAAACGACTGACCAGAAACGCGACCGTCGCTCCCGTCGTGGACGAAAAGCTGACGAGAACCACGCCCCTCAAGAACCCGAAGTACCAGCCATACACCAGCGTCAGCACCGTGGCTCCGGGAAGTGACAGTCCGGTGACGACCACATAAGTCAGGAACGCGATGCCGTACACGAGGACCGGATGCTGCTGCTGAAACTCGCGCAGTTGCGATTCCTGGCGAGCGAGATTGGCCAGCGTCAGGGTGTCGCCAAGTTGCCAGTAGCCGATGACGGCCGCGCTCGTGACGAGCAACAGCAGTGCGAGTTTTTTCCCCGCTCCGCCGCCCGCCGGCATGACCGGTTGTTCGCTGTGATTCGACATGAATTCTCTCACCTCTACCGCCTGTTGCGGACATCAGCGGTCGCACACTCCCTTGGCAACTCACGTCGTCACACCGCGAAAGGTGAGCACGATTCGCGGCCTCACGACTGCTGACTCTAAGCCTTCGTTCGTTTGAGTTCTGTGGGATGGGTCACACTTTCGCTCGCTATTTCCGCGATCCCACGGCGACCGTCTGCTGGTCCCCACGAGCCAGCGGCGGCGACTCTCGGTTATCCTTCGCGCCGACAACTCATCCCCGCCGACAATTGCAAAGGGTGTGAAACTTTCTCGGCATTCACTGTGCGTGATCCCTGGACGATTCCGGTGTAGAATCTTGCTCGTGCTGCGCGACAACTTCCTCTCCGCCGTTGGAGCATCCACAACAGTGACCGCGACGACTCTTCTTCCAACGCCGGGTTCTTCCGTGAGCAAGCAAGAACTCGGCCAGTTTTTCACGCCGACGGCGGTCGCGGAATTCATGGCATCGCTTTTTGAACTCGCGTCGGACGACATTCACTTGCTCGATGCGGGGGCCGGTGAAGGGGCATTGACTGAGGCGTTCGTTCGGTCAGCCTGCTCGCGAAAACAAAGACCGAGTCGTCTGATGGTTGTTGCTTATGAAGTGGACGAGCCAGTGTTGGCTGCTTTGCGGCGGACGATGGAACGCTGCCAGTCGTTGTGCGCGGCGCGAGGCATCGAGTTCGACAATGAGATTCGTCACGCGGACTTCATCGAGTCGGCCTTGGAGTTCGTGCGGGATGATCTCTTCGGTTCGGCGAAAGCCCCGTTCAATGCGGCGTTACTCAATCCTCCCTACCGGAAGATCAACAGCGATTCTCAGACGCGACGGCACCTGCGCGAAGCCGGCATCGAAACCAGCAATCTCTACACCGGCTTCCTCGCACTCGCCGCACGGTTGCTGTGTGACGGCGGAGAAATGGTCTCGATCACCCCGCGCCGCTTTTGCAACGGGCCGTACTTTCGGCCGTTTCGACGCGAGTTCCTCGGCTCGATGTCGCTGGAGCGGCTGCACGTTTTTGATTCCCGATCGGCCGCACGCCGCAAAGCCTCGGTTCACCATGCGCCGTGAAGCGGTTCGTCAAAACGAGATGCTCCAGGTCGGATAAATACCTCGTGCCCTCGCGAATATCTGGGAAAGCGTCAGCTCCAAGTGCGACCCGGACAAAGTATTCACGAAGACGAACTGGAACCGCTTTTTCAGACTTTGCGCGACCAAGACTTCCGCAGCCGTTAGACCGAAAAAATATCCGTCAAACGCTTCATTGAAGTCCTGCTTCGTCGACTTGATTTCGTACAAGGTGATTTGATCGAGGTGTGCCTCGACCTCTTCCAAGGAATTTAGGTCGATTGGCTTGGCAAGTCGCAAAATATCGAACGCCTTCCCGTAGACGATCATGTCGCGTTTCGCGAACGCGACCACGAGATGCCGCTTCTGCTTGGCCGTCGGCAACACAAAGCCAAGTTGCTTTCGGATCAATATCTGCGCCGCGAGATTTGCGGTTGTGTTCCCTGATTTTTTCACTTGCCCACTCCTCGGCGGGAACGAGTCGACCGGCTCTTTTGCTTGTCGCGTAATCGGGAAGTGAATTCGCTGACGAAGTCCTCGAACGAGACGCCAATCGCATTGCAGATGGCCATCGTCTCAACGACATCAAGGCGACGTTCTCCCGCTTCAAACTTGCTGACATGGCTCTGAGGATGCCCGATACGGGTTGCGAGGTCCGTCTGAGTGACCTCGGCTCGAAGTCGCAAATCTTTGAGCGTTTCGCGGAAGACTGTGTACTCGACGGAGAATGTGGATTTGCGCATGGGGCCTTGGTAACACCTTGCGTGCGATATCCAAAATCGGGATAGTTCGGAAAAGGATTAAAAGATGATGCCGATGATCGACCTCCTCTCTGAATGCGCGACGAAACTTCTCGAACACCTCGGAGGTTCTACGGAGGTCTTGTTCGCCAGTGCGAAATGTCCAATGGACGGATCGCCGTCAGTTTCGGCTTGGGACGCCAAGCACTTGAGGTTCGTTCTTGTTGATCTGGGAGACCGCATTGACGTGAGATATCCAACATGGCGAGTTCGGGCGGACGAAGTCATGAGGCGTGCGGCGATGCCGTTCGTGCGAATTGCTGCGTTTCGAACTCGGCAGGAGTTGGCCGGCCGTCTCAATTGGCTACCGTCGGACACTGTTGTTTGGATTGCATCGGAACCGAAGCATCACATTGATTTTGGCGGGAACCGTCTTATCGGTCCCCGAACCACGCGATGAAAACCAACACGCGCGAGACGATTCGCGACGAGGCCGTGAAATACTTCGTCGATGCGGGGCTGGTGATCCGCAACCCCGACGATCCATCGCGACCGACGAACAGTGGCAAGACCGTCTATCAAGTCGAAGCGTCGGCGCTGCGACTGTGCCAATCATTCGGGAGTCGCGAATGGCCGACGATGCTCGCCGCCTATCTCGGCAGCCGCGAGCACACCCGCCACGAATTGCATCGGCAACGGTCGATTGCGCGAATTCCGGTGACGTTGTCCTCAGGCGAATCAATCACGCTGTCACCCTGTGGGCAGAACCCGCTCATCAAGCAAGTCATCGAAGAGTTCTGTCCCCGATTCACGCCGGGTGCGATATTGCTCTACGTCGGCGACGCCGAGAACAAGTTCCTGCATCTCCACACCGAGTCTCTCAGCCAACTCGGCGTAACAGTCGCCGCCGCCGCGAAGATGCCAGACGTTGTCGTGTACGACTCCCGCCGCAATTGGCTCGTCCTGATCGAGGCCGTGACAAGCGCCGGGCCAGTGGACGGTAAACGCCGAAAGGAATTGAAGGAACTCTTCGCCGGTTCGACCGCAGGCTTGGTCTTCGTCACGGCATTCTCTTCGCGAGACACCATGCGCAGCTTTCTCCCGCACCTCTCCTGGGAAACTGAAGTCTGGATCTCCGAAGCACCGGACCACTTGATTCACTTCAATGGCGAACGGTTCCTCGGCCCCTATCCCGACGTGATGCCCAGTCGGCCATCAAGTATTATTCCGAAGTGAATTAGACGTTCCCATTGAAGGATCACCAGATGAAAGTCGCCAGCGTTCTGTTGCGGTGGTACAAGTCGTTCAACGTCAACTACATGAACTATCCCGACCGCCGTTCGGGAGTTGAGCATCGTCCATGGAATCGGCTTGGGCGTCTCGCTGATGACGAAGATGCTTTCCCATTCATCGAGATTCCGCTCGAAGACGACATCACGACCATCGTTGGGGCTAACGAAAGCGGCAAGAGCCACCTACTCAGTGCAATCAGCAAGGTCTTGACGGGGAGGGGCATTCCCGATGAGACGGGAAAACGGGGACCGTATTCACGCACTGATCTGTGCCATTACACGTCGCCTCGCAGCAAGAACGCGGAGGATTGGCCGCATGTGGGTTTACAGTTCCGATCCGTAAAGCAGGAAGATTTGAAGGCTCTCGGTGATGCTCTGGGCAACCCCAGCATCGCATCGAAAGTACCAACGGACACCTATCGGTTGTCGCTCATTCTCGCTCCCGACAACGGCGGCACGGTCGCACACCTTTACCTCGACAACGACAGTCCGGTGTCCTTAGACGAGGCGAAACTCCAAGCAGTGCGAACCTGCCTACCCAGGGCTGAATTCATCAAGAGCGACCTTGTTATTTCCAATCAGGTTCCGCTCTCGTCGCTCTTGGCCGCTTATGGTGAGTCAGCCGAAAAGAGCGTCTTCGATTACTTGGCAGCGCAAGAGGTAGCCAACGCAATTCACTCCATGACTCTTGCCGCGCAGAATCCCCAAGTCCCTGCCGACTTCGGAAAGACATTGGCTTCTTGGAAGAGCACTTTGGCAGGTGCTCTCGTTAACGACCAGGAGAAGGCCGAACTTGAAGGGCTTCTCTTCAAGGACGTGATCGGCATCACGGGTAACACATTGAAGTTCGTCCAAGAATTGCCGTTGGATGATCGGACGCACGCCGACAGTCTCACCGCAACATGGAATCGAGAGATCGAGGAAAGACTGAACCTGTCGCATTATTGGCAACAAGACGACTCGTTTGCGATTCGGGTGAACTTCAAGCAAGGCATTTTGTATTTCGAGATCACCGACAAGACGGGGGCCACTTACACGTTCAAGGAGCGTAGTTCTGGCCTTCGATACTTCTTGAGCTACTACATCCAAGCGAAGGCTCTGGAAATGACGTCACGGGGCAAGAACGCCATCATCCTGATGGACGAGCCTGATTCTTTCTTGTCGATCATCGGGCAACGCAATCTGCTGGCTGTTTTCGAGTCCCTTGTTCGAGCTGAGTCGTCGCACCAGTCGTGCCAACTCGTTTACACAACGCACTCGCCCTTTCTCATCAACCGAAATTACCCCCGCCGACTTCGACTTGTGCGGAAAGGAGACGCTGAGGAAGGTACGCAGCTCATAGAAAGTGCAATGCTTCGTCGGTACGAGCCGGTGCGTTCGGCATTGGGGATCGACTGCGCCCAAACGTTATTCATGGGGGCCACCAACATCGTTGTCGAAGGTCCGACCGATCAGTTCTTGCTCAGTGAACTGGTGAGACAATTCGTCACGCCGGACAACGTAAGCGAGCTTCTTGACCTAAACGCCATCGTAATGGTGTCTGCAGAAAGCGCTCCCAGCGTCGAAAAGGTACTCGTGGCTTCTCAATGGGGCGACGAGCCTGTGCCTGCAACCGTTGTTTTGCTGGACAGTGATGGTGAGGGCGATTTGACCAAAGATAAAATCACTGGAAAGAACCTGAAGCCGAGCCAGACATCCGACCCTGACGAGCGACGTGGCAACAAGAAACTGATCGAGGAGCAGTTCGTCCTCCAGATCGGAAAAGTGCTGGGCGATCCCAGCGACAGCCACAAAGTCGTCACCACTGAGGATACTCTTCCATCCAAGCTCTACGCCGCTGCAATCGTCCGATACGTCAATCGTTGGTATCCCGAAAAGCACGGAGCGATTTCGGCCAAACTTGATGAATCGTTGGCGAAGCCAGAGTTCGAGTCGAGCGGAGTGGTTGCGGGAGCAACTGTCATTTTCAACGAAATGATTCACGAACAGGCAAAGGCATTTGACAAGATGGGCGTGCTGCAAGAGGCCGTTGCACTGATCTCGGAGCGTGCCGCCAGCCAGACTACTGAATGGTCGGAACTTGAGAAGCGCCTCGTGAAGCTGTGTCATGAAGTTCGCCGTGCAGTTTCCGCCAGTCAGCAAGCAGCCCGTCGCAGTAGTGGGAAGCAGGCAATTCAGCGGATCATTGATGACTACTTCAAGACACACAAAGAGTCATCGTCGGTCTTCGCCGTCCAATTGCTGCTCGAACGCATCCAGCGAGATACGAAGTTGCTCGGAGAAGATGGCGAAAAATTGGACGGATCGCTGAATCGCCTCTTGAGCGAACTGAACAAGGCCCGTGCTGCGGACCAACAGCATTATCGTGGAGAAGCGTGGCGGCGCTGGAAGACTGTGATTTCAGCGATTCGGAAGAACCCACTCGATACGGCTGTCAGGATCACTGAGTTGGGGCCGGAGTGTGACGGGAGTTCGGTCGCGGGACAGATCCAATTGCCGTGAACGGACCGTAGCGTTGTTGGAAACGAAAAGGAGAAGCGACTCTTTGACCGAATTCGGTCTCGCCAAACGTGTCGAAGGCGAAGCGAGCGGACTGACCGGAACGATCAAGGAGTCCGACACCTCTGGTCCTCTGCGATGCGGATTCTACGAGGTCAGGCTGCCCTGACAGCTTGAGCCGGCTCCGGCGGTGCAACCGAAGCAATGTGGCCCGGTGACGATCGGACGATCCGACAACGAGGCCGCGTCGAAGTCTCGAATGTGTTGCGGTGCATGACTGATGACCGGCAGCGCGAGCATCTGGTTGAAGTCGCAATCGTAGAGGTTGCCCAGCCAATCGACGGACAACGTGGTGCGGCACATCAGGCCGTCCACGGCCGCTGGATTGAACGCCTCGACCAGCGTTCGCTGGTAGGTCTCGAACTGATCGGTTTCCAGCAGGTCGGAAAGAAACCGGCTGATCGGCATGTTGGTGATCGTGAACAGCCGAGTGAACTCGATGCCGTAGCGTGCTCGCAGTTCACGCCGGTACGCCTCTTCCAACTTCGTTTGATCGGGCGGCAGCTTTGGGCCGAGCGGGTTGAAGACGAGCGTCAGCGTCAGCGGTGAACCGGGTTGGCCGTAGCCCAATTCGTTCAATCGTTTCAGCGCTTCAATCGAGCGGCGAAACGCGAACTGGCCGCGCTGCGCGTCCACGTTCTCTTCCAAGTAGCACGGCAGCGACGCGACGATCTCGACCTGCTGTTCGGCCAGAAACTTGGGCAAGTCTTCGTAGCCGGCGGTCACGAGAATCGTCAGGTTGCTGCGGTCGATCACCTGCCGTCCAAGCTTCCGAGCTTCCTGCACCATCCAACGGAATGATGGATTCATTTCCGGCGCGCCGCCGGTGATGTCGAGCGTCGGGATGTCCGTGCGCCGCAGCACGTCGATGACCGCTTCGGCGATTTGGTGCGACATGACCTCGCGCCGATCCGGCCCGGCATCGACATGGCAATGCCGGCACGTTTGATTGCAGAGCTTCCCGACGTTGATTTGCAGGACGCGAATGCCGTTGGCTCGTAACGGCAAAGAGTCGTGTTCCGCCAGCGTCTCTTCAAACGATGGCAGGCCGTGGTCGTCGTTCAAGATGCGAAGCTGCTCCATCGGCTGAGCGAGCGGGTCATGGCGACGGAGTAAGGTGAGTTCCAACATGATGCGTGTCCAAGGAACCGTAGGTTGGCCGCCCTCGGCCGACCCAATTACCGTGGG
>JACRIH010000002.1 GCA_016235885.1 Planctomycetales bacterium | reverse complement strand
GCCGCTCTGCCGGGGCGGCCACAACTTGCGGTGTCACGGAGTGCCACCGCCACATTAAACCAACAAGCTCGCCAGAACGCGGGTGGCCCGCACTCTGGCGAGTGCGGCTACGAGGAGGCTATCTGTTGCCGTTCACCTAACAGACCGGACGATGCTCTCCGGGCTCTGGGTCGCGGACAAAACCATGTCCCTGCTGCAACGCTACGTCCTTGCCGAACTGCTCCGCGTGTTCGCCCTGCTGCTGGCCGGGCTGACGGTGTTGCTGGTGTTCGTCGGCGTCGCGGGCGAAGTGTCGAAGTTCGGGTTGGGACCGTACGAGATCGCGAAAATTCTGCCGTTCATCGTTCCGAGTCTGATGCCGTTCACAATTCCCGCGACGTTGCTGTTGACGGTCTGCCTGGTTTACGGACGCATGTCGGGCGATCAAGAAATCACCGCCGTGAAAGCGGCAGGGATCAACGTGCTGTCGCTGTTGTGGCCGTCGTTTCTGCTGGGGTTGGTCCTGAGCGTGGCGACGTTGATTCTGACCGACCAGTTCATCCCGTGGGCGCGGTCGAATATCGAGAACATCATCACACTGGCGATGGAGGACATCTTCCTGAGCCGCCTCCGCGCGCATAATCAAGTCACCGATCCCTCACACGGCATCGCGATCACGGTCCTCCGAGTCGAGGGGAAGACGCTGATCAAGCCGATCTTTCGATACACATCACCCGGCGGCGGAATCATCACGATCCAGGCTCACGAGGCGCAGCTCGATTTTGATCTGCCGCGTCAACAGGTGCTGCTCGATCTGCGGGGCTGCCACATCAGTGCCCCTGGCGGCGCGACCATGTGGGTCGAACATCGCAAAGAAATGTTCCCACTGCATCCGAATTCCACGCCGCCGCATGCTCGCAACCTGAGCATTCAGTCTCTGCAAAAGGACATGGATGCGATCAGTCGCACCCGGACGACTGACGATCAGCGACGAGTGATCGCCAATGTGTTCGCACTGTCGCTCGGTGAGTATTCTCACCTGGGCGACCCCGCCTCGGGATCGAAGCTCGGGGAAGCCCTCGGCCTTCGCGAGCGGTTTTACAAATTGAACACGGAGATCCACAACCGGTACGCGATGGCGTGCAGTTGCTTCTTCTTCGTGCTGGTGGGCAGCCCGTTCTCGATCCTGCAGGCGAAGCGGCAGTTCCTCACCAACTTCTTCCTGTGCTTCGTGCCGATCCTGCTCGTGTACTACCCCGTCGTGTTGCTGTTCGTCACGCTCTCGAAAGGGGCCGAGGTGGACCCTTTGTGGGCGATGTGGATCGCCAACGGCATCCTGCTGATCGCCGGTGGGATCATCTTGCGAAAAGTGCTCCAGCATTGAGTGTGCTGTGAATCTTTGTCGCCCGACGTTGTCTGTGGTCACTGTTCCGCATTCCAAGAAATGGCGGCGCTGTCGCGTCAGCCGAGACTTCCGAAGTCTGTCGAACGCGGCCTTCATTGGGATAACAGCCCGTTGAAAAACGTGGGGTAGGCTTCCAGCCTGTCGGAGTTTTGCGAAGGTTCACAGGCTGGAGGCCTATGCCACGCAACAGGCTGTTGGGCACGGGCGAAGCGGTCGAACCGACCTCGAATCGCGATGCACGCGGGAGCCGGTCGGACGATGCCAACCAGTTCGACTCCGCAGCGGAGAAGTTGCGAAGGGAGATCAACACGGCACGAAAAACCTTTTCGCCAGTGTCTCATGTGCCCGGCTGGCACGTCCCCTCGAACGGGGATTATCGAGCCATCCTTTGGCAGGGTCGGCTTATTCCCCCATTGCCCGCGACAAGATCATCGAAGAGCCGACCGAGATCGTGGACGCCATTCGCTGCTCGCCCGACACGCCGCGTCACTGCGAAATCGAGCAACCCACGCTGGCACAAATCCGAGCTATGATCGACAAACACCTCAAGAACACGCATCTCAAGCGGCTGCAAGCTCCGGTCAGCGTCAAGCCGAAGCTCAAGGCGTGGCTGGAACTAAATTAAGTGGTTATTGCCATCCACATCCCTCGTCTGTGATAATCGCTCTCACTCTTTCCTGTTGTCCAAAGGGGGAACCATGTCACTCACCGTTTCTGAGAAGCAACTTGAATCCTTGGAGAGCCGCCGCCGACCGGTCGTTGTGGTGCGGCACAATCGGACCAAGAAGGGCTATGCCGTGATGCCGGAGAAGGTCTACGAACAAGCGCGTCCCGTGATCGACATGGTGAACGCTCAGGTCCAAAGCTCTCACGATCAACAAGTCGAGACTTGGACCGAAGACAAAAACGCCCGGCGTGTGGCGCTCGTCAACAAGAAGTACGACTCCGCCCTCTCTCACACGGAAGAGCGTGAACTTGCGGCGCTGCAACAGGAAGTCTGCGACTACCAGGAGCGAGTGGCTCCGCTCAACAATCATGCCTTGGAGTTGATTCTCGAAGCGCTCCAGCAGCGAGCCAAACCCGCGAAGCGCCGGAAGACATGAACGCCTACCGTTATCCTGCGACGCGGCACCGACGCCGGCACGGTCCCAGCGGCTACAACGATCTGGAGAGCTTTCGTCCGTGGCTACGCGACGAATTCGTCTTTCGGTGCGTGTACTGCCTGGAGCGCGAGACTTGGTCAAACCTCGTCGCGGCCTTTGCCCTCGATCACTTTTCGCCAACCAGCATTGATCCGGTGAAGCGGCTGGACTACGAGAGTTTGCTCTACGCCTGCCGAGCTTGCAACGCGGTCAAGGGGGACCAGCAAGTTCCCGATCCGCTCAAAGTCTTGCTGGCCGATGACGTGGTTGTGTACGAGGACGGCCACATCGAAGGTCGTTCGCGAGACGCGATGCGGCTGATTGCGGCGATGCAGTTGGACCGCCCGGCCTACATCGAGCGCCGTCGACTAATCTGGCGAATGCTCACGACGGCGCAACAGTACGATCCCGTTCTCTACCGTCAACTCCTCGGTTTCCCCAAGGATTTACCTGACCTGTCGCGACTGCGCCCACCATCCAACACGAAACCCAAGGGCGTCGAGCACTCGTTTCAATCACAACGAAAACGCCGCGAACTCCCAGAGATGTATTGAGCGGAAATGGGACGAGCTCAGACACCTTTCCGACGCGTCTTCTTTCCCACTGGAACGCCATCATGCCGCAACTTGCCTCGCCGCATCAGGTCGAACAAGCGCTGCTCAAAGTCCGCGATCAAGCGTCCTTCATTCAGCGATTGCTGATCGACACGCTCAACTGGAGCGTGCGGGAGGATGTCGAGCGGATCGAGGACATCTCGTTTGGATGGACGCAGGCGGAACTGCGAGCCGAAGGTCTGGACCTGCAGGTGATCGACGGAAACGTCTGGCAGTTGCAGCGGTTCAACGGCAATCAACCGTGGGGCATCTTCTTGTTGGAGTTCCAGCGGCCGGATGCCTTTGTCACCGGACGGGGAATGGTCGGGCCATTGCGAAAAGTTTTGCGTGGGCTGGTTCCGTCGCGTCGGAAGGCCCCGGATGCGGGGTCTTGGAATCGCGAGCATCTGCTCTTCATCTGCACTCACCAGTACCAGCAATTTCGATTCGCCTATTTCAAAGCGCCGCCGGGGCAGATCGCAGCGGCTCCGCTCGCGGCGTTTGGATGGGGACCGGACATCCCCGCGCGAACGGCGTGCGAGTTCAACTTGCCGCAACTCACATGGGACGCGGGACTCAGCCCGAACGATTGGGTCAAGCAATGGTCCGCCGCGTTTGATGTCGAGAAGGTCACGCAGAAGTTCTACCAAGATTACTCGGCGATCTTCAGCGACGTGGAACATCGCATCGGCGCGAGCACCGGCTTGAAATCAGCGGACGACTTGCGAATGTTCACGCAGACGCTGTTCAACCGCCTGATGTTCTTGCGGTTCATCGAGCGCAAAGGCTGGTTGGAATTCCAAGGTCGCCACGATTACTTGCGTGCGCTGTTTTCAGCGGGCGGCCTCGGTGGCAAGTCGGTGTACCTCAGCCGCGTCCGGCCGCTGTTCTTTCAAGGTTTGGCAGCGGACGACCGGAAAGGACACGACGCATTTGGCAAAGTCCCCTTCTTGAATGGCGGCTTGTTCGAGGAAAACGATTTGGACCGTCGCGCGAAGGACGTGCCTGACGTGGCGCTCAAACCGATGATCGGCTCCGAAGGTTTGTTCTACCGGTACAACTTCACGATTGAAGAATCGACCCCGCTGGACATCGAAGTCGCCGTCGATCCCGAAATGCTCGGCAAGGTGTTCGAGGAACTCGTCACGGGACGGCACGAAACCGGTTCGTACTACACGCCGCGGCCGATCGTTTCGTTTATGTGCCGCGAGGCGCTCAAGGGGTTCTTGTCCGGCAAGACGGCCGCGTCGGCGGAGTGCGTCGCGAAACTGGTTGACGAACACGCCATCGAGGGACTCAACGAAACCCACGCTCGCGAAATTCTCACCGCGCTGGATGGACTCAAGGCGGTCGATCCCGCGTGTGGTTCGGGGGCGTATCTGCTGGGATTGCTGCACGAACTGGTCGCGATCTACCGCTTGCTTTACAGCGAGCGGCTCGTCCGCAATCCGCGTTCGCTGTACGACCTCAAGCTCCGCATCATCAGCCACAGCCTCTACGGCGTGGACCTCGACCCCTTTGCCACGAATATCGCCATGCTGCGTCTCTGGCTCTCACTGGCCGTTGAAGCCGATGAACCAATCCCGCTGCCAAACCTCGACTTCAAGATCGAAACCGGCGACTCGTTGCTCGGCCCGTGTGAGGTCAAATCGAAGGGACTCGACTTCGACAAGAGTCTGCGTGCCCGCGCTGATCACCTTGTCGAGTTGAAGGACCAGTACATGCAGGCGCACGGTAAGCAGAAAAAGCATCTTCACGACAATGTCTTGCATGAGGAGGCCACGATTGCCATCGAACTCCGCAGCCAGCTTGGCGAAGGTGTCATCGATTGGCGAATCCAGTTCGCCGACGTCATGGGAAGAAATGGCGGTTTCGACATTGTGTTAGCGAACCCACCATACGTCGATTCTGAGCAGATGGTGCGAGCTGCGCCTGAGTACCGTGAGCGTCTCACTACGTTGTTTGCCGTAGCGAAAGGGAATTGGGATCTGTACGTCCCATTTTGGCAAAGATGTGTCGATCTACTGCGTCCTTCTGGACTTGCTGCGCTCATTACGCCGAATAAGTGGCTTTCAATTGCCTACGGAACGGCTCTCCGCGGCTATCTTGCCGGGAAGTTGAATCTGGTTGCCGACTACACGCGGTTTCGCGCTTTCACAAATGTCGGCGTTTCCTCAATCGTCGCAATGGTTGCGAAACAATGCGATGGCCCAGGAATGACGGATTCCAGCGGGAGAAGTTTTACGCCGCATTGGCCGGGGCGTGGACGGCTTCGTATTGGTTTGGGGAGAGGTATTCCAAGGTCTGGTGCAGGCGAACTGGGTTGTAGAAGGTCTCGATGT
>JACRIH010000415.1 GCA_016235885.1 Planctomycetales bacterium | reverse complement strand
GCGACCGGAGCACCGGTGGCGGGGATTTCTGAGCCGGCTGTCCAGAGGATGCTGTTGACGAGCAGTCGTCGATAACCTTCCTGCGCGAAGCTGCTGTGCAGGTGGCATCCGGTGAATGTGAAGGAGCGTCCGTGATCGGACCGCTCGTACAGCCAGGCAACGATGGTGTCGTTGTTCAGTTCCTGAGACGCAGCCTTCGGAGAAACCGTTCGCAGTAGCGGCGTGACTCCCTTCATTTCCGGCGTGAACCGCAGTTTGAAAAGCCAACCGTCGTCGATCTGGAACGGCGTGACGCCCCGGCAGACGGGATGCTTGGGGAACGTCTTGAACTCCGTCACCCAGTGCGCTCGTTGCGAAAATCCCTTTTCGAACGCCCCTCCCATCCAACCGCGTGCTCGATCACCGAGATCCTTCGGGTAGTCGATCACTTGATGCAGATGAACGATGCCCACGCCCGCATCGGCGAGTTTTTGAACCTGCGCCAGGCGGTCGGCTGTGAGCAGCGCATGCTTGTCTCCGCCGTCGAAGAAGAACACGACCGCATTGGCATTCGCGAACGTCTCCGGCTTTTTCGGCCAATCGAGGGCCAGTACGGGAAAGACGCCGGGTGTTTGTCGCAGCAGGTCTCGGAGCACGGCACAACCGGCGACATATTCATGTTCGCCCGGCTTGAAGGCGTTCGATCCCGCGACGAGCACGATCTTCGCCAGCTTGGGGTCCGTCGGTTGTTCTTCCAGCGTCGCTTCGGTTGGGAACTTTGAACCGGGTTCGGCGGCGCTGAGTGGCAGGGAAATCCAGCTCAGCAGCAGCGCGAGACAAAACAATTCTGGTCGTGGAATGGTTTGCATCGTTGATGGCTCCAGAGAATGGTTGGGGACGGATTGTAACTCGCACGGTTCGGAATGAAACCGGTGTCATCGACCTTCTGAAACTCAGTCCCAACGGGACGATATTCGAAAGCCCAGGGCGCAGCCCTGGGTTTCGGTTGTCTAGCAAAACTGTCAGCCCCAACGGGGCGAAACTCCCACTCGTCGACCGTGTTGTCACGCCCCGTTGGGGCTGCACATCAAACGGCCAATTCACTCCCAGGGCTGCGCCCTGGGCTATCGAATCGATCCCCGTTGGGGCCAAAACCGGGAAGCCGAGCACACACGGATGAAACTGGCGAGCGGAACATGAAGAAGTGAGCTTGGTGGACGAACCCTTGGGTCGCTCGGTAAAACCCATGTCATGTCCGAACCATTCACCCGAAAGGAAACACCATGTCACGAACTCTCTCGGTCATCGCGATCATGCTGCTCGGCCTGCAAGGCACCAAACCATCGCCCGTCAGTCCCGATCCCAATACGCCGCGGCCCATTGACGCCGTGGATTCGGTGTTCATCGAAGACCTGACTTGGATGGAGGTTCGCGACGCCATGAAAGCGGGGAAGGACACGGTGATTGTGGCGACCGGCGGTGTGGAACAGAACGGACCGTATCTGACGGCCGGCAAGCACAACGTCGTCCTGCGTGCGACCACGGAGGCGATCGCTCGCAAGCTGGGGAACGCGCTCGTGGCTCCGATCGTTGGTTTCGTGCCGGAAGGGGACATCAATCCCCCTTCGGAACACATGAAATACCCCTGCACCGTCGGTGTGACCGATGAGACGTTTCACCGGCTGCTCACCGACATTTGTGCGTGCTATCGGACGCACGGGTTCAAACACATTGTGTTGATCGGCGACAGCGGCGGAAACCAGACCGGCATGCAGGCGGTGGCGGCGGAACTGACTGCGAAGTGGACCGACGGCAAGTCGAAAGTTCATTTCGTGCCCGAATACTTCAATTACCCCGACGTGAAGAAATGGCTCGAAGGTCAGGGTATTAAGCAGACGGACGAAGGGCTGCACGACGACTTCGCGATCACGGCGATCATGATGACCGTCGATCCGACGTCGGTGCGCATGAAACAACGCCAGGCGGCCGGCAAGTTCAAAATCAACGGCATCGACCTCGCCCCCGCGGACAAGACGATTGAATGGGGACGCCGGATTGTCAATTTTCGCACGGACGCCACCGTGGCGGCGATTCGCAAGTCGGCGGCCGGGTCTGGAAAGTGAGTTTGTCCGGCGTTGGGGAACGAGAAGGGGTCGATGAGAGTTCGGGTTCACCAAATCAGCCGCAGGGCGCTAGCCCCGGTTCGTCCGAGAATAACCGGGGCTAGCGCCCTGCGGCTGATGTGCCCATCGCTAATTCCTTTCGATGACGCAACACTCGTCATTTCGGCAGGGCGATCCCGAGTGCCACGCTCAGCGCTGTGAGGATGACTGCCGAACCGGTGGCGATCAGGAATGCCTGCTGGACCGTCGTGCGTTTGGCGTACGCGCCGATCAGCATGGGAATCGCGGTCCAGCCGATGCCGCCGATGCAGAAGAACAACCCGACCGTGCGACCGTGCAGTGACGGCTGGACGTGGCTGAGCAGGATGGCGATCAACGTTGGGAAAATCGGGCCGAGGATCATCCCCGCCGCGACAACCATCGCGCACGTCAACCCGGCCGTGCGGCTGAAGGCGATCCCCAGCGTGAAGGCAATGCACAACGCGGCCATCGTGATCACCAGTATCGCATTGGCCCCCTCGGGCAACGTCAACGCGGTGACCAATCGCGAACCCATGAACGTCAGCCAGAACACCGACAGCATTGTCGAAGCCAGTTCTTCTCGCACGCCTTTGTTAGTCATCAACGTCGTGGCCCACGTGGCCACGGAAGCTTCGATCGGCACGTGACAGAAGAACGCCAGGCAGCACAGCCAGACGATCGGATCGGACAGGAGAATGCTCAGCCCGCCTGCCACTGTTTCTGTGCTCGGTGATGCGAGCTTCTCCCAGGAAACTCCCAGTCCCAGCAACAGCGGCACGACGGCCAGCGCGGCCAGGACGAGAAACGCTCGTTCGAGGCTGATCTTGCGCACCAGAATGACGACCAGAATCGGCGTCACAAACGCACCCATCCCGAACACAAAATCCCCCATGTTCATCGCGTACGCCATGCGCCGGGGGATGTCTTCCGGGGGCAGAAACGCCGGTGGTGACGTGACGTTGAGGACGTTGACCAGTGCCGACCAACCCGAACCGAGCACCAGCACCGCCAGCAGCGCCATCTGATACGACTTGAGCGTAGCCAGAATCAACATGGCGACAATCAACAGCACGAACCCGCCCGCCAGCACTGTCTGTTTGCCGAGCGCATCGACCAGAAAGCCCGCCGCCAAAACCATCGGAATCAAAGTGAACCCGAACACGCTGACCAACCCCCCCACGCGCGCTTCGTCGATGGCGAGCTTGCGAGCCAGCGGCACCTTGACGCTGCCCAGCAGCGCATGACACATCCCCGCGACGACCAGCGCGGCGACTTGCATCCACGTCAGCATCAGATCCATGTCACCATTCCTTGTGAGGACTACGGACTTTCCACGGTCACCGCCATCACCACCGGAGACGTGATGTCGTTCCCCTTCATCAGCTCGATGGTGGCAATCGGATCGGGGCGTTTCGGCAGGACGGCGAGGTAGCGGACCTGCTGGCCTCGCAGCGAAAACGCGAATTTCGAGCCGGGTACATCGACGCGACGGATGTAGTCGGCGAAGTGTTCGCCATTCTTCAGCACGTGGTCTTCGGTCTTGCCGTCCGCATAATTCAGTCGAACGGTGAGCGTCGGGGTTCCCTCCACGCTGGCTGGGAAGCCCCAGCCGCTGATGCCCCCCAGAAAGTGAATTGCCTTCGCGGGCGAGTTGCACGGGAGCGTGACGGACTTTGGCATCTTTGGCGGGATGCTGCCGGCGGTGCCGTGCAGCATGATGACGTTCGGGACGCGGTCGCCCTGCGGATCGACGAGCAGGAACGGCACGCCCGCGAACGTCTTCGGCGACCAATCGGCGAAGATCAGGCGTTCCACGCCCGCGTCTTCGGAATTGAACATCCCTTTGGTGCTGACGATGGTCGCCGCCTTGGCCAGCGGCAGCGGCAGAAATTTTCCGCGCTGCGTGAGGAATTCCAGCAGGTTGGCGATCTCGTCCGGCGACACCTGTTTCTCGAATCCTTCCGGCATCAGCGATTTGGTCGATGCGACCAGTTCCTCAATGTCGTCACGCTGGATCGCATGCTTCTTCCCCTCGGCGTCGAAGATTTCGATCGTCGTTTTCGTTTCCGATGCGAGCAAGCCGGTGAGCACGCGGCCGTCGGTCATCGCCACGGTGTAGACTCGGAAATTCCCCTCGACGCTGCGGCTGGGGTCGATGACGTTTGTCAGCAGTTCGAGCTTCGGATGGACGGCCATGCCAGTCAGATCGGGACCGACCTTGCTTCCTTCGCCGCTGTGCGTGTGGCACTTGGCGCACTGCTTCTTGAAAACTTCCTTGCCCGCGACCGCGTCGCCCGAGCGTTTGGTGAGCGGCAACAATTCGTCGAGCACCTTCTGTCGATCCGGATTCGGCAGGCCGCCTCCCAGAGCCAGCAGCTTTTTCGCTCGTCCCGAGACGGCCCGGTCGGGATGCGCCGCGAGCGCCTGCTTTTGATCGAGCGACAACTCGGCCAGCCGCAGCGTGCCCGATTCGACGGCATCCAACAGCGACTTCGTTCCATCGGCGCGGCTCAGTAGCACGCGAATGGCGACCGGTCGCGACGCAGGGGTGAGCGAACCGAGCGAGGCCACGATGGTTGCTCCCGCTTCGCGCGACTCGCTTTTCGCGACCGCTTCGAGCAGCCCTTTCGCGAGTTCGGGGGACGTGCGCGGTGAGATGAGTTTCAACAGATCGGCGGGCGCTTCGGCATCCAGCCGTCGGAATTCGACGAGCTGACTCGCCGCCGCAACTCGATCCGGTTCGGCGACCTTGTCGTTTTGCACGGTGGCCAGGAGCGCGGCGGCGATTTCGGCCACGTGTTGACCGAGTTTCTTGCTCCCCCAGCGCGACGCGAGCGTGACGAGCGGAGCCTGTGCGGCCGGCGGCAACTTTTTCAGCAGACTGAACAGCGCCGTTTCGGTCGCGTCGTCGAGGGTCAACGGTTTGTTTTTCGGCCACCCTTTCGCCCAGCCAGTGATGATCGCTTCAGAGACCTGCGGGAGAGCGTCCGGGAGTTTGCGAATCAGTTCGCTGATCGAATCGGCGGGGACGCCTCGCGCGTGATGCTCGGCCGCGATGGCGATGATATTTCGAGCCGGACCATTGAACGGCACGCGAGATGTCGTCGCGTTCGGCGAATTGGTCAGCATCTCCGTGAGGAAGAGTCGCTCCTGCCGCGCGGCAGCGCTCGTGAGCGCGTCGGTGAGCCACCGGTCGCCGAGGTTTTCGTCATGTGTCAGCATCGCCACGACCGTGCTGGCCGGTTCACGAGCGGAGGGCATCTCGGCCAAAGCGAGGAAAGACGCCAAACGAACTTGGTTGTCGCGGTCGGTCAACACGCCCGCGGACAGCATGGCATTGTGAGTTTGAATGTTGCGAGGCAGAACCATGACCGCCGCGCGGCGTACGCCGGCCGACCGATGCTTGAGTGCCCCGATCGCCACGCTCACGCTCGGCCAGTCTGTCTGAGCCGCCGTCAAAGCGCCGAGGCCTTGCAACGTCCACAGCGCGTGGATCGCGCCGGGGTTCAGACCGATCTCGTCAACCGATTGGTCGGCCACGAGCTTCGTCAGCGCCGGAACGATGTCTTTCGAGCCGCGTTCGATCAGCAACCGCTGCGCGTGACGACGCCAGAACAGGTTGTCGCTCTGGAGCGCGGCGACAAGTTGTGCCGGCGAGGCGTTGTGTAGTCCGGTCACTCCGTGACCGGATGCCGGGTCACGGAGTGACCCGGCTACATTGACCACTCGGTAAATCCGCCCGTGCTTTTTGTCGCGCAGCTCGGACTCGTACGCGTTCCCCTTGCCCGTTTTGAATCCGGCCGGCGTGGGGTTGTGTTGCACGATGTAGTTGTACCAGTCGATCACCCACACGTTGCCGTCGGGTCCGACTTCGGCCATGATCGGTGCCGTCCATTCGTCATTGCTCGCCAGCAGATTCCACGAGTTCTTCGAGCGAAATCCGGCGCCGTCCGCGCGCAGGATGAACGTGGCCACCAGGTGTCCCGTCGGTTCGGTGACGAAGGCGGCTCGGTTCCAGTATTCCTTGGGATAGTTGCGAGCCGTGTACAGCGCATGCCCGGCGGCGGCGGTGAAGCCTCCGTGGTGATCCACCTGCCGAACGTTCTCCGTGATCGGCTCGAACTTGTTGCTGTCGGCGATGCCGTTCAGCACCGACGATGACCAACCGCGCACGGATTCGTAGTAGCGGTTCGGGATCGGCAGGAATTCGCTCGGGTTGCCGTTCGCAGTCGAACCGAAGATCAATCCTTCCTCGCTGATCCCCAGACCCCACGTGTTGTTGTTCGTCGAACGGAGGAATTCGACGTCACTCACAACGACATCGTTGTCCCTCACCAAGCCCATTTTGAATCGAAAGAACCCCTGCCGGAAACTCTGTGCGGTCTTGCGGCCGTCGTCGTACGTCGGCTCGGAATTGTTGTACCCCTGCATGCCGTAGAACCAATTGTCCGGTCCGAATTGGAAGTTGCTCACGCCTCCGTGCGTGTCGCCCAATCCCCAGCCGGTGATCAACACCTTGCGGAGATCGGACACGTCGTCGCCGTTGGTGTCCTTGAGGTACACGGTTTCGCGGCCATCCTGCACGATGGCTCCGCCGCGATAGAACGCGATCGCCGATGGAATGCTCAGCTTTTCCGCGAAGACAGTGAACTTGTCCGCCCGCCCATCGCCGTCGGTGTCTTCGCAGATGCGAATGCGGTCGCGACCCTCACCTTGGGGTTGGAGTTCGTTCGGATAGTCGTACGATTCGCAGATCCACAGCCGGCCGCGCTCGTCCCAGTTCATCGCGATCGGCTTGCCGGCCAGTTGCGGTTCGCTGGCGAACAGTTTCGCTTCGAACCCGACCGGTGTGACGAGATGCTTCATCGATTCGGTCGGTTCGACGGGGAGTTGCATCTTCCGTTTGCCCGCGTCCCGCGTCCCCGATTGTCTGCTCGGGGGATAGAACGGGACATTGGCTTCGGCGTACGCGAACGGTTTGACGTCCTTACGCAACGGGGTCATCTCGGGCTTGTCGGCGAACGCGGGGACGGCGGCGGGATCGCCACCACACGCCCAGCGGATGCCGCGTTCGACCAGATTCTGAAATCCCGCGTGACCCCACGTCCGTTCGTCATGTCCCCATGCCGTGTAGAAGACGCGCCCCTTGCCATGCGTGCGGACCCATGTCCACGGCTCCTTCGCATCCCCCTCGGCACGCACTTCGAGGACCGTGCGATCTTTCGTGTTGTGCTTGGTGTGGACGTACGTTTCGTCCCAGCTCTCGAAGCCGCGATAACCTTTCATGATCGGGTGCTCCGGTGTCACGACCGTCGTCCGGAAGACACCCGTGCCATGCTTCTGGAATTGAGCACCGATCAACGCCACGACATCGTCGTTGTTGCGGAAGCAAAACGACGCGCAATGCAGCGGGATGAACCCCTTGCCGCCGGCCACGTAGTCGAGCAGCGCCCGAGCCTGATCCGGTTCGATCCGGTCGATGTTCGCAAACACGATCAACCCGTCGAACTGTTTCAACGTCTCGGCGTTCAGATCGCCGACGCGGTCGGTGTACTTGATCTCGATCCCCCGCTCCGCCATCACCGGCACCAGTTGTGCCGCCCGGTCCGCCGGCCGATGGTGGCCGTTGTCGCCGAGAAACAGAAGTCGCAGCGGTTTGGCATCGGCCGCGAGGACGTTTGATGCCATCAAGCTGATCAACAAAGCAACGAGTCGAACAATACGATTCATGATGTCACACTTTCGAGATGTCGATTGAGGGAAAAACAGAGAGCTGCCGCGAAGCAGATTTGTCGCGGGTGAAACCGGCGGGCATTCTAACAATCTCGCTCGGCAAGATGCGACGACGGACGGGCAAAAGTGCCCATCCTACGCGGCTGCCTGGCCGGCTGCGGCTTTGCGGGGGAGGCGGACGCAGAAAGTGCTCCCCTGTCCCTGCCCTGCGCTGACGGCGGTAATCGTGCCACCGTGCTGTTCGACGATGTGGTGACTGATCGTCAGCCCCAGGCCGGTCCCCTGACCGGCCGGCTTGGTCGTGAAGAACGGATCGAAAATCGTGGCGATCGTTTCGGACGTCATCCCGCACCCTTCGTCCTGGAAACTGATCAGGACTTGATCCATGTGCTCGGTGATGACGATCCGCAGCGTCTGGCCCGGCTGCATCGCCTGCAAGCCATTGGCGACGAGATTCAACGCGACCTGCTTGATCTCCGGGCCGTTCACTTCGAGGTGGCATGCGGTCGGGTGATCGAATTCGATCCGCCGGTCGCGGTACTTGCTCAGATGCTGGACCAGCGAAATGACTTCGCGAAACAACCGCGTGCCGTCGGTCGCCTCGCGAGCCGACCCGCGCCCGCGCGAAAAGTCCAGCAACCGTTCGGTGATTTCTTTGCAGCGCGACGACTCGCGCTCGATCATGTCCAGATACTCGCGAATTACTGTGGCCTCGGCCGGGTCGATCCGGTCCAGCAATCCCGACAGCCGGCTTTGCAGCGATTCGCTGGCCATCGACACGGCGGAGAGCGGGTTGTTGATCTCGTGCGCCACGCCCGACGCGAGGAACCCAACTCCCGCCAGCCGTTCGCTGCGGACCAGCATCTGCGCCTGCTCGCGAACCTGATGTTCGTAGTCCTCCTGACTCTCCTGAAACCGGGCGGTCATTTCGTTGAAGGCGTCGGCGAATTCGGACATCTCGTCTTTCGTGTTCAGCAGCACGCGGTAGTTGTAGTCCTTCTGTGCCACGCGCCGGGCCGCCTCGTGCAGCTTGCGGATCGGGACGAAAATCCACAGGTAGCCCGAGCGGATGACCCCGATCATCATCAGCAGCGCGACGACACTCGACACGTACACTGACACCATGCTGAATCGGTAATGGTTTCGTGCCATGCTCAG
>JACRIH010000414.1 GCA_016235885.1 Planctomycetales bacterium | reverse complement strand
GTGATGGGCAGCAGCGCCGGAGGGCATCTCGCCTCCACGGCCGTGACACACTTCGATGCCGGCAAAGCTGACGCCGCAGACACCGTCGAACGAAACAGTTCACGACCCGATTTCGGAGTGCTGTGCTATGCCGTCATCAGCATGGAAGACGGCGTGACTCACGGCGGCTCGAAGGCCAACCTGTTGGGAAAAACTCCTGACCCACAACTGGTCGAACTGCTTTCGAACGAGAAACAAGTCACCAAGCAAACGCCTCCGTGCTTCGTCTGGAGCACGCAGGAAGACAAAGCGGTCAGCGTCGTGAACTCATTGCAATTCGTGACCGCCTTGCAGAAGAACGGCGTGATCTACGACTTCCACGTCTACCAAAAAGGCCCGCACGGCATCGGCCTGAGCGAAGGCAAAAATGGAGTCCCCGCCGGCGACGTCCATCCCTGGGGCAAAGACCTATTGTTCTGGCTCCGACAGAACGGCTGGGTGAAGTAGCTGTAGGGTGGGACCAGCGCAGCGCAGGCCCACCAATGCCCCGAAATCTGGTGGGCCTGCGCTCGCTTCGCGAGCTGGTCCCACCCTACGCGCCGGCCCGTTTACGCCAACATTTCCGGGATCACTTTGCCGTCGTGGACGAGTGGGACGGGGCGGTTGAGGACGTCGGTGAGTGTGGAGTCGGGGTCGATGCCGATCAGGTGGTAGATGGTCGCCAGAATGTCCTTCGCAGTGAGCGGGCGGTCGGCGACAGCGGCGGCGATTGAGTCGGTGCGGCCGATGATGTTGCCGCGCTTGAGGCCGGCTCCGGCGAAGAAGTTGGTGTAGGCGCGGCCCCAATGGCCTCGGCCTTCCCCCTCGAAACGGGGCGTGCGGCCCATCTCGTTCATCACCAGCACCAGGGTGTCGTCGAGCAGGCCGCGGTCTTCGAGGTCGTGGATCAAAGCCGAAAACGCGAGGTCCAGGCCCGGCAGGAGTTCGTTCTTCAGGCGGTTGTAGTGATCGACGTGCGTGTCCCAGCCGGCGTTGAGTTGGCCGTACTCGTCCCACACGACGGTGACGAACCGGCAGCCCGCTTCAACAAGCCGTCGCGCTTGCAATGTCGATTGGCCGAACAGCGTCATGCCGTAGGCATCGCGCGTGCTGGCTGATTCTTGATCGAGATCAAACGCCGAGCGGATCGCGCGCGAGTCGAGCAGCGAAAACGCCAGCTCGCGTTTTTGATCGAGCGTCGTTCGCGAGGCCTGCTGATCGAGATCACGACGCAGCGTTTCCAGTTGGTCCAGCAATGAACGCCGGCGGTTCAAGCGGTCGAGAGAGAGATCGGTGGGCAGGTCCGCTTCGGGGACGATCAAGAAGCGGCAATCGCGTTTTACGCCGAGGTACGGATCGGCGATCTCCGCCGGCGGCCCGAACGAACGCCGCGTCATGCTGCGAGTCGCTTCGCCACGGAACTCGGTCCAGATCGGATCAAAGCGGCTGCCGAGATACGCGGAATACGGCGCGGCGTATCGAGCCGCCGACCGTCGGCTGCTGAGCGGAAACGGGAGCATGATGTTGTCGGGAATCGCGCCGTGCGGTTTGGGGCCGCGCCGTTGCTGATCGTGGTAATTCACGACCGATCCCAAAAACGGCTGATGCTGCGGATGCACCATCGTCTCTTCGACCGGAATGCTGCCGATCGGCAACCCGGTCGTGGCGTACTGCATGCCGTGAAAATTCCACGGATGCGACAGCGAACGAACGACCGTCACGCGGTCCATGACCTGGGCCATATTCGGCAGGTGCTCGCAGATTTCGAGGCCGCTCAGCGACGACGCGATCGGCTGCAACGTCCCGCGAATTTCCACAGGAGCGAGCGGCTTCATGTCGAGCGTATCAAGCTGACTCGGCCCGCCGAACAGGTACAGCAGAATGACATTCTTCGCCCGACCGAAACCGGGCAACGCACTCTCGGCTGACTTGGCCGCAGAGGAATCGGCTTTGGCGAAAACCGGAACCAGCGCCGGCAGACCGACGCCCATCAAGCTCAACCCGCCAATGCTCAACAAATCACGGCGAGTCACGCCGTTGCACAATCGCTTTCGTCCACCGAGCATGTGCAGCATTGTTGGCTCCTGAACGTCTCTCAGACCCGACTGCCAATGTGAAATCTACTCGACCAACTCAGACTCTAAAACAGTTCTCGAATTGGCTCGCCCGATTCGGTGAAGTCAATCGGGCGGCCATCGGGAAGGTGCAGGCGTTGATGCGTATCGATCCCCAGTTTGTGATAGATCGTTTCGGCATAGTCGCAGGGGGTGTAGCGACTGCTGACGACGTATCCGGCTTCTTTGTCGGTTGAGCCGATCACCTGTCCGCCGGGGACGCCGGCACCGGCAAAGGCGATGGACATGGCGCTCGCCCAGTGATCGCGACCCTGCCACTTGTTGATGCGCGGCGTGCGTCCCATTTCAGTGATGAAACAGACCAGCGTGTCTTGAAGCAGACCACGCTGGTCCATGTCCTCCAGCAAAGCACTCAGCGAACGATCCAGGCTGGGCATCATGATCGGGTGCGGCAATCCATATCGCTCTCCACCGGCCGCAGCCTGAGGTCCGCCGCAGGGGCCGTTGAAATAGATTCCCTCGTGATGGTCCCAATTGAGAAACACGCCATTGGGTTCGCCGGTTCCCTTGCTGCGTCCAACGGCGGACGGCGGTTCGATGACTGTGACCGTCACAAATCGGACGCCCGCCTCGATCAGCTTTCGTCCGAGCAGGTAGCAACATCCTCGGTGCCCTCGGCCGTAACGATCTCGCGTGCGCTCGGTCTCGGTGGAGAAATCGAAGACACGCCGCACGGTCGGACTCGTCAGCAGGTCGTAGGCTTTCTCGTATTGCGTGGCGAACACTTGCGGCAGCCCCTCGCGGCGCACGAGCGACTGATCCAGCACGTTCATCAATTCTCGACGTCCCTGAAGTCGCGGGGCATTCAAACCGCTAAGCAGTTCGAGCGACTGCACTCCCCAGCCGGGAACCGACACGTCCTCACCGAGGCTCTTGGTTCCGAGTTTCCAGGCGGCCCGGCTGCGATGCAGAAAGCCAGGCCCGTTGATGTGGTTCGGCAGGTTCGCGCCGGGAGCGAAGATGTATCCCGGCAAGTCACCGGCCGGCGTCCCGATTTGGTCGGCCACGACACAGCCGATGTCCGGAAAGCGATGGTTCGACAAGCTGGTCCCACGGAACGCGGGCGAATCGAAGCGATAACCTTTGAAGAATTCGAGACACCCTTCGATATGCCCGGCGACGGGTGTCGTGGTCATCGACCGCACAACCGCCAGTTTGTCGGCGTGCCGGGCGATCAGCGGCATCAGTGACGTGAATTGAATGCCGGGCACATTCGTCGAAATCGGTTGGTACGGGCTGCGGTGATCGACCGGAGCGTCAGGCTTCGGATCCCAGGTATCCATCTGGGAGATGCCACCCTCTTCATAAATCACCAGCACGTTTTGGGCACGACGGGTCGAATCACCGATCGTCTCCGCCATGCCCTCGACGGCCAACATCTCACCGAGACTCGTCCCCAACACCCCGGCGCTCACATGCCGCAGGAACCGGCGGCGATCTGGCTCCGTTTGTTGTGACCACATGGGAGAATCTCTCATCAAACAGTCTCATGAAAATTATCCGTCGCCCGAATATCCGAGCCGAGCTGGTGACCCAAGATACGCCGACTCGAAGAGTCGTGCCAGATTGATCCACCTCGACTCGCCACGAAATCACTTCACCAGCTTCCAACCGCTCTCGCTGACATCCAACCCGGCGTGCCCTGCGAACTGGTCGTAAACGGCGTGCATTTCGTCGAGCGAATCGAAGAAGCCGACGACGAATGCGGCGCTGAAGGATTCGCCGGCCTTGATCGACCGGCTGCCGAATTCTTCGATCATGCATACGTAGCCGCGCTGATGGCACCATGCTTCGGAAACCACGTCGGGCTGAAGCGTCATCCCGGCCAGCCACGGGCCGGGTTTGGCGGTCTCGCGGTCGCGGAGGTGGTAGCCGCGAATCATCCGTTTCGGCAGCGGATCGCGGCCGCGCGTGTAGTTGAATCGTTCGTCCGGGGCGAAGTTCTCGAAGAACTCGGACGACGGGATCGGCTTGTTCTGGTAGCTCAGGTAGACCTCGCTGAACGAGTCCCCCTTGGTGTGCTTGATGTGGCCGGGCATGTCCAGTCGGAGGAACATCGCGTCGCTGGAGTTCACGGCGGTGATCTTGTCGCAGGACACGAAGTACCGCTTGCCGGCGGGAAACACGAGCGTCTGCTGCCACAATGAACCGGTCTTCTTACCGGGAGCCGCGGTGCGGTACCGAAAATCCATCGTCACGGCGACGAAGTCTTTGCCTCGGATAATTTTTGGCGAAACCTGCTTGGCCTGCGTGCAGATTTGCGGTCCCTCGATGGATCGCTTGGGGGTCTTGCCGTGGTAGGCATTGCCGAACTGGTAGACCAGTTCCTTGTCGAGCTGATCGCGATACGCCTCGTCGCTGCCGGGTTCCATGATCCAGTCCACGATGTCCAAGCCATACCCCGCGTCGCGGAAGCCGGTTTGCTTGTCGACAAACGACTGCGCCTTGACCCCCGTCACGTAACCCTTCTTCCGGATCGCTGCCGACAGCTTCGACGTCTCGATCTGAATCTCGTCGTCGTTTTCTGTGACGCGAAACTCTTCGCCAACAGCGAGCGACGTCAACCCAACGGTGCAACACAGGAAACAGGTCGTCAAATACAAACCGGATCGGCGCATGAAACACCTCGGCGAAAGAGCGGTGGGATGGAACGCAACAGGTTGGCGACAGATAATACTCCGCGCCGGTTCAGCTTCCCATCACGCGACGAGAAGATCCGAATCATGAACGACGCCTCACCGCGATCGCCGGTTCGAGGACCGCCGCTGGTGATTTATCCCAGCCGGTGGAAGGCCACGCTCGTCGTGCTGGGAGCGGCCATATTTGTTGCCATCGGCGTGGCCATGATTGTCGTTCCGGATGATCCGGGACTGGCCCGCTGGTTTCTGCGGCGCCTCGGTCTGGTGAGCGTGCTGTTCTTTGGCGCGTGTGGTGCGTACGCGTTGTTTCGGCTGGTCGTTCCACGTCCGGCGCTCGTGGCCGATGCCGATGGTCTCGTGGACAACGCATCGGCCGTCGGCGTGGGTCGCCTGCGCTGGGATGAAATCGAATGCCTTTGGCCGTACGAGTTCTCCGGACAGAACTTTCTCGGCATCATGCCTGTGAATCTGGAAGACGTTTTGGCTCGGCTGCCCGGTTGGAAGAATGCTCTGATCCGTGCCAATCTGTCGTTCGCCTGCGCACCGATCAACATCCCACAGGTCATGCTGCCCGTGCGCCTGGACGATGTCGTGACCGAACTGGTGGAACGGTTTGGCGTACCGGTGCGGTTTCTCGCGACGGAACGTGAGGAGGAGGAATACGACTCGGAGTCTGAAATCAAAGGGGATGATGATCGAACACAGCCACCGAATGACAACGCGACGACTTGAGGTTCCCAGCGAGCGTGGGTAGATTGACGCCCGCCAAGTCCATCCGGAAGGAGATGTCACATGTCTACGGGATTCGCGCTTGTGCTACTGTGGTCGGGGTTGTGTCAGTCTCCCGATGTGACGTCGCCATCCGATCAGTCTCCCGTTGCAAACGATTCGGCGACGGAAATCTCTGCGACCGAGGCACCGCCGCGCACCGCGAAGAAACTTCGCGAGGCAGTCCGCGATGCGCTCCGCGACTCCGCCAGAGCCTGTCAGCCGGATTACGAAGAAGTCGCGCCGCGCTTGCTCGATCTCTTCCGCGAACTCGATTCGTCCGCCGAGTTGCCGCGTGCTGAAAGGCGGTCGCTCCGCTCATCGCTGCGTACGCGGTTGTTGCAGATCGAGGACGTGCTGGCCCGACGGCTGTTGCGAGCGGAAGGTGAAGCCAAGTCAAAGCGAAGTGGTCAGGCCAGCGGACAGTCATCAAAACCTGGGACGTCTGAACCGGCCAACCTGAAGCGGCCGGCTGCGGTTGCACCTCCGACTGTCGTAACGCTGGCTCAACGTGGAGCGGCGGGCGGTGGCCAGCCGGGTGGGACGAATACCGGTGGTCAAACCGGAGTCATCAATCGGGGTTGGGATCTCGTCGCTTTGATTCGGAACACCGTGGCTCCCGACACGTGGGACGTGAACGGCGGCAACGGCAGCATCTATTTCTATCGGCCACTCAACGTGATCGTGGTCCGTCAGACGCAGGCTGTGCATGACGAACTCGGCGAGGTACTTGGGCAAATTCGGCGGCAACAATGATTCGAACAACCTGGCTGGTCATCTTCGCGGCCACACTGACTTCCGTGGGACAAGTCGCCGTCGCGAGCGAAACGCCGCGCCGGCCCAACTTCCTCGTCATCCTGTGCGATGACCTCGGCTATGGTGATCTCGGTTGCTACGGGCACCCGCATATCAAGACGCCGAATCTCGACAAGCTGGCGTCGCAAGGGATCCGGCTGACAGACTGCTACGCGGCGGCTCCGGTTTGTTCGCCGTCGCGTGCAGGACTTCTGACGGGACGAATTCCAAGCCGCCTCGGCGTGTACGATTGGATTCCGCCCGGTCACGCGATGCACCTGCCGCGTCAGGCAATGACGATCCCCAAGGTGCTGCGAAACGCGGGCTACGCGACGGCCCAAGTGGGCAAATGGCACTGCAACGGGAAATTCAATTCGCCCGACCAACCGCAACCGGGGGATCACGGGTTCGACCATTGGATGAGCACGCAGAACAACGCGGCGCCAAACCATCGCAATCCGCGAAACTTCGTGCGCAACGGCGAACCGGTCGGACCGACCGAGGGTTATTCGTGCCAGATCGTGGCCGACGAAGCGATCCGCTGGCTGCGAGACAAGGTGTCGGGCGACAAGCCGTTCTACCTGCAAGTCTGCTTTCATGAGCCGCACGAGCCGGTCGAGTCACCGCCGGAGTTGGTCGCAACGTATCCGCAGGCGATGAATGAGGACCAGGCTCAGTATTTCGCCAACGTGACGAACATGGACCGAGCCGTCGGACGGCTGATGGCCGCGCTGGATGAATTTAAAGTCGCCGACCAAACGCTCGTGTTCTTCACGTCCGACAACGGCCCCGAGACGCTGCTGCGCTACGGCCCTGGCTCGCGACGTTCGCACGGTTCGCCCGGCGAAATGCGCGGCATGAAGTTGCACCTGTACGAAGGAGGCATCCGTGTACCGGGTATTCTCCGCTGGACCGGCCGCATCAAACCGGGGCAAGTCATCAGCGAACCCGTCTGGAGCCTCGATCTGTTTCCCTCGCTGTGCGAACTCGCCAGCGTGCGAGTGCCGGAAGGCGTCAAACTCGACGGCACCAGTTTCGTGTCGTTGCTGGACAGCAAATCAATCCAGCGCACACGCTCACTGTTCTGGCATTACTATCGCTCGATCAGCGAACCGAAGGCGGCACTTCGCGACGGAGACTGGATGATCGTCGGCCTGTGGGACGGTCCGGACAAACCCGTTGGCGGCAATGTGAATCCGGATTCCATGCGACTCATCAAGACGGCCAAGCTCACGCGGTTCGAGTTGTATAACTTGCGGACCGACCAGTCCGAAAAGTCCAACCTCGCCGAACGCGAACCCGACCGCCTGCGCGAACTTTCGGTGAAGTTGACACGACTCTACGCCGAGGTTGTCGCGGAAGGGGTGACGTGGGACGTGCCAGCGGAGAAGAAGTGAGTCGTGGATTGAGGATGGAGGATCGTACGGACCAACAGGAGAAACAGCATGAACCGTTCGTCTTTCGTGAAGTTGTTCGTCATTTGTCTTGTGACACCCTTCCTGCTCGCCGCCAAGCCGGCGCGAAACGTGGTCATTTTCGTGACCGATGACCAGGGAGTCGAAGCCGGCTGCTATGGCAACAAGGTCATCAAGACGCCGCATATGGATGCGCTAGCGGCGGACGGAACGCGGTTCGACTTCGCGTTTTGCACGACGTCCAGTTGCAGCCCGAGCCGATCAGTGATCCTCAGCGGGTTGCACAACCACATGAATGGTCAGTACGGGCTGGCTCACGCGGATCACAATTTCCATTCGCGCACGTTTGTGCAGGGCCTGCCCAACCTGCTGAACAGTGCCGGCTACCGGTCGATTTGCATCGCGAAGTACCACGTCCAGCCGGAAGCCAACTACCAGTTCGAACGGATCGATGCCAAGGTCAATGGGCACAGCGCAGTCGAACTGGCGGAGCGGGCCGAGAAATTCATTCGCGAAGCGGACGACCGGCCGTTCTTCGTGTACGTCGGTTCGACCGACCCGCATCGCGATTTTGGAAACAAACGCGAGTACCCCGGCGTGAAAGAAGTAAAGTACGATCCGGCGACGATCACGGTCCCGCACTTCCTGCCCGACACGCCGGAAGCAAAGGCGGAGTTGGCGGAGTTGTACCAGTCGGTCTCGCGAGCCGATCAGGGGCTGGGCCGGCTGATTCAAGTTCTGAAAGAGACCGGTCACTACGACGACACGCTGATCCTGTTCCTGACCGACAACGGCATCCCGTTTCCGGGGGCGAAGACAAATCTGTACGAACCCGGCATGCGTTTGCCGCTGGTCGTGCGCTCACCCGATCAGAAGCAGCGCGGTGTCGTGTCGCAGGCAATGGTGAGCTGGGTGGATCTGGTGCCGACGGTTCTCGATTTCGCCGGAGCAAAGGGGCCGAGCTACGACTTGCACGGCCGGTCGTTTCTAAAAGTCCTCGACCAGCCGAAGGTGACCGGCTGGGACGAAGTGTTCGGCTCGCACTCGTTCCACGAGGTGACCATGTACTACCCCATGCGCGTCATCCGCACACGGAAGCACAAGTTGATTCTCAACATCGCCCACCCGCTGTCGTTTCCGTTCGCTTCCGACCTGTTCGGTTCCACGACCTGGCAGGGCGTTCTGAAACGAGACGACGCGATGTACGGCAGCCGATCGACGACCGCCTACCTGCACCGGCCGAAGTTCGAGTTGTACGACCTCGAAGCCGATCCGCGCGAACTCGTCAACCTGGCCGACAAGCCTGCACACGCGAAGACGCTCGCCGAGTTGCAAGGCAGGCTCCGCACCTGGCAGGAGAAAACCAAAGACCCGTGGAACGTGAAGTACACCCACGAGTAGGTCAGGCAAGGCTCGTCCTGCAAGATCGCAACTTCTTGCAAGCGTTCGTTCATTTTTCTTAGCCACGGATGAAACACGGATGACACACGGACATGAGGCAGGCTCGGGCCGTCGCCAACCTCAAATCCGTGTTTCATCCGTGGCTAAAAATCGAAATCAACCTGCTGATGACTCAAAACCGGCGGTTGTTGTAGAATCCCGCCCCGCTCGAAACCGGGCGGATGATCTCGACCACCTGTCAAACGGAGTTGCTCAGATGCCGTGCTTCAGCCGGACTCATGGAAGAGTTTTCGCAACGTTGGTCATCGCGACGGTCTGGATGGTTGGATCGCTGCCGACATCTGCGGTTGCGGCAGATTCTCCCGATCCCAAGGTGGTGTTTGCGTTCCGCCCCATGCAAGCCGACGTCACGTACGACATCCCGGATGCCAAGACGATTCCGCAGTGCAAGGTGAGCGTCGTGCGCGAAGGGAAGGCGTCCGGCTGGGTGGTCACGAGTCCGCAAGGGCAGATTCTCCGCCGGTTCATGGACACGAACGGAGACAACCTCGTCGATCTGCGGTCGTTCTACCACCAAGGGATCGAGGTCTACCGCGACATCGACGCCAACTTCGACAAGGACAGCCGGATCGATCAGTTTCGCTGGCTGAACCTCGCCGGCACGCGCTGGGGGATTGACCTGAATGGCGACGAGAAGATCGACGCGTGGAAAGTACTCTCCGCCGAGGAGTCGTCTCGCGAGGCGATTCGAGCGCTCGTCAATCAGGATGTGGCCATGCTCCAGCGTGTTCTCGTGACGGCTGAGGATCTCGACAAACTGGGTGTCGATGCCGATCTGAAAAAGAAATTGCTCGATGCCGTCGCCGATCCGGCTGCCAAGCTGCGAAAGGGTTTGGTCGGCGGCAAGGTCATCAACGCGAAGACGTCATGGCTGCGATTCGATGCCATGACGCCGAGCGTCATTCCCGCCGAATCGGGCCGTTCGACGAACGACCTCGTCGTCTACGAGAATTCGATGGCCATCGTTCAAAACGGGCAGGAGACTGCTCTCGTGCAGATCGGCGAGGTGGTCCGAGTCGGCGACGTTTGGAAGCTGACGAGCATTCCGCAACCGCTCGTCGGAAACAACGTCGCGGTGGCTGTCGGTTTGTTGATGCAGGATGGCGTATCCGGTTCGGTCGCCAACGCAGGTGCGCCCAACGTCGGCATTTCTCCAGAGTTGCAAAAGCTGTACGAAGAATTGCAGGAACTCGACAAGAAAACACCGCAGCCGACGGCAACAAAAGCTGACCAGATCCGCTTCAACACGACCCGCGCCGACCTCGTGGACAAGATTCGCCGCGCGGCCACGAACGCGGACGACTACGCCACGTGGACGAAGCAACTGGCCGACTCGATCGCCGTCGCCATCCAGATGGGCACCTTCCCCGATGGAGTCCAGCGGTTGACCGCGCTGGAAGTCGAAGTCAAGAAGTCGGCGCAAACCCAACAACCGCTGCTGGCCTATGTCACCTGGCGACGCCTGTACGCTCAAAGCAGCATCGAACTACAGGCCGCTCCCGAAAAGGACCGGGCGAAAGTTCAAGGTGACTGGATGAAAGCCTACGAAGAATTCGTGACCCGCTTCCCGAAGTCCGACGAATCCGCCGAAGCGGCTTTTCAAATCGCGATGAATCACGAATTCGCCGGCAACACTGACGACGCGAAGAAGTGGTACAAACTCGTTGCCACGCAGCATCCACAACACGAATCGGGC
>JACRIH010000430.1 GCA_016235885.1 Planctomycetales bacterium | reverse complement strand
TGCCGCCGATGAGTTACAAGGGCGACCCGCGCGAGACGCTCGCGTTCTTCCGCACAGTCGCCGCCGGCAGCGAGCTGCCGATCATGATCTATAACAACCCGATCAGCTACGCGAACGACATCACGCCCGCGATGTTCGCCGAACTGGCCGACGAGCCGAAGTTCGTCGCGCTCAAGGAAAGCAGTGGCGACCCGCGACGCATCACCGAATTACACAACGCGGTCGGCGACCGCTACGCGCTGTTCACCGGCGTCGATGACTTGCTGCTGGAGGCGAGCATCCTGGGCATCGACGGCTGGGTGGCAGGCAGCGGCATCGCCTTTCCGAGCGAAAACCAGCACCTCTGGAACCTCACCCGCACCGGCCGCTGGGACGAAGCTCGCGAACTGTTTCGCTGGTTCCAGCCGCTGATGAAACTCGACACGCACCCGCACTTCGTCCAATACATCAAGCTGTGCGAACAGGAAACCGGCCTCGGCGTGGAATGGGTTCGCGCCCCGCGCCTGCCGCTCGCGGGCGAGGAACGCGAACGTGTCCTAAAAATCATCCGCGATGCCATCCAGAAGCGACCGATTCTCACCAAGGCAGCCGGCGGAAAATAATTTCCCCGCCGGGTGTCGCCGAAGTCGCGAGGCTTCGGAAAATCCAAACGCTCACGAGTTCGGCTACGGTTATCTTGCTTGCGTTTGTACGATTTCATCCCAACTTCGCAGGAGATGTCATGAAGTCTTGTCTTGTTGTAGTGATCGTTTTGTTGTCGACAGCCACGGCCTTCGCCGAGTTGCCAAAGGAACTGCCGGGGGCGATTCCGCTGTGGAGCATAGGGGCTCCGGGGTCGGAGGCTCGCGCGAATGAAGCGGAAGAGTTCGTTGGAGACAATTGCGGCAACGTTCACAATCCCACGCTCACGCCCTACGTCCCGGTGCGTGAGAAATCGACGGGCACGGCGGTCATCATTTGCCCCGGCGGCGGGCACTCGAAACTCTGCCTGGGGCATGAGGGCTTCGCGCTGGCGGAATGGTTTCGAGATCGGGGCATTGCGGCGTTCGTGTTGAAGTACCGGCTCGCTCGCGAGAAGGGGAGTGTGTACACGATTCAGGATCATGCGATGGCGGACACGCGACGCGCTCTGCGGTTGGTCCGCAGTCGCGCTGCCGAGTGGCACATCCAGTCCGACCGGGTGGGCATTCTCGGTTTCTCGGCGGGAGGCGAACTCGCGGCGTATGCCGCCATGAAACATGACGCCGGTCGGAAGGACTCGGCGGATGTGATCGAACAACAGAGTTGCCGGCCTGATTTTCAGGCACTCATCTATCCGGGGAGTTCGGGCAGCTTTTCCGCCGAACCCGGGATGCCGCCGGTTTTCATCGCTGCCGGTTACAGCGACCGGCCGGACATCGCCGAGGGGATGGCCAGTCTCTACCTTAAATACAAAGCGGCGAAAGTGCCGGCCGAACTTCACTTGTTCGCCAACGCGGGTCACGGCTTCGGTTATCGCCACAACGCCAAGCCCAGCGCCGCCGCTCGCTGGCCGGAACGATTTGCAGAATGGCTCAGCGATGGCGGGCTGCTGAAGGAATCGGAAACAAAACAGCAATGAGCCGCGCGGCGCTAGCCCCGGTTCTCGAAATCGCTGAACCGCTAGCCCGGATTATTTCCCGCGAAACACACAAAAGACACGAAATGTCCGAAGAGCCAAGGGCGTTCAGCATTTTCGGATCGATGGCTCACAAAGCAGGGTGCTGAAAAATCTCAGGCCATCAGATCACCACAACGCATTTCGTTTTCGTGTCTTTCGCGTGTTTCGCGGGAAAGTCTGTGAATAATCCGGACTAGCGCGTTCCGGCTGATTCGATGATTCAAGGAGCCATCAATGATTCTTCAAACGGATCGCCTGACGCTTGTGCTCAATTCCGTGAACGACGTCCGCGAAATGATTGAGCGACTCAGTGACGAAGATCGCGCTGAGGTTTCGCCACTGTGGCTTGAAAAGGCGTTGGCGGCGACCGAGCCCGATCCGTGGCTTCTCGGATTCAAGGTCACGTTGCGTGAGGAGGGAACCAGCATCGGAGACGCCGGATTCAAAGGACCGCCGAGCGACAACGGTGTCGTCGAGATCGCCTACGGCATCGAGCCGGATCATCAAAGCCACGGGTTCGCGACCGAAGCCGCGCGGGCTTTGATTGCGTTCGCGAGGCAAACGGCGGGAGTTCGCGTCGTGCGGGCACATACGCGACACGAAGGTTTGGCCTCGGCGCGAGTGCTCGCGAAATGTGGATTTCGATTCGTGGGAGATGTCATCGACCCGGAAGACGGGCTTGTGCAGCGCTGGGAAATGGACGCATGACGTCCGGCGACCGAGTCACGACGGCACCGCTGGTCACATAGCCACAGGAGACTGTATGCTGACGCGCCGTCACTGCTTCACTCGCCATTAAACAGGATTTCGACAACGATGCGAAACACAGTACTGATTGCCACGATCGGGTTGGTTCTCTTCGCGGCACGATTGGGAGTTGCCGCGGATGCCGCAGACTGGCGTTCGTGGCGCGGGCCTTTGGGGAATGGGAGCGTCGAACAGGGGAGCTATCCCGTCGCCTTCGGCGCGGACAAGTATCTCTGGCGGACTCCATTGCCGGGCAAGGGCTGCTCAACACCGATCTTGCTCAATGACAAGATCTATCTGACGTCTCCGGCCGATGGGAATGACGCACTGCTCTGCTACGACTTCCAAGGTGTCGAGAAATGGCGGTCGGTCTTCGGCAAGGAAAACACTGGCAAGCATCGCAACGGTTCGGGAAGCAATGCGTCGCCGGTCAGCGATGGAAAGGCTGTCTTCGTCTTCTTCAAGAGCGGTACGTTCGCGGCGGTCGAACTCGATGGAAGGGTGCGTTGGAAGACTGATCTCGTGGAGCGATTCGGAAAGGATACTTTGTTCTGGGATCACGGCACTTCGCCGGTGCTGACCGAGAAGTACGTCATCATGGTGCGCATGCACCAGGGCGAGTCGTGGCTGGCCGCCTTCGACAAAGTGACGGGCGAAATGGTTTGGAAGGTCGCTCGCAATTACACGACGCCCACCGAATGCGATCACGGTTACTCAACGCCCCTGGTCATTCAACACCAAGGGCGGGAATCGATCCTGGTTTGGGGAGCCGAACATCTCACGATTCACAATGCGTCCGACGGGCTGGTGACATGGTCGTGCGGCAACTTCAATCCCGATGCCAACAAGTTGTGGCCGGCGATCGCGACGCCGGTGATCGTGGGGGACATGGTGGTCATTGCGTACGGTCGCAACGATCGAGGCATCCCGCGACTGCATGGCGTTCAACTGACGGGCAGCGGCGACGTCACGCAGACCAATCATGCGTGGAAGCGGGATGACGTCGGCACGTTCGTCCCCACTCCGGTGGCCTACAAAGGCCGGGTCATCCTGGTCCGCGACCGAGGTGAAGTCGCCTGCATCGACCCTGCCACGGGCAAGACGGTTTGGGAAGGCGCGTTCCCCAAGCACCGCTCGAACTACTACGCTTCACCTCTCATCGCTGGAGACAAGCTGTTCGCGCCGCGCGAGGATGGAACCGTGTTTGTCGCGAGCGTCGCCAACGACAAATTCGAATTGTTGTCCGAGAACGACATGGCCGAATCGGTCATCGGCTCCCCCGTCCCGGCCTCAAACCGCCTCCTCATCCGCGGCGAAAAGCATCTGTTCTGCATCGCCTCAGAGTCAGCGTCCCAGCGATAGCCATCCATCTGCCGCTCTTCGTTCGTGTGCCGTGTCAGATGACCGACCAATTCTCGAACCTCAAACTGTGGTGATTCCCATGCGTCAGATTGCACTGCTCTGTGTCATTCTTCTTGAGGTCGCCCTGGTTGGTTCGGTCTCTGCTCAAGAGCCGCCGTATGTCAATTCACTTCCGGCCAATCCGCCGTACTATCGAGTGCGCTACGACGGCTCATCCGAGCCGGGCACGCTGGTGTATCCGGTGAGCTACACCGTTTGGATTCCGCCGGAGATCAAAACGCTGCGCGGGTTGATCGTGCATCAGCATGGCTGCGGTGAAGGCTCGTGCAAGTCAGGACAGACCGGCGCGTTTGACTTGCATTGGCAGGCCCTGGCGAAGAAGCACGGCTGCGCGTTGATCAGCCCCGTCTATGAGCAGCCGGAGAAAGCCAACTGCCAGTTGTGGTGTGATCCTCGCAACGGTTCGGATGCGGCGTTTCAGAAGTCGTTGACCGAACTGGGCGCGAAGTCGAGTCATCCGGAATTGTCCACCGTGCCGTGGGCACTGTGGGGACACAGTGGCGGCGGACATTGGGCGGGCGGCATGACGTTGCTGCATCCCGAACGAGTGGCCGCCGCCTGGCTCCGTTCGGGAGTGCCGCCGATCGCTGCCGCCGATGGCAAGCCTCCACCGTACCCCATTTCAGACGCGGCCTGCCAAGTGCCTGTCATGGTTAATCTCGGCACGAAAGAAGGTGTCACCGATAAGGAAGGTCGGTTCGCCGGAGTGTGGCCGGGAAATGAAGCCTTCTTTCTAGCCATGCGAGCCAAAGGGGGACTCATCGGCGTGTCCGTCGATCCGTTGTCGAGCCATGACTGCGGCAATCAACGCTATCTGGCGATGCCGTGGTTTGACGCCTGCCTGACCGCGAGATTGCCTGCAAAGAGCGGCGATCCGCTGAAGCCGATGTCGAGCAGCGACGGCTGGATTGCTCCACTCAATGCCGGTGATGCAAATGTCGTGGCTCCCGTGCCGGCCACAAAGTTTGCCGGTGCCGTCGAGAAATCTGTGTGGCTGCCGAACGAGTCGGTCGCAATGGCCTGGACGCAGTACGTCAAAGACTCGATGGTCACCGACGCCACTCCGCCGCCTGCTCCGACGAACTTGCGAGTCGTGGGCAATGTGCTGACTTGGTCCGCCGCCGCCGACCTCGAAAGCGGGCTGGCCAGCTTCATCATCGAGCGTGACGGAGAGTTTCTCGCCAGCGTTCCCGAGCAAGGCCAAGGCAAAAATCCGTTCGGCCGCCCGATCTTCCAAAACCTTTCGTACAGCGACACCCCCACGCAACCACTGGCCGAGATGCGTTTCACCGACACCAAAGCAGCAGCCGGCAAGACGCATCAGTACCGAATCATCGCGGTGAATACGGTCGGCCTGAAGTCCAGGTAGACCGCGTTCCGGCTGATGCCAGACAAACGCAGTGCCAACGAATCAACTTGAGACATCCATGAATTGCATAAGCGTATCCACGTTCGCCAGAACGTGGGGATCCCGTCCCTCTTCCCACGTTCTGGCGAACGTGGCTACGGTTTTGAAACCCTTTTTGCTCTCGCTCACCGCTCTGGTTTCAACGGTTGCGGCGCAGACGCTTGATGAAGATCTCAGCCGAGTCCCAGCGGCGGAGTTGGCCTCGCTCGCGAAGACCGAGGGGGATGCGATTCGTGGGGCGGTCCTCTTTTTCCAGCAGCACATGGCGTGCTCGAAGTGCCATGCGGTGGGGAAAGCTCCGCTGAATTCGCTGGGGCCGGACCTGACGGCGCTCGGCAAAGAGGTCTCGGACGAGTCGCTGGTTGAATCGGTGCTGCTGCCGTCGAAGGTCATTCGCAAAGGGTTTGAATCAGTCACGGTGATCACGGCCGATGGGAAGTCGCTGTCGGCGTTATTGGTCGAACGGACAAAGGACAAGGTTGTCGTGCGTGACATCTCGCGCGGTGGCGAGCCGACAACGATCGCCGCGTCCGACATCGAGGAAATCAAAGTCAACGCGACGTCGATCATGCCGGCGGGGCAGGTCAACCAGTTGAATAGCCGGCAGCAGTTCCTCGACCTGATTCGCTACTTGATCGAAATCCGCGACGGCGGCGCGGCCAAAGCGATGCAGCTTCAACCTGCTGCCTCGCTGCTGACGTTTACCGTGCCTGAATATGAAGAACATTTGGATCACGCCGCCCTCATCGGTGATTGGAACGGGGATTCGCTCAAACGGGGCGAGGCGATTTATCAGCGTGTCTGCGCCAACTGCCACGGGACAAAGGACAAGCCGGGTTCGTTGCCGACGTCGCTCCGTTTCGCCGAGGGAAAATTCAAGAACGGCAGCGATCCGCTGTCGATGTACCGCACGCTGACGCACGGCTTCGGACTGATGGCTCCGCAGACTTGGATGGTGCCGTCGCAGAAGTACGACGTCGTCCACTATGTCCGCGAGACGTACCTCAAGCCACACAATCCGACGCAGTTCGTGGCCGTCGATCAGGCGTTGTTGTCGCGGCTGCCGAAGGGAGACACGCGCGGCCCGGAGCCGAGCAAGATCGTCCCCTGGTCGGCAATGGACTACGGGCCGAGTCTGGCTCACACGTATGAAGTGCCGGGGCTGGATCACAACCTCGCGTACAAGGGAGTCGCGGTGCGGCTTGATCCCGGTGCAGGGGGCGTCTCGCGCGGCCGGCACTGGATGATCTTCGACACCGACACGCTGCGTGCGGCGGCCGCGTGGAACGTAGCCGAGTTGCTCCGCGACTCGGAATCAGCGTCGCGGAGCGACGCTGCTACGAACTTCATCGACTGGCAGGGGATCCAATTCAACGGCGCACACGGCGTGCATCCGCGAGTGGTCGGGCAAACGGCATTCGCCAACTCGACCGGGCCTGGCTGGGCGAATCCGGCCAGCGGTGGGTTTCTCGATGACCAGCGTGTGAAAGGTCGCGACGGCAAACGCTACGGCCCGCTGCCGCGCGAGTGGGCGACGTATCGAGGGCTGTATCACCACGGTCAGCAAGTCGTCTTCTCGTACTCGGTCGGCACGACCGAGGTGCTGGAGTCGCCGCGGCTGCTGACTCGCGAGGCAGTCGTCGTGTCACCGCTTGTTAGCGAACTGAACCGTAGCCACGCTCGCCAGAGCGTGGGACGTCGCGGAGGAACCCACGCTCTGGCGAGCGTGGCTACGGCTGGCGCGGACCGAGCACCGTTGTTTCTGCGAACCTTCAACATCGGACCGCGCGATCGCGACCTGCTGCTGCAAGTGGCAGAGCATCCGGCGCACGACGCGCGACCGACGATCATCAGCCGCGCGGACAAATCGGTCGTGATGTTCGCGCCGCCGGGTTCCGAAACCACCGCGTCTCGCGAGCAACGACTCGCCTTCGATGGGAACACTTATTTGGAGATTTCCAAAGGGGAGGCGTTCGACCTCACGACGAAAGACTTCTCGATCGCCGCTCGCATCAAGACGAAAGCCGACGGAACAATTTGGTCGCTGAGCCAGTCCGGGCCGAAGTGGACTCCCGACGGGCAGACGTTTTTCATTCGCGATGGCCGGCTCGCCTTCGACATTGGCTGGGTCGGCGCGGTCTCGGCGAAGTCGAAGATCAACGACGACCGCTGGCATCAAGTCGCCATGACTTGGCAGCAGTCCGAGCATCGCGTGCGACTGTTCGTCGATGGCAAATTGGATGGCGAAGGCTCGCTGACCGCGAAGGCCGCATTGCCCAAGAGCGTCGTACGGATTGGATTCACGACTCCTGACTTCCCGCGTCCGGCAACGTTCTTCCAAGGCGACATTTCGCAGGTCCGTTTCTACCAGCGGCGTCTGACCGAGGGGTTGTCTGATTTCGCCAAGCCAACGAACGACGACAAATCGCTCGTCGCGCAGTGGCTGCTCGGTGAAGCGTCAGGAACAAAGATCGCCGACGCGACGAATCATCGACACGATGCCGAAGTCCGGCGCGGCATGGCTCCCGTGAGTTCGCTGTCTGGCCCGCTGGTCGCGGGATTCTCGCCGCGAAACACGTTGGCCGAATGGTCGGCTGAAAACGGTCGGCTGCGACTCAAGATTTCCGCCGGCCAGGAACCGTTGCGATTCACCGTCTGGCTGCCCTCCGATTCCGCGACTGTTCGCGATGCGGACACGAGCAAGTTCGCCAACAGCTTGAGCGATCAACCGATTCCAGACGCCGATCGTGATCTGACCGCGCTGACCAAGGGCGGCCCGCCGCGCTGGCCGCAGAGACTGGAAACGAAAGCAGTGCTCGGTGCCGACAACGGGCCATTCGCAGCCGACGTGCTGACGGCTCCGGAATCGAATCCGTGGCTGGCTCAGACCCGATTCACCGGACTCGACTTCTTTCCCGATGGCCGCATCGCCGTTTGCTCGTGGGACGGCGACGTGTGGATCGTCGAAAGTCAGCCTGGAAAGGCTGACCTACGTTGGCAGCGGATCGCATCGGGAATGTTCCAGCCGCTGGGGCTCAAGATCGTCGATGGAAAAATCCATGTGACGTGTCGCGATCAACTGGCGGTGCTGCATGATCTGAACGGTGACGGCGAGATCGACTTCTATCAGTGCCTCAACAACGACCATCAAGTCACCGAGCACTTCCACGAATTCGCGATGGGACTGCAAACCGACGCCGCCGGGAACTTCTACTACGCCAAGTCGGGCTGCCACGGAAAAGCCGCCGTCGTGCCGCATCACGGGACGTTGTTGCGCGTGAGCAAAGACGGTTCGCGCACGGACATCCTGGCGAATGGTTTTCGAGCGGCGAATGGAGTCTGCCTCAATCCCGACGGCTCGTTTGTCGTCACCGATCAGGAAGGCTTTTGGAATCCCAAGAACCGCATCAATTGGGTCACGGTGGACCCGTCCGGCAAGCCCAAGTTTTACGGCAACATGCTGGGCTATCACGACGTGACGGACTCGTCGGATTCCGCGATGGTCCCGCCGCTGTGCTGGATCACGAATGCCTTCGACCGCTCGCCCGCCGAGCTGTTGTGGGTCGAGAGCGATCGCTGGGGACCGCTCAAGGGATCGCTGCTGAATCTGTCTTACGGTTACGGCAAAGTGTTTCTCGTTCCTCACGAGAACGTGCGCGGCACGATGCAAGGGGGCATGATCGAGTTACCGCTGCCGCTGTTTCCGACCGGCGTCATGCGCGGCCGGTTTCACCCGACGGACGGACAACTCTATCTGTGCGGCATGTTCGCCTGGGCTGGCAACGCGACCTATCCCGGCGGCCTGTATCGCCTGCGAGCCACCGGCCAGCCGATCTACTTGCCGGTCGGTCTGCACGCCACCAAGTCCGGCCTGAAGCTCACGTTTACCGAACCGCTCGATCCGGCATCGCTCGACGTGAAGAATCTGCAAATCAAAACTTGGTCGCTCAAGCGGACAAAGGATTACGGATCGAAGCACTTCGACGAGAAGTTGCTCGACGTGCGCGGCGCGAAGTTGTCGGCGGACTCCAAGACCCTCACACTTGACGTTTCCGAGCTGCGCCCCACCTGGTGCATGGAAATCAAATACTCGTTCCGCTCGGCCACAGGCACGCCGATTCAAGGGACGATCCACAACACGATTCACGAGTTGGCCGATTGATCCGCAGACCGGCTGACGACAACTTCGCGAAAGACGACTCTCGGGAGACTCATTCATGAAACTTGCCCGCATTCCGTTTTGCTTTCTGATTCTCATCGCGTGTGGCTCGCAAGCGATCGCACAGTCGAATTGGCCTCAGTTTCGCGGTGCCGATTCGCGCGGTGTCGCGATTGGCAACAACCTGCCCGATCGCTGGTCAGCGACGGAGAATGTGGCTTGGAAGACGGACGTTCCGGGGCGCGGTTGGTCGTCGCCGATTGTGTGGGGCGACCGCGTCTTCCTCACGACCGTGATCAACTCAGGCAAAGCCGAGGAGCCGAAGAAGGGTCTGTATTTCGGTGGCGATCGACCGAAGCCAGCAGACGCGGTCCATCAATGGAAAGTCTTTTGCCTCGACCTGAAGACCGGTGACGTTCGTTGGGAGCGGCAAGTCCACGCAGGGAAGCCGGAGACTCCGATTCATTTGAAGAGCAGTTACGCCTCGGAGACTCCGGTCACGGACGGCGAGCGAGTCTATTGCTACTTCGGCAACGTCGGCGTTTTCTGCTTCGACTTCGATGGGCAGGAAGTTTGGAAGCACACGCTCAAGCCGCAGGCGATTCGAAACGGCTGGGGGAGTGCGGCGTCACCCGTGCTGCATCGCGATCGAATCTATCTCGTCAACGACAACGATCGGGATTCCTATCTGCTCGCGCTGGATGCCAAAACCGGCGAACAAGTCTGGCGAACGCCTCGCGACGAGAAGAGCAACTGGGCGACGCCGTTCGTCTGGCAGAACGCTCAGCGCACCGAGATCGTCACGCCGGGGACTGGCAGAGTTCGGTCCTACGATCTCGACGGCAAGCTGCTCTGGTCGCTGAAGGGCATGTCGAGCATTACCATCGCGATGCCGTACGAGCACAACGGACTGCTCTATGTCAGCTCGGGTTATGTGATGGACCTGACGAAGCCAATCTACGCGATTCGGCCCGGTGCGGACGGCGACATCTCACTCAAAGCCGGCGAGACGTCGAACGAGTTCATCGCGTGGTCCCAACCGAAAGCCGGTCCCTACAACCCCTCGACGCTGATCTTCAACGACCGGCTGTATGTGCTCTACGACATGGGAATGGTGAGATGCCTGCAAGCGAACGACGGCAAAGAGATCTTCGGCATCCAACGATTGCCGAACGGCCGGGCGTTTACGTCATCTCCGTGGGCCTACGCAGACAAAGTGTTTTGTGTGAACGAAGACGGTGTCACCTTCGTGCTGAAGGCGGGCGATTATTTTGAAGTGCTGCACACGAACTCGCTCGCCGAGGACGACATGTGCATGGCGACTCCCGCCATCGCCGGCAACCGGCTGCTGATCCGCACGTCGGTTCGCGTGTATTGCATCCAATCATCGACCGCGGCCGCAAAGTAACCATCCAACATGACGGTGAGTGAACTCACGATGACGCCAAAAAAACGATACCGGAGGGCGCAACTCCTCAACGCGATGAGCACTACCCCATGACAATTTCGCGGCACTCTTCTTGACAACTTGCAGTCCGACTCATGGTGATTTCAATCGCAATGTCCACACACGAGTCGGGTCGCCGTCGCCGCCGGTGACGAGTAGCAGGACGCGATGGCCGGGGTCGAACTCCATTGTGTAGTTCATGCCGCACCGAAACCGCACTGCAAGTGCGGCGGGCAACAACCAGAGATGGCATTTGAATGTCGTCATTGCGTTCCCGGGTTGTCGATTCAGCGATCCAACGACGGCGGAGAAACTGCGATTTGACAGCATTCGTTGGTACAGCGGTGCGGGATTTTTCCTCAACGATATTCGTGGTTGTCGGTGTTCACTTCGCGGCCTTGAACGGCAAGTCGAGGTAGTTCTTCCACACCTTGAGGGCCGGCCTTGGCTTTCCCGCTTCGTCGAGTAGCCCGCAGTCGCGCCAGGCGACAAAGAATCCGGGTGCCCCGGCTTTGATCCGCTCCCAAAGCGCGTCGTAGTCTTGGTGGATAAAGCAGACCACGAACGCAAAGTTGCGCTTCTGCGCCAGTGCCAATAACTTCTCGTTGTAGCGCAGTTGCCTGGCCGGAGTGCCTTCGATCGTGAGCAGAGGCTGGCCCGTCGCCCACCGAAATGAGAACCGCTCGGCAGCATCGTTCGTCTCGACCATCGCATAGGGTTTCTGGAACGAATCGAAGTTCTCTGTGAGCCAGTCGAGGGCGGTCAGGCGGTCCTTGTCGTCCACGAAGAACGGGTAGTAGCTCACCGCCACGAGGTCGTTGTAGGGCATGAGACTCTGGAACTCGGTCAACATCTTGCCGCGCTGCTTGAACATGTTATGCAAAGTGAACGACGCAAAAATTGGCAGACCCTTGTGCTCCTTCTTGAGCTGTTCGTAAACATGCTTGTGCAGTTCGACGTAGTCCGTCCACTTGCCGGGGCCGGCGCTGTAAATCTCGTTGACCTCGATCCCGAGGTAGTCGGGCTTGAAGAACTCGATGCTGCGCTGGCAGTAGCTGAGAAACGCTTTCTTGACCAACGGGTCATCGTAAGCCTTTCCCTTCAACTCGTTCGGCAGCGGCAGCGCCTTCTCCGCGAGTTGCATATCGCCCCGGCCGGGAGAAATGGCCAGATAGACTTTGCCGCCCGGTGGCGTTGCCGACTTCTTGCCTTTCCATGTTCTCTTGCTAGGTGGCGTATCCATCATGCCGGCCACAACTCCAGCCCACAAACGAGAGGTCCGTCGTGTGCTCCGTAACATATTTCGGACCGTCCACGTATTTGTCATAGCGGGTCGTGCCGATGTTCCTCAATCGAGAAGACACCGGCCAGACCGTTGCGGTAGCCCATCTCCGACTGCGGGAAAGTGATTTTGGTTCATGGAGAAACCACTGCGTCATGCGTCCGGCGAGGTCGATTGTTTCCACTTCATTTCAATTCGTCGCGTGAGCAGGGGCACTCCCGTAGCAATATCCAATTTGAGGCCATCTATCGCGTGGTCGGTGGTGATGATGTGGTTCTTCCAACTTGGGTTCGCTCGCTTGGCTTGCAACTCGGAGAAATGCGACAATACTCCCTCAGCGTCAACGCAGCCACGAACCTGTCGATCTTCGAGCGAATGAATGCAGAACATTTGCAAGCTGACTCCGCTTCTGGTTGTGACAATGGCCTTGGGCACGACCATCGCCCGTGCTGACGCACTTACCAAGCTGGAACCGAAGAAGCTTGAAGCGGTGCATCAAGCCGTGCAGGCACTTCGCGCGGATTGGAAAGCACTGCCCCGGCTTGGTCCGTTTCGGGAGCATCGTGCGAACCTGCATGTCCATTCGCGCTGGTCTCACGATAGTCGCGGGACCATCGACGAGATCGTTGCGGCGGCGAAGGTCACGGGGACCAGCGTGTTGATGTTCAACGAACATCCCGCCGAGTACTACGACTTCTTCAAAGACGGGCATCAGGGAATGAAGGACGGCGTGCTGCTTATTCCGGGAGCCGAGTCACAGGGGTTTCTCGCTTTTCCAACCATGAGTCTGCGCGGCGTGACTCCCGGAACTCCGCAAGATTACTCCGACCTGGTGCGAGGCCGCGGCGGACTCATGTTCGTGTCGCACCTTGAGGAGCGCATGGACTGGAACGTCCGCGGCGTCACCGGAGTGGAAATCTACAACACGCACGCCGACTTCAAGGATGAAAAGAAGATGATCGCCGCGCTGCGCAATCCGTTGTGGTTGCTGCAAGCGACCGAGATGGTTCGCAGGTATCCGCAAGAGTCGTACTCTGCCCTGCAAGATTATCCAGCCGACTATTTGAAACGCTGGGATGAACTCTGCGCGTCGGCTCCACACACCGGCGTGTCGGCGAATGATGCGCACCAGAATATCGGCTTGGTTGTTCGCTGGGTCGCAGGGGACAAGGCGCGGGTCGAGGACGCTCTGGGAAAATTGCTGATCGAGTTGGATGTGGCGGCCATTCCTGGAAGCGATGGACTACGGAAAGGCAAACAAGTCGGTGATGAGTTATTTCGTCTGCTGCTCGATCCGTACGAGAACAGTCTGCGTCATGTGGGCACGCATTTGTTGCTCACCGAGTTGAGCGAAAAGGCGGTCCGCGAATCACTTGAGGCCGGGCGCGCGTTTGTCGCCTTCGATTGGCTCGCGAATTCGACAGGGTTCGATTTCGCCGCCGTCACAGAATCGCAGCGCCTTGAAATGGGAAGCCAACTGGTCATGACTCGCGGTCTGAGCTTGCGCGGGCAGGCACCGCTTCCTGTCCACTGGCGACTGCTGCGCAACGGCAAAGTTGTCGAGGAATCCGTTGGGCGAACTCTCAGTTTTCCCGTTGTCGAATCGGGCAACTACCGAGCCGAAGCTTGGCTCGACATCGCTGGCGAGCGCACGCTTTGGATTCTCTCGAACCCGTTGTACATCGCGCCGCCTGACTGACACTGACGCAGTTTCATCACCGTACCGCGACAATGAGTTGTTGCCGTTGAGTCAAGAACACGAGGAGATTGAGCCGATGAAAACCGATTTGTTCCGCCGCCACGCCGTGATTCTGCTGGCTGCTGTATTGCTGACGGTTTCGTCCTCGCGCGGCGAGGATTCGCCCGCGACGGCGGACAAGCAGCGATATCTGATTATTCACGCCGACGATGCCGGCATGTGCCACTCGGTCAATCGGGCCACGATCGAGGCGCTCGAAAAGGGGATCGTCACGTCGTGCAGCATCATGATCCCCTGCCCGTGGGTCACCGAGTTCGCCGAGTATTCCAAGACGCATCCGCAATTCGATTACGGCCTGCACCTGACGCTCAACTCCGAGTGGAAGCAGTACCGCTGGGGGCCTGTCGCCGGAAAGGACAAGGTGCCCAGCCTGGTCGATGAGCACGGCTACCTGTGGGCCAACGTGGAACAAGTCGCGAAGCACGCCAAGCGCGAGGAAGTCGCCATCGAACTCCAGGCACAGATCGCGCGAGCCAAGCAGCTCGGCATTCCGGTCAGTCATCTCGACACGCACATGGGTGCTCTGGTCAGCCGGCCGGACTTGATCGAGGTCTACGTCGCGGTCGGAATCGAACACGATCTGCCGGTGTTGTTCTTTCGCAACCTCAGCGAGAAGACTCTGAAAGCCTACCCGACACTGCGCGACGTGGGACCGCCGCTCGTCGCCCGGCTGACCGAACAACGGCTGCCGCTGCTCGACGGCCTGGCGCAGTTCTACGGCGGCGACACACACGAGCAACGGCTCGAAAGTTATGTAAAGACGATCAAAACTCTCCCGCCGGGCGTCAGCGAACTCATCATTCATTGCGGGATCGACGATGCGGAATTGCGCTCCGTCACGAACAGCGCCGCGCGCCGCGATGGCGACCGCCGCATCTTCACCGATCCCGAAACCGCCCGCCTGATCCAGGACGAGGGACTCAAGCTGCTCACCTGGAAACAGTTTCGCGAACTGCGCGCGAAGCCGCCCGCAACCACCGAACCGAAATGAATCGCCCACGGCCGACGCAACGTAGCCATCATCGCTCCGCGTGATGAGCCGAATTGCCAAGACCGCGTCGATGAGCGTTCGGCTCGTCACGCGGAGCGGTGACGGCTACATAGGTCCGACGCGAAGCCTCGCTGGAAAGTGAATCTCTATGACATCCATGAACTCCGGCCGAAGTTGCACGATTTGGCTCGCACTCGCGCTGGGTCTGTTTTTCGCCACCGCAGCGCAAGCGGCGGAAGCCGTCTTCAAGGCCGGGGCCGCCAAACGCGATATCACTCCCAAGGAGCCGGTGCCGATGTGGGGTTACGGCGCGCGGCATGATCTCTTGTCGGGCGGCACGCTCGATCCGCTCCACGCGGCGGCGGTCGTCATCCAGGCGGGCGACAAGAAGCTCGCCATCGTTGGTCTCGATCTTGGTCGCTCGCCGTCGGAGAAATCGCTTCAGAGCATCCGCCAGCGCATCAAAGCCGATGCGGGCATCGAACACTCCTTCATTGCCGGATCGCACACGCATCACGGGCCGGTGGTCGAACTGAGCAATGAGGATGGGAAGGGCAAGGGCCGCTTTGACGCCGCGATCCGTTACTACCAGCAACTCGAAGACGGCATCGTCGCCGCGATCGTCGAGGCAGATCAGTCACTCGTACCGGCCAAGCTCGCGACGGGCGCGGTGGACCTCGACGGCTTCAATCGCAACCGCCACTCCAAACGGGAACCGAAACCCGTGGATCGCACACTGGCCGTGATGCGACTCGACGACGCCATGGACAAACCGATCGCCGTGCTCGTGAATTTTTCCGGCCACCCGACGAGCGTTCCGGGGCAGACGCTCAAGTTCTCGGCGGACTATGTCGGCGCGATGAAGGGGGCGATCGAACAAGATTTCGGCGGCACCGCGATCTTCATGCAGGGCGCGTCCGGAGACCTCTCGATCAACAAGGGTGCGAATGCCGATCACATCGCCTTCGGCCGGGCGCTGGGACGCGAGGCCGTGAAGCTCGCGACATCGCTTCAGCCCGTTGTGGTGGCGAAACCTACGCTGAAGGTCCGCGAAGAGCGGTTTCGATTCGACTCGCGCAGCGACTTGAACAATCCGCTGATTCGCGCGGCGTACTCGTTCGCCTTCTTCCCCGAGTTGGTCGCGAACTTCACCGACGAATACGCCGACGGCATCCGCCCACGGCTGACCGTCGCGCTGCTCAACGGCGACATCGCCCTCGTGGGTGGGTCGGGTGAGTTCTTCTGCCAGCACGCCATCCGGCTGCGCGAGCGGACGCGGGTCGAGCGGCTGTTCTTCTTCGGCTACAGCAACGGCTACCACCAATACTTCCCAACCATCGAGGCCGCGGCCGAGGGGGGTTACGGTGCGGACAACCAAGTCGCTCCCGTGGCGGTCGGTGCCGGCGAGCAGTTGATGAACACGGCGCTGACGTGGCTCTTCCAGATGCAGGGCAAACTGAAGTGAAACGCCTCGCGTTCGTCATTCGGGATCACTTGGGGTGGTTGGAACCCATCACGGCTTCTTGGGCCAAACAGCATTGATCCGGTCGATGATCCGATCGACGAGGATTTGTCCCGCCTCTGGGCTGACCTCGTTGCTTTGCACGATCGCACTGTAGCCGCCGGCGAGATGGGACCGATCTCCGCGCCCTCGTCGCCCGTGATGAGTTCAATCCCGCTCCCCATGCCCTTGGTGAGCAGTCGCGCGCGATCCACCTCCTGCCGCACGGACTCGATCTGCGGTGGCGTGATCACTCCGGGTGCCGCGCCTTTCCGTCGCGATGGCTCGGATTGCGGAGGCCCATCGACGCGCGGACCCGGACTGTGCTCGATGATAAGGCCGCGCGGCGCGATCAGGCCGGCGATTTCGGCATCACCAAACTCGCGCAGAAAGCTCCACACGCGGCGGTAAATCGGCTCCTGCCACAGATCCTCGCGCCGCTGAAAACAGTCGCTGACCAGTGTGCCGGCGACTCGCTCATCCTGCGCCGCAACGTGCAGAGCGACGAGACCGCCTTCCCCGTAACCTGCGATCTCGATCGGCAGTTTGTCGCTGCGCGACTCGAACCAATCCAGGACCGCACGTACTTTTTGCACTTCGAAGCCGATGACGTGGCGGCCCAATTCATACGCCGGTCACCAGACCCATTCGCGATGCGGTTGATCGGTCATCGTGATTTGCGGATTGCCTGACCAGTTGCATCTTCGGTCGATCAAGGCCGGGATGATCACCGCGCAGCTCGACTCCGCGAGCCGCATGGCCCAGGCATCGCCACCGGGCATCAGCCCGGCCAGCATCTCCGGCGTCTGATCTGCATCCGGCAGCGCTACGATCCGCGACGAGACTTGGCCCTTCGGCTCTAGTGGACCAACAGAGCTGAATTGACACGTAGCCGCACTCGCCAGAGTACGGGTGTCCCGCATTCTGGCGAAACGCGGCTACCTGTCATCTCAGGTTTGATCAAGCACTAGCAGCAAGCCTTCGCCAGTCACGCCCTCGAACACCGTCCAGCGCACGGCGAAGACCCGCACTCGCGCGGATTCCGCGACGAGCGCCGGTTGATCCGGTCGGACCGGTCAACTCATCCACCGCCCTGATGATCCGCCGCAGCCGCCCGCGATTCGGAGCGACCGACGCGCTGTAAGCCTGCGTCGAACTGACATCGCGCTGCCAGAACTGTGGCCGCCGCGCGACCATTTCATCCCTGGTCCGATCCAGGAAGCGATCAATGCCCGCAACCATCGCCGCCGAGAAATCAGGGTTCTCTTCCAGCGGCTTTGTGCCCGGAAGTACCTGCGCGTGCAACGACGAGGCCGCAAGGCAGTGAGTCAGGAGGACGATGGGCTTCATGTACATTCTCATTTCGCGATGGCGTCGGAAAACAGGTCGGTGCTGAGATACTTGAGCCCGCTGTCGCAGATCAGGAAAGCGATGGTCGCGCCGGGCTCGCGGTCCCGGAGCAGTCTCACGGCTGCGGCCAGGTGCGCGCCCGACGAGAAGCCCCCGAAGATGCTTTCCTCCAAAGCGAGCAAGCGAGCGCCGGCGATGGCCTCCTCGTCCGTCACGCTCAGGTAGTCCGTGATCAGCGAGCGGTCCAGCAACGGCAGGTCCGCCATGCTGTAGCCGCCGCCCTGAATCTTGTGGCTGGCATTGGTGACTGCCTGGCCCGCAAGCACGGCGGCGGTGGCTGGTTCGAGGAGATAGCAGCGAATCACCGGGTTTTGCGACCTGAGGAAGCGCGCCGTGCCGGTGAACGTGCCGCCGCTGCCGGCAAAATCCACGAACACATCCACCTTGCCCGCCGACTGCTCCCAAATCTCCGGCCCCGTGCCGCGCTCGTGCGCCCGCACGTTGGCGTGCAGGCGGAACGCGAATGCCACCTTCCAGCAGTTGGCCCTTGTCGCCACGCAGCGGCGCGTTGTGGCCCGTGTTGTACGAGAGGAACGGTTTCCGGCCCGCGCCGCCATTGTCGCTGAAGAAGAAGATCAGCGTGTTCTTGTCGCGACCGGTGGCACGCAGATGAGCGGTGATGCGGCCCACGCTGTCATCGAGACCAATCAGCAACGAGAGGTATCCGCGCCGATCCGGATCGGTGACGGTGGCTGGCACGCGGTCGCCATATTTCTTGAGGACTTCCAGCGGCGTGTGGACGGCGTTGTAGGCGAGGTCCAGGAACCACGGCTGCTCGGTGTGCCGGTCCATGAAGGCGAGTGCCTCGTCGGTGAACAGGTCCGTGGTGTAGCCGTTGAGTTGTTGCCGTTCGCGTCCCCGATAAATCATGTTGCGCGAATAGGCGGCCTCGAACTTCGGCTCGGCGTTTTTGCGGAGCGTGAAGTTGTGCATGGCCACGAGGAATCCAAAGAAGTCATCGAATCCTCGAGCCTGCGGCAGATGCGCGGGACTGAATCCGAGATGCCACTTCCCGACCAGGCCCGTGGCGTAACCGGCCGCGTGGAGCTGATCGGCGATGGTCCGCTGGTCGAGCGGCAGACCGAGCGTGTTTTCATCACCGACGCGCGGGTTGTGCTCAAAACCAAAGCGCGTCTGATAGCGTCCGGTGATGAACCCGGCTCGCGACGGTCCACAAATTGGCGCGGTGACATAGCCGCTCGTGCAGCGCACGCCGGAGGCAAGCCCATCACTGAGGAAGAACTGACCAAGGACAACTACACCGGCAAGGACTTCGACGACGAGCTATTCATCGACATGCGGACTCCGGCCATGTGCGCCGATCTTTTCAAACTGCTCTGCGAGAACGGCGGCCCGGAGCAGAAGGTCATCATCTTTTGCAACCGCGAGATTCATGCCGACCGCGTGGCCATGCAGATGAACAACCTCTACGTCCGCTGGTGCCGCGACAACCAACGCGAGCCGAAGGACCACTACGCCTTCAAGTGCATGGGCGGTCCCAATAATGGCGCGGACATGATCGAGCCGATGCGCGGTTCCGGCGAGCGAGCCTTCATCGCCTGCACGGTGGACCTGCTGGAGGCCGGCGTGGACATCGAGCGGCTCAACGCCGTTGTCTTCTTCCGTTACCTGAACTCGGCGATCAAGTTCTACCAGATGTTCGGGCGCGGCACGCGCATCCATGAGGAAACCAAGAAATACAAGTTCTGGCTCTACGACTACACCGGCGTCACCGACCTCTTCGGCACCGACTTCATCACCAATCCGCCGCGCCCTCGCGGTGGTGGAGGCGGCGGTGGAGGAGGAGACGATGGCGGTGACGGTGGTGATGGCGGCGGCGGTGGTGGTGAATCTCCGCCTGTCCCTGAGATTCCGGGACACACCGGCATCATCGGACTCGGACGCTTCATTCCAGGCCGCAGGGACGGTCGAGACGTGATGATTCCCGTCGAAGAATACCGTCGCGAGATGATCCGGCGCGTTCTCAGTGAAGCGCACAACCTCGACGAGTTTCGAGAACTTTGGATTGAAAAACAAAAGCGAGACAAGCTGATCGTGCACCTCCGGGGCGACAACTTCAGCCCGGAACTCCTCCGCGATGTCGAGCAGATGACCGACTACGACTTCTATGACTTGTTCGCCCACCACGGCTACCGTGCCCGCGCGCTCAAGCGCCCCGAGCGCAAGACCGTTTATCTCGAAAACAACCAACCGTGGTTCGAGTCGATGGACGTGAAGGCCGCCACCGTACTGCGCGCGCTCGGCCATCAGTTTGAAGTCGGCGGTACCGAGGCGCTGGAGAAGACCGCACTCTGGGACGTGCCGGAAATAAGCGACGCCGGCGGCTTCGACGCGCTCCGGACGCTCGGTACGCCGGTCGCTGTGATGAAGGACGCCAAGACGAGGTTGTTTGCCGCATGACTCGCTCGCGATCAATTCCCGCGATCACCAGCAGCGGCGCACCCTCAGCAGCCCTCCCCAACGGATGGCGCTGGCACCGTCTCGGCGACGCCACAGAAATCTCGTCGGGAATCACTCTTGGTCGAAACCTGAATGGCAGAGAGTGTCGCGTGGTGCCCTATCTTCGCGTGGCCAATGTGCAGGACGGCTTTCTTGATCTGGACGATGTTAAGAAGACGCCCGCATCCGAGGACGAAATCAATGCTTGCCGCCTTGAGCCTGGAGACGTCCTGCTTACAGAAGGTGGTGATCTCGACAAACTCGGCCGAGGAACGTACTGGCAGGGAGAGATCCCGGACTGCATCCATCAGAACCATATCTTCCGTATTCGCTTCGACCCGGCGCTGTTCGACTCCGCATTCCTCGCTTTTCAGTTTGGCTCGCCCTATGGCAAAGCCTATTTCCTTCGCCACGCCAAGCGGACGACCGGCATCGCGTCCATCAACAAAGCGGTGCTTTCAAATTTCCCTCTTCTTGCGCCACCCTTTGCCGAACAGCGCCGCATCGCCGCCCGGCTCCGCG
>JACRIH010000001.1 GCA_016235885.1 Planctomycetales bacterium | reverse complement strand
TCCCAGGTCCCTTCGCGGGCAACTCGTCGTCCGTGAGCGCTTCGAGCCGGAATCCGGTGATCGGTACGTAGCCGTCACGCTCCGCGTGACGAGCCGAGTCGGCATTCGGCGTCTTCTTGCCATTCGGCTCATCACGCGGAGCGTGATGGCTACGTAACGCGCCGTTGAATGTCAGCACATACGTTTCCTGACCGGCCGCTTTGCCGGAGGACTTGTACGAACCATCCGGCTGCTTAACCAATTGCGATTCGCCCTGGACTTTTGTTTCGATAGGATCGAGAACGGTCCAAGTGGACGTCGTCCCGAGTACCTGTTCCGAGTTGGGATTGGTCGCGACGAGCGTGGCCACGGCGTCGTCGAGATGCTTTCGCGCGGAGGCGATCGACTGGTCAAGTTGCGTGAGTTGTTTCTCGTCCTCTTCGCTCGGCACAGGCAGGCCCGGTTCACGGCGGCCGACCGCCGTTTCCTGCACGTCGGCAAAAAATGCGGCCAGGCTGTAGAAGTCTCGTTGCGTGAGCGGGTCATATTTGTGATCGTGACACTCGCAGCAACCCATCGTCGTACCCAACCACACGCTCGACACATTGCGCACGCGGTCGGCTGCGTATTTCGCGATGTACTCTTTCGCCTGCGCACCGCCTTCCTCGGTCGTTTGCAACAAACGGTTGTAACCGGACGCCACCTTCTGCCAGACCGACGGCGATGGCAACAGATCGCCCGCGAGTTGTTCGCGCGTGAACTGATCGAACGGGAGGTTCGCATTGAACGAGCGGATCACGTAGTCGCGATACGGCACGATGTCGCGCGGGTTGTCGCTGTGATAACCGGCGGTGTCGGCGAATCGGACGAGGTCCATCCAGTGCAGCGCCATCCGCTCACCGAAATGCGGAGATGCCAGCAGTTTGTCGACCAACTTTTCAAACGCATCGGCCGACTTGTCGTTGACGAACGCGTCCACTTCGGCCACTGTCGGCGGCAGACCGGTCAGGTCGAAGCTCAATCGCCGGCCGAGTGTGATCCGGTCCGCTTCGGGGTTCGGTTGCAAGCCGTGTTCGCGCAGTTCGGCGAGAATGAATTGGTCGATCGGCGTGCGGAGAAACGGTGGCTGGCCGGTGGCACGCGGTCCGGTGACGACGGGCAGGTCGGGCCGCGTCGGCGGGACGAACGCCCAGTGCCCCTTCCATTCGGCTCCCTGTTCGATCCAGAGCTTGATGAGGTCCGTCTGTTCTTTCGCAAGCTGCTTGCCGAATTTTGGAGGCGGCATGCGTTGTTCTGGGTCGGTCGATACGACTCGCAGATAGATTTCACTCTCCGCCGGTTTGCCCGCGACGACGTTGGTCACGTCGTCCTGGGAACGAAACACGCCATCTTTCGTATCGAGCCGCAGCTCGGCCTTCCGCTGATTGCCGTCCGGCCCGTGGCACTCGAAGCAGACGTTCGACAGAATCGGCCGAATGTCGCGATTGAAGTCCACCTTCATCGCTGGCGGTGCGGCATCCGCCGATGTCGTGACAAGAACACACCCGATCACCAATCCGGTCCAGCCGCTCGATTGCAGTTTCATCGTCCGTCACCTCCGATGATTTCCCTCGATGTTGTTTCTCGGTAGAGTGGATTCTACAAGCGAAGTTTGATTTGTGGAAAGTTCGCGAGACAACTTAAACGACGGTACTGGAGACGACCTGATGAAACTTGTTCCCACGCTTGGCGAAACCATCCACGGAGTCGGCGGGCAGATTCACGGTCGCGAGCGATCGTGCCGCGAGGTGGTGGATGCTTGTCTCGCCAAGATCGACGAGCATGAATCGCAAGTCCGAGCGTGGGTGAGCGTGGATCGCGAGGGAGCGTTGCGGCGGGCGGCGGAACTCGATGCGGAACTTGCGACGGGTCACTGGCGCGGGCCGCTGCATGGGATTCCGATGGGGATCAAGGACATTGTCGATGTCGCGGGGTGGCCGACGAAGGCGGGGGCGGAGTGGTTTCCGCTGGAGTGGGAGGCGATGTCGCGAGCCGCGTGCCCTCACCCCAGCCCTCTCCCGGGGGGAGAGGGAGTAGATGGTGAGGCGCGGCATGATGCGCCGATCGTCACGCGGTTGCGCGAGGCGGGAGTTGTCATCGTGGGCAAGACGGTAACGACGCAGTTCGCGAGCTTTGATCCACCGGTCACGCGCAACCCGTGGCATCTCGACCGGACGCCGGGTGGATCGTCCAGCGGATCGGCGGCGGCGGTGGCGACGGGGATGTGCTTGGGGGCGATCGGTTCACAGACAGGGGGATCGATCACGCGACCCGCTTCGTATTGCGGCGTGGCGGGGTGCAAGCCGACGTTCGGCCTCGTGGACTGCGAGGGAGTCGTCCCGCTGGCTGCGAACATGGATCACCCCGGCCCCATCGCCCGGTGCGTGCGCGATCTGGCTCTGCTGCTGGACGTGATCGGCGACGAGCGGCCGAACTCACTGGGAATTGTCACCGCGCTCGATGCGTCACCGCTCGCACCACCTCGATTGGGGCGGCTCAGTGGGATCTTCGATTCGCTGGCGGACGATGAAGTACGGGCGTCGATTACGAACGCGCTCGACCGACTGAGCAAAGCGGGAGCGACCGTGCAATCTGTGCCTCTGCCTGCCGCGTTCGCGGACGTGATCTCCCGCCATCGCACAATCATGGCGGTGGAAGCGGCCGCATGGCATGAAGCGTTGCTCGCCAGGCATCCCAACGGCTACCAGCCGAAGATTCGCAGCCTGATGGAAGAGGGTTTTAGAACTCCGGCACCGGAATACGTGCGCTGCTGCGAACACCAGGCCAGGTTGAGCCGCGCCATTCTCGCTTGCTTTGAAAATGCCGACGTGCTGGTCACTCCGGCGACGACCACGCCCGCCCCCGATGCGTCATCGACTGGCGACCCATCGTTCAATTCACCGTGGAGCTACACCGGGTTGCCGACCGTGTCGTTCCCCGTCGGCCTGTCGCGCGACGGCTTGCCGCTGGCTATCCAACTGATCGGCCGGCCGAATGGCGAAGCAGACCTTTTCCGTGTGGCGGCCTGGTGCGAAAAGATTGCTCGGGCGGACTGACGACCCGAATCTCTTCCCATTGCCGCTCGTTCTGGCACCGGTCATACTGTCGCGCGCTCTTGATTTCGACGATTTTGAACTGCGTCTGTGTCTGTTTCCGCTCACAGCCTGATGAAATCCGTGGGGGCACGTTGCCAACGTGTCCGAATTCGCCGGGAAATTTGTACGACAAAATCGTGCTCCACGTTTTTTCAACAGACTGCCTATCCTTCAAAGGCGACCATGACCGTCACTGTCAACCAGTTTTTGAAGCACCTCATCACCAGCCGGCTGATGTCGATGGATGAAGTGCAGGCATTCCTATCGAGTTTGGACGGCGATCAACACCCTCAAGACGGAGAGGCGTTTGCCAGAAAGCTCGTGCAGAAAAAAAAGCTGACGGTCTTTCAAGCGACTGCCATTTATCGGGGCAAACCGCACGGCCTGGTTCTGGGGGACTACACGCTCCTCGATCGCATCGGAGTGGGCGGCATGGGACAGGTCTTCAAAGCCATGCACCACCGCATGGAGCGAGTGGTGGCTCTCAAGGTGCTCCCCGCGAAGACGATGAATTCCCCCGATGCGATCCAACGCTTTCAACGCGAGGTGAAGGCGGCAGCCAAACTGTCTCATCCCAACATTGTGACGGCGTTCGATGCGCGTGAGGATGGCGGCGTGTACTCCCTCGTGATGGAATTCGTCGATGGGGTTGATCTGGCCCGACTGGTGACAGAGAAAGGTCCGCTGGAGGTGGGCCGGGCTCTCGATTACATCGTGCAGGCGGCACGGGGACTGGAGCACGCGCATTTGCAAGGAGTCGTGCATCGGGACATCAAGCCGGCCAATCTGCTGCTCGACAAGCAGGGGGCGATCAAGATTCTCGACATGGGTCTGGCTCGATTGCAGGAAGGGGCCGTCGGTACCGTCTCTGCTGCCGCCGGCCTGACCAACGTCGGCAGTCTGATGGGGACGATCGACTTCATGTCTCCCGAGCAGGCGTTGGATTGTCGTCAGGCGGCGTGTACCTCGGACATTTACAGCCTGGGATGCACACTGTACGTTCTGCTGATCGGTCACCCGGTCTTCATCGGCGAGACGATCATGGCCCGGATTCTGGCTCATCGTGAGTCGCCGCCGCCATCACTCCGCGCCGAACGGAAAGACATTCCCGCTGCCGTCGATGTCGCGTTCCGCCGGATGGTGGCGAAAAAGGTGGAAGACCGATTTCAATCGATGACCGAAGTCATCGCCGCACTGACCAATCTAAAAAATGCCCCCGCTGCCGAATCCAACACGGATGAAATCCGCATGCCCAGCCACGTCCTGAAAGCCATCTTTGATGATGAGTGATGGACCTCTCCTGATGATCGCCGACTTGCAACGACCGGCGATTCGGCGACCCGTCCAGAATCCGGCATGTTCCGCAGGCTGCGTTCGATAGGCGGAACCCGTCCCACCGACATGATTTTTTTCCGGTCCCGACGATTGATCAAATCCGTCGGACGAGTGGCCGGATCGGTGGTGACATTTGGCATCGTCAGCGAAATCTCGTCGCCACTCCGCAACGTGCTGGGCTGCTAGCGCGTCGGAGACGCATTGGCGCGGCGATGGATCACGTCGTCTCCGACGGGTTTGATCGGCAGACGTGAGCTGCCGCGCACCGCCTCGGGTGGTAGAAATAGACGGAGCTGTTCGTCGACTGCGGTGACGAATTCGATCGCGCTGGGCAGGTCTTTGTCGCTTCTCTGTGGGACAAAAACTTCGATGCTCACGCTGGAAAACTGATGTCGCGACAAGTGGTATCGCCGCTGGAGCGGCGTCAACTCCCGAAGCTTGTCCAGCGGAGCGAGCGTGTAGTGCCAGTAGAACACCCATTCGCTGCTACCGGACGTGGGGTGGATGAACCGGTAGAGTTGAATCGGTTCGCCGCGTCCGGCCACTGTCACGACCTGCCGGCTCGCCACATCTTCCACATGCCCGTGCGAGGTCATGCAAACTTCGGGGTTGTTCTGGCGATCGACGGCGTGGGTGGAATACGCCATCCACAGCACGAGGCTTTGTCCTGACTTCGGCAGACCGTAAACGCGATGCAGGTGGTCGTCCGCGTACAGAAAACCGGGGTCGGATACCGGCGTCTCGCGGCCACTCCAGCCGCCGATGGCCTCAGGAAAATCCGCCAGTTTGTGTTCCAATCGCACTTCGGGCAGAGTGCTGGCCGCCATGTGCGCCCGCACCGCTGCCTGGGCACACGCCACGGTGGCGAGGATTCCCAGCAGGATGGCGATTCGAGTTGGAACACGCATGGTTTGATCTCCCTCGCAAGACTCGTTGCCTTGCGTAGCCATCACGCTCCGCGTGATGAGCCGAATGGCAAGTGGACGTCAATTCCCAACTCGGCTCGTTACGGAGCGTGACGGCTACGTTCCGCTTCGACATCGCAACGCCCGTGCCGCCGCGGCGAACAGCAGCAGGCCCAGCATCAGCGTGACCAGCCCTTCTGCCGTGTGCCACGTTCCGGTCACCCAACCGACGCCACCGATGCGAATCAACACTCCGGTGATCACGATCCGCAGGCAATTGGCGGCCACGGCAATCGGCATCGCCAGCAGAACCGGAACCCAACGCGACCAGCCTCGCCCACCGCTCATTCTCGCGACGATGACGCTCAACGCCAGAAACGCCATGACCTGCCGCATGCCGCTGCACGCTTCGGCGACTTCCAACGTGTAGCCGGGGACGTGCAGCAGTTGCCCTTCGACGAGCACCGGCACACCAACCAGCGTGAGGCCGCTGGCGGAAATGTGTGTTGCGACGTTCTGAAGTGTTCGCGACAACACCTGATACCAAGTCAGCGGCAACGGGGCCATAAACAGCAGAAACCACACGGAAAACGCATTCGCCCGCCAGACTTTCCGCCCGCCCAGCAGGTACAACATTCCGCGCAGAGTCAGCACCAAACCGGCCACGTCCAGCAGTGGAAAATTGACGAACACCGCCACGGCGTGGACGATCATCCCCAGCACCAGGCTGAGCATTCCCACGCGGACGCTGCGCTGCGGAAGTCGTGTTCGAACGAGCGTCCCCGCCTGCCGCGACGCCGTGACCGCGAAGATCAGGCTCACCACGGGAACCATAAACCCGTGCGAGTAATTGTCGTCGTTGTTCCAGTACCGCAAGAGTTCGATCACCGTCGGCCAGAAGACGACGATCACCAGCGCCATCGCGGCCGGCAACGGCCAGCCACGCGGAGCGGGGAGTCGAGAGTCGAGAGTCGAAAGTTGAGTGATCACGGTGGTAGCTGAAAATCTTTTCCCCCCTCTCCCTTTTGGGGAGAGGGGCCGGGGGTGAGGGGCGGCGCGCGATGTGCGCAACGGTCCCACTCTGTCCACCTCATGGCAAGAGGCGTGCCACTACCACACGCGAGCCGCCGCGACGACGTTGCAAACCTGCGCGACGTCTCGTCCGAGCTGCGATCGCAGTTCGTCCACGTTCGCGAATGGGACGGTGTTGCGGAGATGTTGCAGAAACTCGACATCGAGCGGCTGGCCGTACAGGTCACCCGCGAAGTCGAGGAGATGCACTTCGAGTTTTCGAGCCGTTTCGCCGAAGGTCGGGTTCGGGCCGAGATTGATCGCGGCCGCGAACGGGCGTCCCCCGGTAAACGCTCGCCCGGCGTAAACGCCGTCCGGCGGAAGCACGGTTTCGACGCCCGTGAGGTTGGCGGTGGGAAACCCGATCGTGCGGCCCCGCGCCGCGCCCGTCGAGACGACTCCGCGCACGCGATACCAATCTCCCAGCAGATCGGCAGCGTCACCCATGCGGCTGGTCTGTATCAACGAGCGGATGACCGACGACGACACGACCACGTCGCCACGCGTGACCTGCGGGACGACTTCCAACCGCACGCCGGCCGTGTCGCATAGTTTTTTCAGGCAGTCCACATCCCCCGCCCGCCCGCGTCCAAAGCAGAAGTTCGACCCTTCGACCAGCCCCGTCGCCGCCATTTCATTGCGGATGATCTGCTCGAAAAAATCGTCGGCGGTCAGGTCGAGTAGTTCGCGGTCGGTGCGGTACGCGATCAAACATTCCACGCCGCACGCCTCCAGCAGTTCGGTCTTGCGATCGAGAGTCGTGAGGGCCGGCGGAACCTGACCGGGACGCAGGATCGAAATGGGATGCGGATCAAACGTGAACGCCACCGCCGGCACGTTCGCCGCCCTGGCGTTTCGC
>JACRIH010000427.1 GCA_016235885.1 Planctomycetales bacterium | reverse complement strand
TGCATTTTCGCCGCGCGGCGCGTCTTGCCTCCCGACTTCACGACGGCCGCGATCTGATCGTACACGCGCATGAACGACAGCGGACCCGACGGCGTGCCGCCTCCCGAAAGCTTTTCCTTCGCGCTTCGGATGGAAGACAGATCGGTCCCCGTCCCCGATCCAAACTTGAACAGCATCGCCTCGCTCGTCGCCAGGCGCATGATGTCTTCCATGTTGTCGTCGACCGATTGGATGAAGCAGGCCGACCCCTGCGGATATTCGTAGGGGGTCTCGGGCCGCTGGATGGAATTCGTCTCGACATCCCAGCGATAGTTGCCCCGGCCACCCTTCACGCCGTACTGATGGTACAGCCCCACATTGAACCAGACCGGTGAATTGAAACACCCGTGCTGATGCAGACACAGCCAGGCCAGCTCGCGGTAGAACGTCTCGCCGTCCTCGACAGAGGCGAAGTAGCCGTCCTTGATCCCCCAGTCGGAAATCGTCCGGGCCACGCGATGGATCACCTGCTTGACGCTGTTCTCGCGCTCCGGCGTGTTCGGCTCACCGTAGAAGTATTTGCTGACGACCACATTCGTGGCGAGCGCGCTCCACGGCTTTGGGATTTCGCACCCCTTCTGCTCGAACAGCACCTTGCCATTTTCGTCCTTGATCGATGCCGATCGCTGTTCCCATTCGACCGTGTCAAACGGATCGACCGAGACCGGACAGAAGTACGCCGGCACTTTCATTGCCCGCTCCTCCACCACGTTTCGACCACCAGAACTGTTGCCACCACTTGTCGCCAAACCGAGACCACCACCCATCGCGTTTCCTTGCGTCATGTGCATCATGCACTCCTGTGATTCCTAGAGGTCCCAAAAAAGCAAAAACTGCCGCGAGAAACGACAGTTTCCAAGAGAAAAATCCTATTGAACTGGGACGAAAACCGGACCGTGAACTGGTCCCCGTACCTACTATCCATTGGGCATCGGAGAACTCCAAGCCCAATATCTAGCGATTTCAGACGGGGGGTGAATATACCCAGCGAGGTCGAAGTGTCAAGCAGTACTTGGCGGCAGAATCGTTACAACCCGACGACCGCCGATCCTAAATTCGCGACGGGCTTGGGGGTTAAGATTTTGAGAATTTTTAAGAACTGATGAAGGCGATGGAGCGACCTTGAGTCAACGGCTTGAGTGACGAAACGGAGCAGCTTGTCGATTGAAGTTCCTTCCGCCGGCGATAACCGCTTTCCGGCGCGAAGGAAACTATTGACCGGTGTCTGGCCATCGGACGGAAAGAGGCAATGTTTCACGCAGTGGCGCAGAGGCCGCAAAGTCAAGTTGTGTCGTGTTCCACTGCGACTTCAAATGAATCGAAGCAACCTCGTTGACAGGCACTTCCGCAACAGTTGATCGTTCGTCAAACCAATCACTGCGACCTCTGCGCCTCTGTGTGAGGCCTTCCCGGCTGTCCGCGCGCATTCACTCATGCTCGTTCGCTTCGAAACCGTGTCATCGACGACCAGTTTGCGAACCAACTCAACAGCGCCTAGAATTCCCACCGGTCACTCACTTTCAAACCTCACGCATCTGCCCGCATGGACAATCCTCGCTATATCGTGCGGTACGGTGCGACACGGCACCTCGGCGAATTCTCATCGAGACTCCGCGACCCGCTGCTGCGAAATGCCCGCGTGGTGGTCCGCAGTCCGCGGGGACACGAAGTTGGCGAGGTGCTCTGCCCGGCGACCGACCGGACGCGCGAGTACCTGGGATCGACCGAGGAAGCGGGGCACATCCTGCGTGAAATCTCCGAGGACGACAGTCGCAAGTTGGACGACGTGCGGGGTCAGGAACCGGAGGAGTTTCTCGGTTGCCGCGAAATGATCCGCGAGCGAAATCTCCAGATGCAACTGATCGACGTCGAACATCTGTTCGGCGGCGAGCGATTGGTGTTTTACTATCTGGCCGAAAGCCGCGTCGATTTCCGCGAACTCGTGAAAGCGCTGGCGAGCCGTTACCGCACGCGAATCGAAATGCGGCAGATCGGCATCCGCGACGAAGCCAAGTTGCTGGCCGATTACGGAGACTGCGGGAAGCCAGTCTGCTGTAACACGCACTTGCGAGAAATGCCGCCGGTGTCGATGAAAATGGCCAAGCTGCAAAAGGCCACGCTCGACCCCACCAAGATCTCCGGTCGCTGCGGACGTCTGAAATGCTGCCTGCGCTACGAATACGACACGTACGTGGAATTCAAACGCGAACTCCCCAACGTCGGCTCGCTGGTCGTCACCAAGCAGGGGAAGGGAAAGGTCATCAGTCAGGAAATCCTCGCGAAAAAGCTGCTCGTTTTGTTCGAGGACAACCGGCAAATCGTCACGGACTTGAGAGACGTGCTGACCGTCGTCAGCAAGGGAAAGCCGCAGAGGGAATCGCAGGACGACACCGGCGCGGAGTGATACACCGAACATGCACAGCACCCGACACATCGCACGGAATTCCCTGCGGTTTCCCTCCGCCGCGTATTCGTTCCTGTTCGCGGCGCTGGAACACGCGCAGCAGGAACTCGGACGCAACCGAGCACACGGGCCGGAAGATGTCTCGGCGCACGTGTCGGGTCGGGAATTGCTTGACGGTCTCCGGCAGTTCGCGCTCGACCAGTTCGGCCTGATGACGCGGGCGGTGTTTCACACGTGGGGCATTCGCACGACCGATGATTTCGGACACATGGTGTACGAACTGATCGAGCGCGGGCAGATGAAGAAGACTCCGGACGATCAGCTCAGCGATTTCTTTGAAGCCTACGATTTCGACGACGCGTTCGACCGGCAGTACGAGATCGATGTCCGACACGCCTTCGACCGCTAGCGAGAATTCTTCCCCCTCGCGAAACTTCTTCCGGCCGGTGGCCGTGATCGCCGGCCTGTGGTGGCTGGCGTTGATCGGGATCGCAGTCGTCACCGACAGCCCGGTGACGTTGAATGCCCGGCAGA
>JACRIH010000426.1 GCA_016235885.1 Planctomycetales bacterium | reverse complement strand
TCACTCGCGACGAACTGATCGAATGCCTGGCTCTGCTGCGAGCCGTTCGCGCGGGGCGATTGGACGTGGTCCCGATCCCCGAGGCGCCGCTCGACATTCTGGCTCAGCAGATCGTGGCCGAAGTCGCGTGTCAGGAATGGAACAGCGACGAATTGTTCGCACTCGTTCGACAGGCGTACCCGTACCGCAACCTCCGCCGAACCGACTTCGACCGCGTCGTGGAATTCCTCAGCGAGGGGATCACGCCGTCGGCCGGTCGGCGGCAGAGTCGCGTCTACCTGCATCACGATCTGGTGCAGAGACGACTTCGCACGCGACCGGGTGCAAGAATCTCGGCGACGACCAGCGGGGGCGCGATCGGCGAAGTCGCGTCGTACCGGGTCGTGGCCGAACCGGAACGAACAGTTGTCGGCACACTGGACGAAGAATTCGCTGCCGAGAGCATGGCCGGGGATATTTTTCTGCTGGGCAACACGTCCTGGCGCATCCAACACATTCGCGGCGGCGAAGTCACCGTGACCGATGCCGGCGGTGCCCCGCCGACGATTCCATTCTGGCGCGGCGAAGCGCCGGGTCGGACGGTCGAGTTGTCGGAAGAAGTATCGTGGCTGCGGGAGGAACTGGAACAGCGGCTCGTAAGCAGTATCCCCCCTCTCCCCCCGGGAGAGGGGAGGAGGACAAACAAAACGTCACGACAGTCGTCGACTGGCTCACCGCTGAAACCGGAGTCGGCGAGTTTGCCGTCCGACAAGTGGTCGAATACATCGCGGCGCAGCACGGGGCGATCGGGTTGGTGCCGTCGCAACGACGCATCGTGTTCGAGCGGTTCTTCGACGAATCGGGTGGCATGCAACTGGTCATTCACGCGCCGTTCGGCACGCGGATCACGCGGGCGTGGGGGCTGGCGATGCGAAAGCGGTTCTGCCGGTCATTCGATTTTGAATTGCAGGCGAGCGCGGATGACGATGGGATCGTGTTGTCGCTCGGACCGCAACACAGCTTCCCGCTCGAAAGCATGTTCGGGATGCTGAACCCACGCAACGTGCAGCAACTGTTCGAGCAAGCGGTGTTGGCCGTGCCGACGTTTCAAACGCGATGGCGCTGGAACGTCACTCGCGCACTGCTGGTGATGCGGATGGAACACGGCAAAAAGGTTCCACCGCCGTTGCAACGGTTCCGAGCCGATGACCTGCTGACCGCCGTTTTCCCCAAGCTGACCGGTTGCCAGGAGAACATCACCGGCGACCACGAATTGCCCGACCATCCGCTGATCCAGCAGACGATGGAGGACTGTCTGCGCGAGGCGAACGATATCGACGGCGTGCGGGGGGTGTTCGAGCGCATCGAACGGGGCGAGATCGAACTGATCGCCCGCGACACGCGCGAACCGTCTCCGTTTTGTTACGAGCTGCTCAACTCGAACCCATACGCGTTCCTCGACGGCGGTGAAGCGGTCGAGCGGCGAGCGCGGGCAGTGGCGACTCGTCGCTCGCTGACTGTCGAAAGCGTCCAAGATTTGGGATGGCTCGACCCGGAAGCGATCGCGCAAGTCCGTGCCGAAGCGCAACCGCTCGTCCGCAACGCCGACGAATTGCACGACGCGCTGCTCAGTCGAATTGTGTTGCCCGCGGACGAGGGGCGAGAGTGGACGGCGTGGTTTGATGAGTTGGTGGCGCAGGGACGGGCGACGAATTGCCGATTGCCGATTGCCGATTGCCGATTGGATGGAAACGGTGACGCGAGCGAACGAACGGAATTGAATCGGAAATCGGAAATCGGAAATCGGAAATCCACTTGGGTCGCCACGGAACGGCTGCCCGCTGCGCTTGCCGCGTTTCCGGATGCGATCGCATCGCCGCCCGTGATCGTCCCTGCCGAAGTCCGTCGGGACTGGGATGACGTCTCCGCCCGCGTGGCCATGCTGCGCGGGCTGCTCGAAGTGTGCGGCCCGATCACTGGCGAAGCGGCCGCCGAGCGTGTTGGCATCACCGTCAGTCAAGCGGACGCGGCATTGGAGGCGCTCGAAGGGGAAGGGGTCGTGCTGCGCGGTCGGTTTGAGAATTCAAATTGCCGATTGCCGAATGCCGATTGCCGATTTGAGGATGCAGCATCGGCTGACGACAATTCCGAACTCAATCAACAATCGGAAATCGAAAATCGAAAATCCCCCGAATGGTGCCACCGCCGCCTGCTCGCCCGCATCCACCGGTTGACAATGGAAGGACTGCGGCGGCAGATTGAACCGGTCGGCGTGGACGTGTTCGTTCGATTTCTGACGCGGCACCACGGCGTGTTGCCGGTGTCGCGGCGATCGGGAACGAACGGGTTGTTCGAAGTGATCGGGATGTTGCAGGGGCTGGACATCCCCGCCGTCGCTTGGGAGCGGGACATCCTGCCGGGGCGTCTCGACAAGTATCAACTCGAATGGCTGGACGAACTCTGCCTGACCGGTGAAGTGGGCTGGGGTCGCTTGTTCCCGCCGACAAATCGCGACCCCGAGAAGTCGCGGCCGATGGCATCGCTGACGCGCGTCGTGCCGATGTCGGTCTTTCTGCGGAGCGACCTCGACTGGTTGCAGGCGTCCGCGATCAATCCCGGTACGGGCGACCTCAGTAGCCCGGCGCGCGAAGTGTTCGAATTGCTCCAGACTCACGGCGCACTCTTCGCCGCCGACCTGCTGAACCACACGCGAATGCTCCCCACAAACTGAACGAAACGCTGGGCGAACTCATCTCGCGCGGCCTCGTGACCGCCGATGGTTTTTCCGGACTGCGGTCGCTCCTGTCCGAGCGGCAGGTCACATCCGGCCGCGACTCGCGCCGCGACCGGCAACGCGCCCCGCGGCGGCGACTGTCGTTGACGAGTGCCGGGCGCTGGTCGTTGTGGCGGAGGGGAATGGTGGACGGTGGACTGTTGACGGTGGACGGTGATCGGTTTGTCTCACCAGACGCCAGTTCGGCGCCAACACCTTCTCCGTCCACCATCCACCGTCCACCGTCCACCGAAGACTGGGCCTGGCAACTTCTGCGTCGCTGGGGCGTCGTCTTCCGCGACCTGCTGGAGCGCGAGGACGGAGCGCCGCGGTGGTGGGAGTTGTTGCAGGTCTACCGCCGGCTGGAAGCACGCGGAGAAATTCGTGGCGGTCGGTTCATCACGGGAGTGGCTGGCGAACAGTTCGCGCTGGGCGACACGGTGAAGCAACTCCGCCAACTCCGCGACACCGGTCCGCGTCAGGAATTGATCGTGATCTCGGCCGCCGACCCGTTGAACGTCGTGGGGATTCTCACACCGCACGATCGCGTGCCCAGCACCGCCTCCAACCGCGTGGCATTTCTCGACGGTGTCCCGTTGGCGACCTTTCAGGGCGGGAACACTACGTGGCTGGTCGACCTGCCGAAAGAGATTCGATCCCGACTGGAGCGGTGTTTCGAGGGGCAGTCGATGGAGGCGGCCGAGCACATCGAGTCGCAGCCCAGCAGTTCCACCGCCGAGACACCGCGTTCTCGATCGGAACCTGACACTCCGGTTCGCCCGAAGCCGGCGGCATCACGCCCCAGACCGATGCGCGGAATTCCCCGACCGCGGATTTCGTAGGATGGGCACATTGCCCGTGCGACTTTCGTCCGTTGCAAATCGATAAGCGACGGACGAGGCGTCCATCCTTTTCTTCAACCGGCGATTAGTCCAAGTCCGAGTAGCGAACGTGGCGGCGGCGACGGTAGCGAGGTTCGTGATCGATGACCTCGTCGATCACGTCGCCACGCGATCGGTAATGACGGCGGTTGCCCAGCAACAGGCGATGCGTCACCAGCAGGAAGAAGGAACCGGCGGTGGCAACGGCGAAGCCCATCGGCGAGATCAGATTGTGAATTCGTTCGCCGGTGAACCACATGTACACGGCGACGCCGAGCAACGCTCCGCCAATACCCAGCACCAGCGTCACCACGGCTCCACCGGGGTCGCGACCCGGCATGATGGCTTTGGCAGCCAGGCCGCTGACCAAAGCGAAACCAACCCAGGTGAGAGCCTGAACGATGAGGGCTTGGACTTGTGCGGCATCCATGATTCGACCTCGCGGCGGATTGAATCGTGTCCCAAAAAAAATGCCCTTCGCACACCGACGAACTCCGTGATTCCTGCCCGACAGGTTTCACGAGAGATCGTCGGTGGCGAAGGGTTCGTCCCCCCCTTGACGCCGCTCAGCGGGACCGCGGCTCAATGAGCCGGTTCACCGCAGCGCGGCGCACGAAAAACTGCCTGAGACGGGCGCTCATGGTGTCGTTTGGGGGACGATCGAATCAGATTTCACATCGATTGGACTCACCTCAGTTAGCCGAAAGAATCTCGTCTTCTCTCGGGGACTGCACCTGACGAGCGACTGTTCGGACAACCCGGCCGTGTCGCGTCACTCGGTTTCCCGCTCGCGAGACCGATCGCTGGTACTGGACTCAAGCCCCTGCTGACGCAGTTTGTATTCTTCAATCGCTTCCACCTGTTTGGTCAGAATGAACTCCGGCCCCGGAGGGAAGTATTGGACGTCATCCCGCAGGTAGTACGCCGAGGGGAGCGTTTGTCCACCCACCGTGGACTGACAACCCGTGGAACCCAATGCCACCCAAGCACATCCACACAGGCACAACACGGTCGAAAGTTGCCTTGTCGGTTTCATGTTCGCTCTCTCGGAATCGCGGACGTGTTGGGACACGTTCCGTGCCACCGTCCGCTGAGGACCAACCTAAACGACACAGCCAGCGACAGCCGGATCGTTCTCCAACAGTATCTATCGGCCGATACAATCGGAATCTTCGGTGCATTTTGCCAAATCGATTCCGATTGTTCCGATGGGGGGGGCTGAGTATCATCCGGTCGATGACGAACGGGGCTGTGATGACTTCCCGATATTGCCGAACTCGTAAGCGTTCGGATCGACGTCTCACGACTCCGGCTACTCGACGTCACGAACCAGGCTGAGTCCAGCAGAAAATGCCGCTGCGACGTAGTGCTGGCCAGCGAAGTAACCGGGCGCAGCCCGAGTATCCAACGTTATGGTCCGAATCGATCCCGGTTCTCGGACAAGCCTCTCGATGACGGACGACGAACATGCAGAAAAGTAGCGCCAACATTCGACGGTGGGTTCTCTGGCTCGTGGTTCTCGCCGTGGGTGGCTCCGGGCTGACGTTCGTTTCCGGCGACGAGCCGCTGTTCCGGGACCTGCTAGGCACGCCCCAATCGACATCGGCCGTCGCGAAGAAAACCCGCCCGATCACGTTTGACGTGCGCTTGGTGCCGGGTGACGGGGCGGATCGGGTGGTGTTGCGGATCGATGCGAAAATGCTGTCCGGGCACTACACGTATTCGACGAACCCCGGTTTCGGCGCGGGAACGAAGATCAAGGTCGATGCGGCACCCGGCCTGACTGCGATCGACGACGAATTCCAAGCCGACCGCAAGCCGAAGATTGAACGGGAGCTGGTCTCGGGGGATGAGGAACAAGAGGTCGAAAAATTCTACGAGCAGGTGACATGGAGCCGTCGCTACCGCATCGAACCGGGTGCTGTTCCAACCGCGGTGGCACTGCGCGGCTCGATCAAGACGCAGGTTTGTTCCCACAAGGGCTGCATGCCGCAGCCGGCGCACACGTTCGAGGTCACGTTGAACGGTAGCGCGGCGCAGGACGGTCAGCCAACGGCGAGCACGAACGACGCTCCGCAGGCAGCAGGCACCGTCGACGAAGCACCAGCCGCGAACGATCCGACCGTGTTCACGCGCCTCGTGGGGAAGAAGGACAATCCACAAGTCGGTGCGACGTGGACGGTGTCGGTGCAACCCAAGCAGGTTCAGCCGGGCGACACCGTCACGGTCAGCGTGAAAGCCGTACTCGGAAGCGGTTGGCACTTGTACGCACTCGACCAGGCCGAGTTGCCGGACGGCGGCGGTCCGTTGCCGACGGCGATCGTGGTCGAGGAATTCAACGGCTTGAAGCCGCTGGGCTATGGTTTCGTTGGACCTTCGCCGGTCGTCTCGACAAACAAGGAACTGTACGGCGACTCCGAGTTACGGCACCACGAAGGGGAAGTTATCTGGACGCGGAAGTACGAAGTCCCGGCCTCGGCCAAGCCGGGGTCGATCACCATTGCCGGGCAGATCGGCTTCCAGATTTGCACCGACTTCGCTTGCGAGTCTCCAACTGGGATGAAGTTTCATGGACAAGTCGTCGTGTCGGAGACAACCGTCGATCAGCCCGAACACTTCGTGTTCGGCGGAACGCTCAAGTCGGCCGAGACGAAACAATTTATTGCGTCGGCACGGCCGGCAGCTCCAAAAGCAGCGATGGCCGCGATCGCGCCAGCACCAGCCGGAGTGGCCCGCGGCGGTGCGGCGGCGGACGGCTTGATGGCGTTCCTGCTCGCCGCCATCACGGCCGGGTTTGCGTCGCTGCTGACACCGTGCGTGTTTCCGATGATCCCCATCACCGTCAGCTTTTTCTTGAAGCAGTCGGACCGACAGCATCACAAACCGATCACGATGGCGTCCGTGTACTGCGGCGGCATCATTGCGACATTCACCGTGCTCGGATTTCTGATGAGCATTCTGTTTGGCGCGGCATCACTGAACACTCTGGCGAACAATGCCTGGCTCAACGTGCTCATTGCACTGGTGATGGTCGTCTTTGGAATGAACCTGCTGGGCCTGTTCGAAATCCACATTCCGAATTTTCTGCTGAGCTTCACGTCCGAGCGGGAAGGGCGGGGCGGGCTGTTGGGCACGCTGTTCATGTCGCTGACATTCACGCTGACGTCGTTCACCTGCACGTTCGCGTTCGTGGGACTGGTGCTCGTGACGGCGGCCAACGGCGAGTGGTTTCGGCCGTTGTTGGGCCTGCTGGTTTTTTCCGCCGCGTTCTCGCTGCCGTTTTTTTTTCTGGCGTTGTTTCCCAGTCTGCTGCGGAAGCTGCCGAAAGGTGGCGGCTGGCTGAACGCGGTCAAGGTGACGATGGGGCTGCTCGAAATCGGCGCGGCTTTCAAGTTTCTGAGCGTGACTGATCAGGCCTGGCACCCGGTGGCGTGGGTGTTCGACTACGAACTGGTGATGGTCGCCTGGATGGTGCTCTCCATCGTGACGGGCTGCTATTTGTTTGGACAATTCCAACTGCCGCACGACACACCCACCGAACGGATTGGCGTGCTGCGGCTGATGTCGGGCATTTCGTTTTGGTGCCTGGCGGGGTATCTCGCTGTCGGTTTGTTCGCTCCTGAAAAGCCGACGGGGAAGATTTGGGGAAACATCCTCGCCTTCGCGCCACCGAAGTTTCACACCGAACAGTTGATCGATCACCAACGTCCTGATGTCGAGATGGCGGTCGACGCCGGTCCGTCCGGTCCGGTACTCATCCACGGCGGACTGAAGTACGCGCTCGACTTTGATCAGGCTCGCGCGTACGCGAAGAAGCACAACCAACCACTGTTCCTCGACTTCACCGGAGTGAACTGTGCCAACTGTCGGTTCATGGAAAAGGGACCGATGAGCAAACCGGATGTTGTCGAACGGCTGCGAAAGCTCGTCCGTGTCCAACTCTTCGCTGACAACGTGCCGACCGTGAGCGATCCAGTTCAGGCTGAGAAACTGCTGGAGAAGAACCGCAAGTTGCAGGAGGGTTGGTTCGGCTCGGTCACATTGCCGTCCTACGCCGTCGTGCTTCCCGACGGCGACACTGTGCTCGCCAGATACGAAGGGGCCGAACGAAAAGAAGGTGAGTTCGCGAAGTTCCTCGACGAAGGCATTTCGAAGTGGGAAGCCCAACAGGCAGGCCAGATGATCGGACTGAACGCACGGTAAGCATCTCTGGCACCCCGCTCGCCGCTACCAAGACTTCGGTCTGGCGATTCAGATTCGGCCAGTTTTCGCGGCGGTACGCCCAGCGTTCCCGTGACTTCATAGTTCAGTAGCTCTTCCTGAAAACCTCAGCAGAGTCGATGAAACCAAATAAGAGCAAAGGTTCTTTCCATGCGCAGAATCCTCTTCGTCACTTCGGTCCTTGTGGTCGTCGGTCTCTCGGCCACGGCACGTGGCGATGACTGGCCGCAGTGGCAGGGCCCCGACCGGACCGCCGTCGCCAAGGAACGCGGTCTCCTCAAGGAATGGCCCAAGAACGGGCCATCGCTGGCTTGGAAGGCGAACGGGATCGGCGAGGGGATGGGTGGTGTCGCCATCAGCAAGGGCCGCATCTACGCCACGGGCGACAGCGACGGCTCGGCCTGGCTTTACGCTCTCAATGAGTCGGACGGCGAGCAGGCCTGGAAGGGCAAGATCGGGCGCAGCGGGAAGTACGGGAATGTGTTCCGACCCTCCGGGCCGCGCGCCACACCGACCGTCGATGGCGACAGGATTTACATCCTCAGCCAGCACGGCGACCTCGTGTGCTTCACGACCGACGGCAAGGAGGTCTGGCGCACCGACTACGTCAAGGATCTCGGCGGCATCAACCCGGTCTGGGGCTTCTCCGAGTCGCCGCTGGTGGACGGCGACAAGCTTGTCTGCACCCCCGGTACCGAGGACGGGACACTGATGGCCCTCGACAAGACGACCGGCAAGATGGTCTGGAAGTGCAAGGTGCCAGAGGGGCCCACGGGCAACCGTGGCTTTCTCGGCACGTCCGGAGCAGCCTACGTCTCGGTAATCGCGATCGACTTCGAAGGGGTGCGGCAATACGTGCAGCTCACGGCAACGACCTTGATCGGGGTCGCGGCGTCCGATGGCAAGCTCCTGTGGCGGTACGACCGGGCCTCCAACACGCACCGGATCAACTGCTCCACGCCGGTCTACCACGACGGCGTGGTGTTCGCTGCCTCGTCGTATGACGCGGGCGGAGGCGCGGTGAAGCTGATCAAGAACGACAAGGGCACGATCACGGCCGAGGAGGCGTACTTCAGTAGGAACTTGAAGAACCACCACGGCGGGATGGTCCTCGTGGACGAATTCCTGTACGGCTGCTTCGACCCGGGGATACTGACCTGCATCGAGTTCAAGACCGGCAAGGTGATGTGGCAGGAGCGGCAGCCCGGCAAGGGTTCGATCATGTATGCCGATGGCCGACTCTACTGTCGTAACGAGGGTGCTCAAGGCACGATCTACTTGGTGGACGCCGACCCCAAGAATTACACCGAGCGCGGCCGGTTCGACCAGCCCGACCGCAGCATGGAACAAGCCTGGGCACACCCGGTCGTCGCCAACGGCAAGCTGTACATCCGCGACCAGGACGTACTACTCTGCTACGACATCAAAGCGAAGTAAGCGTTGACGCCGTCACTGAGAAAGAACGGCGAACGTGACGCGTAGTTCACCGAGCGGCCCCGGCAGGTGAGCCGGGTCGTTCGTGCAGCCAGAATTTCGTTGTTTGACCTGGAGCCAACGGCGATGGTGTGTCCGTCGTCTCTCGATCTACGACGCGCCGTCGCCGTTGGCTCCGGGTTAAACGAAACAACTCTTGGGTGGCCACCCGAAGTGCCAAGCTATGAACATCGCTCCCGACCAGATGATCGCCGATGCGAAACTCGAAGGCGAGCAGGCTTGGGGGCGGCTGTTGGAGATGTATCGCAACTATCTGTCGCTGCTGGCGCGCATGGAGGTTGGACAGCGGCTGCAACGCAAGCTGGATGCTTCCGACCTGGTTCAAGAAACATTTCTCGACGCGCACCGCAACTTTGCGAATTTTGAGGGGCGGACCGAGGCACAGTTTCTGGCGTGGCTCAGAACAATTCTGGCCGGCAAGGCGGCGAACACGATTCGGCATTACATTGGGACGCAAGGGCGCGATATTCGGTTGGAGCAGGAACTCTCCGCTTCGTTCGATCTGTCGTCGCTGAGGCTGGATCAATTGGCCACGGCTTCCGTGGCTTCGCCCAGTCAGCAGGCGATCAGGCGGGAGCAGGCGGTAATGATGGCCGACACGTTGCAGCGACTGCCCGAAGATTACCGCGAGGTGATCCTGCTGCGTCACTGGGAAGAACTGTCGTTTCCGGAGATTGCCGCGAGAATGAAGCGGACCGTGGACAGTGTCGAGAAGTTGTGGGTGCGGGCACTGGCTCGATTGCGTCAGGTTGTGGGAGAGACAAGATGAACAAGTCCGACATGCCCACCGAATCACATGTGCCGACCGGCGACGGTCGTGACATGGCGAGCGGCGCGGACATTCCGGATGACCCGCGTCTGTTGCCG
>JACRIH010000410.1 GCA_016235885.1 Planctomycetales bacterium | reverse complement strand
GCCGTCACGCTCCGCGTGACGAGCCGAGCGAGGGGTTGACGTTGCGTGGCAAGTTGACGTCCCTCGCACGATGGTCGTCGAGAGACATTCGGCTCGTCACGCGGAGCGTGACGGCTACGTTGGCGGTTCGATAGTCTCCAATAAGCGACTTATGACGTGATCCACTGAAATCCCTTCGGCCTCGGCGCGGTAGCCGACTAGGATTCGATGCCGTAGCGTCGGTGCGACGAGTTTGCGGATGTCTTCGACCGTGGCATGATTGCGGCCATGCAAAAGGGCGCGGGCTTTGGCTCCCAGCACGACGTATTGAGCCGCTCGCGTTCCCGCGCCCCAGCTCACCCATTCGTTGATGAAGTCGGGTGTGTGAGGCTGGCCGGGTCGGCTGGCGGCGGCCAATCGGACGGCATAGCGCACGACGTCTTCCGCGACGGGGACGCGCTTCACGACCTCGTGAAAGCGGCGCACGTCGTCGCCGGTGAAGAGCGGCTCGATCGGTTCGGGATGCCGCGAGGTCGTTTGCTGCACGACGGCGACTTCATCGTCTTCCGGCAGGTAGTCGATCAGCACGTTGAACATGAACCGGTCGAGTTGTGCTTCGGGGAGCGGATACGTCCCCTCCATCTCGATTGGATTCTGCGTGGCAAGCACGAAGAACGGTTCTTCCAACGGATACCTCACGCCCGCGATGGTGACTTGATGTTCCTGCATCGCTTCGAGCAGCGCGGCCTGAGTCTTCGGAGGCGTGCGGTTGATTTCGTCCGCCAGGATCATGTTGCCGAAGATCGGTCCTTTGACGAACTGCATCCGCCGATGACCGTCGGAGGCCTGTTCGAGAATCTCCGTCCCCGTGATGTCGGCCGGCATCAGGTCGGGCGTGAATTGAATGCGCTGAAATTTCAGATGGAAGATCTGGGCGATCGACCGCACCAATAGTGTCTTCGCCAATCCCGGAGCACCGGTAATGAGGCAATGCCCACCGGCGAACAGGCTGATCAGCAACTGCTCGATCACGTCGGCCTGACCGACGATGACCTTCGAGAGCTGTTCGTCAATCCGCCGCCGGCTGCTGCGAAGCTGCTCCACGGCCTGCTGTTCCGAGACGAATTCATCGAGTTCCGCTGTCACGTCGGGTGTGTCCTTTTTTTTGGAGTGCGGCGACTTGTCGCCGCTTTGGTTTGCGGCGGAGCCGCTTTCCTTGAATCCTTGACTACATACCAAAAGCAAAAAAGAAAGCGGCGTCGAGCCGCCGCACTCCAAAGTCAATGTGTCATCGCGTACGTCACGATGTTGATCCCCAGCGGGTACGACCATTTCTCCGCGAACTCTTTGAAATAACGTGGGTCTTCCCCCTCGCGTTCCCAGCCGTCGCCGAGATCCGTGTTGTGGCAGATGATCGCCATCATCCGTCCCTTGTCGTCGAAGAGTGCGCGATAATGCACCTCAGCCGCGTCCTGTCGTTCGTAGGTCAGGCCGGTGTTTTGCCAGAAGTGCATGCTCGGCACCTGCGGCTTCATTTTCAGATCGTAGACCAGATGAAAGATCTCGTGTTCGAGCGGCAGTTCAATCGGCTCCCGGTCCGGGAAGACTCGTTTGATCTCGCGATAGAAGTTGTCCCACTCGTACTCGCCCCAGAAGTCGTCGACCATGAGGAAGCCGCCGTTGAGTAGATATTTTCTGAGTCCGGCGACCTCGGCTTCGGAAAGACTCATCCGACCCGGCTCGATGAGATACAGCCACGGATAATCGAACAGCGCTTCGTCGGTCAGTTCGAGAATCTTCCCGTTCGGATCGGTCTCCAATGCCGTCAGTTGATGCAGGCGGTACGAGAAGTTCAAATCGCTGTCGGGCCAGTCGGTGGCCCAGTTCCCGCCGCCTCGGAATCCGCCGCCGCCACCCGACGAGAACCGCACTCGAACGAATGTGAAGACGTCCGATTTGAATCGTTCGTCGTTTTTCCATTCCGGCACGCCGCCGCGATCGACCATCTCCGGCCGGAACTCGCGCCGCATGGACGAGCCTCGCTGGGCGAGGGCCGTCGCGGCGATGATGAGCAGGACGAGTAACGAAAGAGTGAAGAGTGAATTGTGAAGAGTGAAAAACGATGGACGACGCGAGACGCGCGGCCAATCACTTTGCACTTTGCACTCTACACTCTGCACTTTGCAGTTTGCTGGTTGTTCCCCAGAGTGGCTCATGATTCGTTTTCCCCGTTCAAAACCCAGGTTTGGTTGATCCGGATCGAGTTGCTGGTTTGTCCGAACGGTCAGTCTTTTTCGACGGCGATTCGCTGGCTTGGATGATCTCCAGCAACCGACGATGCGCGGCACGGAATCGCGGAGCTTCTTCCAGCGCGAGCAACGCATGGCGTTTCGCCGCGTCGAGATCGCCCGCGTGTTGAAGTGCGGTCGCCAGTCGCAAGTGAATCTCGGCGGGGTCGATGGGGTTCAGCAGCAGCAAGGCCCGGTAGCTGTCGATCTCCAACCGCTCGTCCTTCAATTCCCTCCCCGCTTCGGCAGCGATGCGGTGCGGGGCTGGTTGCAACGGACTGACCGCCAGCCAGCGCAGGGCGTGTTTGCGCGTCACTTCCCACTCTCCAGCCTGTGAGGTCAGTTCAGTCAGCCGGGCGAACAAGTCCACGTTGTCGTCCGACAACTTGGCAAGCTCCTCCAACGCGGCACGTTCCTGCGGGATATCTTTCAATTCGCGATGCACCCGCGCGAGCAGGGCGAGATGACCGTTTGCTCGCATCCTGCGGATACAAACGGCGCATCGTTTCGAGGGGTTGCTTGGCCTCAGTCCATTTTTTCTCGGAGATCAATTGGTTGGCGATTCGTTGCAGGGCGGCATAGTTGTGGGGATGGTCTTTGATGTAAGCGGCAAGCGTTTTTGTGTCGGCTCGCCGTGGGAGTTCGGGTTGCGACCAGTCCGCATCGGGGGCCAAATCGGTGGCGAGCTTGCGAGCGTACTCCGCGAAAGCGACGTTCAGTTCTTCGACAGAGCCGGTGTGGCGGGTGAGCGAGTCATTGATCGTTATTCCGTTGCCGAGATCAACCAGAATCTTCTGCAACGTTTCAAGACCATGCTTCTCGACAAGATACTCGACCACCAGTGACGACTCGAAATACGCAAACTGGAGATGCTGCGGGCTGCGCGGATGCAGGAACGCGCCGCTGAGTTCACTCACCGGAGTCAGTTCGTCGCCGAGCAGCATCTTGCGATACTGCGGATTGATCGACTGTCCCCACGTGGGGTCCGCCTG
>JACRIH010000409.1 GCA_016235885.1 Planctomycetales bacterium | reverse complement strand
CCCCACCCCCCCGCCCCCTCCCCCACACGGGGATAGGGGAGAAGCTGGCGCGACGCGTCGCGCTCTACTGCGTTGGGCTGCATCAGCGGAACGTGGTTCGGAGCATCCGCTCGGAGAAGCCATCGTGCAACAGGCGCACGACGACGGGATCGAATTGGCCGATGCCACGGAATTCGCTGCCATCGCTGGCGAAGGCGTGTCGGCGGCCGTGGACGGCCGCGCGGTGTTGCTCGGCCACGCACGATTGATGCAACAGCGCGGCATCGACGTCTCGAACCTCGCAGGTCAGGCGGAGCGATTTGCGAACGACGGCAAAACGCCGCTGTTCGTCGCGGTCAATCAACGGTTGATCGGCCTCATCGTGGTTGCCGATCCGGTGAAGGAATCGTCGCCCGGTGCGATCGCGGAGTTGCAGCGTCGCGGGTGCGATGTGTTCCTGCTGACTGGCGACAACCGGCGCACGGCCGAAGCGGTCGCGCGGAGGATTGGCATCGCGGCCGATCATGTGTGGGCGGAAGTGCCGCCGGATCGGAAGGCGGATCGAGTGCGGGAGCTGCAAGGCAGACGGAATGGTCTCGATGGCGAAGGAGAGGACGCGGAGACAAGGAGACGCGGAGACAAGGAGAATTACCCAGCTGGAAGTTTATCCGCGTCTCCGCGTCTCCTTGTCTCCGCGTCTCCGCAACCGGTCGGCATGGTAGGCGATGGAATCAACGACGCGCCGGCGCTGGCTCAGGCGGACATTGGGTTCGCGCTGGCGAGCGGGACCGACGTGGCGAACGCGGCGGCGGATGTGACGCTGATCGGAAGCGACCTCCGCAGCGTCGCGGTCGCACTCGACCTGTCGGCGGCGACGATGCGCACGATCCGGCAGAATCTGTTTTTCGCGTTCGTATACAACGTACTCGGCATCCCGATCGCGGCCGGTGTGCTGTATCCGTTCTTCGGTGTGCTGCTCGACCCGATGCTCGCCGGAGCCGCGATGGCAGCCAGCAGTGTGTCGGTCGTGACGAACAGCCTGCGGTTGCGCCGGTTCACCGCTCGTTAGACCGGATTATTTCCCGCGAAACACGCGAAAGACACGAAAGGTCCGAATCATTTCGTTTTCGCGCCTTTCGCGTGTTTCGCGGGAAAGGACTTGAATGGTTCGAGGTAGAAATCACGCCAGCAGTTCGTCGCACAGTTTGATCGCCAGCGACAGGTCATTATTGACCACCGCTTGGACGATGTACGCGAGCAATTGGAATTGTCGCGCGGTGATTGGGACCGGCGTTCCCACCAGGGGCACCTCCGGGACAAGCTGCGCAGCGATCGCTTCGCACAGCTTGTCGATTCCCGCCCCAGTCCGCGCGGAGACTGTGACATGTTCGGTTGTCGATTCAGGTTGCCCAGCATTCGGCAGGTCCGACTTGTTCGCAATCACAAGCGCGTCGGGCCACTCGGCGACCAGCCGTTCATCGTCCGCAGTTCGGGGTTGGCTGATGTCGAGCACCAGCAGACGCAGGTCGGCGTCGTCGAGTTGCTGGCGGGCGAGTTCGATACCGGCTGATTCGAGATCGTCGGCATCCGTGTCGCGCAGGCCGGCGGTGTCGGCGAATTGGATCGGCCAGCCGTCGAGAGCCGTTTCGGCGGTGACAATGTCGCGCGTGGTGCCGGGTTCATCGAACACGATCGACCTCTGGTAGCCAACGAGGGCATTGATGAGGCTCGACTTGCCAACGTTTGGCCGACCGGCCAAGACGACTCGCCACGGCTGAGTCAGGTGCAGGCCGAAGTTGGCCCAGCGCAGGAGTTCGTGCAGGAGTGGAAAGTTGAGAGCGGAAAGTTGAGAGCTGAGAGGATCGCGGTTCGTGAAGTTCTCTCGAAGTTTCTCGAATGCCCTCCGCAGCGTACCCGATTGCTGTTAGATCAGGATCGCGGCGGTGCGGAGTGTCACGGCTCGCGACACCGCGTCGAGACATTCGGCCTCGAAAGTGCCGGTCTGTTGCTTCGACAAATCGAACGCCGACACGATTGCACAGCCGCGACGTTCCAAGTCGGCGAGGATTCTCGCAGACGCCGCGTCGCCGCCGTGGCAGTGTATTTCAACGGCGTCCGATGTGGTGCGGCAGACGACGATTTCCTCGGGCGGCTGGTCATCGTGCGCCGATCCCCAACGACCGAATGCGATTCGCTGCAGCGTCTGATTCGCTGCGAGTCGACCGTTTGCAGCGTGAAACAACGGCGCGTTGCCGCCATCGAGCAGCGAGACGTCACCGTGCAGGCGGATGGTTGCCACGGCGCCGCGTCCTCGCGGAGTGAGCAGCGCTGCGGTGGAGGAAGACGCGGAGAGGGGGAGACGCGGAGACGCGGAGAGTTCGTCCGCTGAAGCTTTCTCCGCGTCGCCGCGTCTCCCCCTCTCCGCGTCTCCAACATTCACCATCACGACCTCGCCGCCGTCAAAGCCATCCCTTGCAGTTGCAAATGCCGCGTCCAGTGGACTCGGTCGCCGAGATGCGGGGCGAGCAGGCCCGCGCCGCCGCCGGGCAGCAACAATTCCGGTTCGGGATCGGTGCGCGAGGCGAGTCGGGCGAGGATTTCTCTCACGGCCCCCACGTGGCCCCAGAACAACCCGCTGCGGATCGCGTCTTGCGTGTTGCGACCGAGCGGCTGCGGGTCATCTTGTGCCAGCGCGGACGTGGGGACGAATGGCAGGAGTGCGGTGTAGTTGTGCAGCGAGTGAGCGGAGAGTTCAAAGCCGGGAAGAATGGCTCCCCCTTCAAAAGCCCCATCGGTGCCGATGTAATCCACGGTCGTTGCTGTTCCAGAATCGACGATCAGCATGGGACGGCCTGGCGGACGCAGCACATTCCCGGCGACGGCGTTGAGCAACCGGTCAATGCCCACGCGCTCGGGCACGTCCACGTGTACAGCCAGCGGCAGCGCGGTGTGGCTTCGCAGAACCGTCGGCACCGGCCACTTGGCTCGCGGCCAATCTGCCAGAAGCTTGTCGACTCCCGGCGGGTTGACTCCGGCCAAAACCGAAGCGGGCGGCTGGGTGGCGAATTCCGTCTGCCAGGCGAACAGTTCGGGCCACGGGACGGAGTCGCCGAGCGCCACCGCCAGCGAGTTCAGGCACACCGGCAACGTGTGCGGTGCCGACAGCAAGTTGTCGCGTTGAAACAGTCCGAACTTGATCCGGCTGTTGCCAACGTCGATCGTGAGTAAAAAGGACACGCGGTTTCTCCTGCATCAATCGGCGAGTCGCCGCTGGCGTAACTGATCGAGAATCACAGCAACGACGACAATCACGCCGACGATGATGTCTTGATACGGGTTCGGCAGGCCAAGAATTGTGCAGCCGCTCGCGAGCACCTGCATGATCGCCGCGCCGGTCAGCGTACCGAGCACCGAGCCGCGACCGCCGCTGAGCGATCCGCCGCCGATCACGACCGCGGCGATGATTCGCAGTTCGAGGCCGACGCCGGACGGCGGGTTGCCACTCGACAATCGAGCAAACTGCATCACGCCCGCCAGACCGACGAACAGACCGGCCACGCTGTAGACCGCGATCTTTGTCCACGGCACATTCACTCCGCACAGCCGAGCGGTCGCTTCGTTCGATCCGATCGCGAAGATGTAGCGGCCGAACACGGTACGCCGCAGCAACAATGACGCGACCACGGCCAGCCCGAGCAGCAGCCACACGCCGGTTGAAAAGACCAGCCACTTCGGGTCCGGCAACGGTCTGACCAGCGACGGAATCCAGTCGGGAACGCTTTTGGGGTCCGGGCGCAGTGTCGTTTCCTTCGCGATCAAATTGCCGACGCCGAGAAACACGCGCATCGTTCCGAGCGTCACGATGAAGGGGACGACTCGTAGCAGGCTGATCAGTGTGCCGTTCAAAAACCCCGTCAGGCAACCGGTCGCGATTCCTCCGCACACGGCGACACCCGGCGGAGCACCATTCTTCAGGCACCACGCCATGACCGTGGCCGAAAGTGAAACCGCCACGCCCGCCGACAAGTCGATCCCACCGGCGACGATCACGAGCGTCATCCCCAGCGCGGCCAAACCGACAGTCAGCGACTGCACCAGCACGAGTTGAGCGTTCGGAAGCGTGGCGAACGTGGCCGGACGACCGGCCCGGTACGACACCGTCGCATCGCAGACGGCGAAGAAACCGATCACAACGATCAGCGCCAGAAACGGCCCCAGCGTCGTGGTCAACACGCGCCAGCGAGAAGGCAGGATGTCAGACGTCTCGTTCACGAATCAAGCCTCGTTCCGACGAAGAGGAGTCGTCCGTCAGTTCTACAGGCAAGCTGACAACCAACGCAAGGAACCGGCAGCCAGATTCGTTTCACCCGGAGCCAACGGCGACGGTGTGTCAACCGCGGACCACCGATATACTCTCCGCGAGAAATGACGTCCTGCAAACCGGGCGGGACATCGAATCAACACCCTGCGGAGCAACCTCTGATGCCACGAATTCTGATCGCGATCTGGATGACATCGTTCGTCGTGGGCGCTGCCGAACTGGGCTGGGCTGCGGAACCGGACAAGAAGGCCGGCGCGGAGCCGATCCAAGTCGCTCCGACCGACTGGCCGTGGTGGCGCGGGCCGAATCGGAATGGGGTGGCAGCGGCCGATCAGACTCCGCCGCTCAAGTGGAGCGAATCGGAAAACGTGTTGTGGAGAGTGCCTGTCATCGGACGCGGGCATGGGGCACCGACGGTCGTGGGGGAGCAGGTCTTCCTCGCCGTGGCGGAGCACGAGGCCGAAGTGCAATCGGTGGTCTGCTTCGACCGACGCATTGGCAAGGAAGTGTGGAAAACGGACATTCATCGCGGTGGCTTCGAGAAAAAGGGAAACAGCAAGAGTTCGCTCGCTTCACCGACGGTGGCCTGCGATGGACAGCGTGTGTTCGTCAACTTCCTGCATGACGGAGCCATCTACACCACCGCGCTGGGCCGTGATGGCAAACAACTCTGGCAGACAAAGATCACCGACTACGTTTTGCACCAGGGTTTTGGATCGTCGCCGGCCGTGTATCAATCGCTGGTGCTGGTGTCGGCGGACAACAAGGGGACCGGCGTCCTCGCGGGGCTGGATCGAGCCACCGGAAAGATCGTCTGGAAGCAGGAGCGCCCAAAGCTGCCGAACTACACGTCGCCGATCGTCCTGACCGTCGCCGGGCGCGATCAGTTGTTCTTCACGGGTTGCGATCTCGTCGCCAGCCTCGACCCGCTGACCGGCAAAAAATTGTGGGAGGTCGCCGGCTCGACGACCGAGTGTGTGACGTCCACCGTGACCGACGGCCAGCTCATCTTCACCAGCGGCGGCTATCCCAAGAATCACATGTCGGCCGTGAAAGCGGACGGTTCCGGAAAACTGGTGTGGGAAAACACCTCGCGCGTGTACGTCCCGTCGATGCTGGTTCGCGACGGCTATCTTTACGCCGTGCTGGATGCCGGCGTGGCGACATGTTGGAAATCCTCGACCGGCGAAGAAGTCTGGAAGAACCGCATCAGCGGCGGCGCGTTCAGCGCGTCGCCGGTGCTGGTGGGCGAACACATTTTCGCCACGAGCGAAACCGGCAAGACCTCGATTTTCAAGGCGTCTCCCGCCGGCTTCGATCTCGTCGCCGAGAACCAACTCGGCGATGACGTCTACGCGACGCCCACAATCTGTGGCAGCCGCATCTACATGCGCGTCGCCAAGCAAGAGAACGGCCAGCGCCGCGAATGGCTGTATTGCCTCGGCCAACCTGAGTCCGCGAAGGCCGGAACACGCTAAGCGGACGGAAGGGGTCGGGAGGTTGGGACACGACGGTCAAGGTGTGGGATGCGACCAATGGTCAGGAGTCGCAGTCCTTCGTACACACCGGTCGTGTCCAAAGCGTGGCGTTTAGCCCGAACGGAATGCGGCTGGCCTCGGCGAGTTGGGACAATACGGTCAAGGTGTGGGACGTGACGCCACGAAACATTGCGAAGGAGTGACCTCATTCGGTCTGCGGAGCAACCATCGCATTGGTCGCGGTTGCAGGGTCGGAGTCCTCACAGGCGATGATTCCAGAACGGCCAGGTTCGTTTGGCCACGGATGAAGCCCAGTGCGGGGAACCCGCACCCCAAAATGACGAACGGGAGGAACACTAATCCTCGCTGATCGACGCTAATCCACGAGAGTTGCATTATCAGCGAAGATTAGCGCGGATTAGTGTTCCCTGTTTCGAAAGCAGCCGAAATTTGCGCGGTACGCAAAGATTTTGAATGTTAGTACTACGGATTGAACACAGAAGGATGTTGGTCATCCAGTGTTTTTTATCCGTGTTTCATCCGTGCTTCATCCGTGGCTAAAAACTTCCGTTGGTTTTGCCTTGAGCCGCCAACCAACTGGGGATACCGTGGCTCAAACGAGTTAACTTCCATTCGGAATTATCCGCGAGGTTGCCATGCGATTGATTTGCCAATCTCTATTTGTGGCTGTGATCGGTTTGTCGGTGTCCGCTCCCGGCGTTCGTTCGGCCTCGGCCGCCGTGAAGTTGCCGGCGATCTTTTCGGACCACATGGTGTTGCAACGTGATTCCGTCGTGCCGGTGTGGGGTTGGGCCAGCGCGGGCGAAGAGGTCACCGTCGGCATTGCGGGTCAAACTCAGACGACGAAGGCGGATGCCGATGGGAAATGGTCCGTGCGGTTCGACAAGTTGAAGGCGACCGCGCCGCAAACGCTCACGGTGCGCGGGACGAATTCCATCACGATCGAGGACGTGCTTGTCGGCGAAGTGTGGCTGTGCTCCGGTCAGTCGAACATGGCGATGACCGTCAACCGCGCCCTGAATTTCGAACAGGAACAGGCCGCCGCGAAATTCCCGTCGCTCCGCATGTTCACTGAATCGTCGGGTGCGGCGACGTCCCCCCAGGCCGAGTGTCACGGATCGTGGAAGGTGTGCTCGCCGGAATCGGTCGGCTTGTTCTCGGCGACCGCATACTTCTTCGGTCGCGAACTGCATCAGAAACTCGAAGTGCCGGTCGGTCTCGTGAACTCATCGGTCGGCGGCACGGCCATCGAAGCGTGGACGAGCCACGACGTCCAGCAAGCCGAATCGCGGCTGCAACAGGTGTTCGACACATGGACGCAGCGCGACAAGAACTACGACGCGGCGAAGGCCGAAGCGAAGTATGAACAGGATCTGGCCGCGTGGAAGGCAGCCAGCAAAGCCGCGAAAGCCGCCGGCAAGCAACCGGCGCGTGCTCCGCAGAAACCGGGGCAGCCGCGCAAGGATCGCAATCATCCGGCCAACCTGTTCAACGGCAAGATCGCGCCGCTCGTCCCGTTCGCGATTCGCGGAGCCATCTGGTATCAGGGCGAAGCGAACGCCCGCCGAGGCAACGCGGAACTGTATCGCGTCCAACTCCCGCTGCTGATCGACGACTGGCGGACTCGCTGGGGTCAGGGGAACTTCCCGTTCCTGTGGGTTCAACTTCCGAATTTCAAGAAGCGGACCGACGACCCCAACGCCGAAAGCGATTGGGCCGTGATGCGCGAGAGCATGCTCAAGTCGCTGAGCGTGCCGAACACCGGCATGGCGATCACGATCGACGTCGGCGAAGCGGGCGACATCCACCCGAAGAACAAGCAAGCCGTTGGCCAGCGACTGGCGATGAACGCGCTGGCTCAGTTTTACGGCCAACAAATTGCCGCGTCGGGTCCGCTCTACGCATCACACAAAATCGTCAACGGTGCCGTGACAATTTCGTTCCGCCACGCCGACGGCGGCCTCGCCCCGCGCGAGGGCGATCTGAAAGGCTTCGCGATCGCCGGTGCGGACAAAAAATTCGTGTGGGCGAAGGCGAAGATCGTGGGCAACACCGTTGTCGTGTCGCACCCGGACGTGAAAGAACCCGTCGCGGTCCGCTACGCCTGGTCCGACAACCCGGACTGCAACCTGTCCAACGGCGAGGGCCTGCCGGCGTCACCGTTCCGCACGGATGATTAGTGTCGGAGGTTGGGCCGAAGTCTAAGTGGCCCCGTATAGCATCGGGCTGACGAAAACAATGCCGCGGCGGTGTGGCACGTCTTTTTGTGGCTCCGGACCTTGTGGCCTGGGTGATTCGCTGAAACGGGATCGTTGGCGCAACAGGCCACGAGGGCTTGGGCTACCGTTGGGATGATTGCCGATTGCCGCCGGTCAATTCGAACGTGTGCGATTGGGGACCGAACGTGTGCGGTTTGGGCGAGTCGCCGGGCCAGGGATGCCGGCCCCCGTGTGACCAAAGCTGACTTGATGTCTGCCGCCGAACGATTTCCAGTGCGGAGTGACGTCGGTCTCCATCAACTCCGTTCGTCGGCATGGGCGTTGCGTTGATCTCCGGTGTGACGGGGTCGGGAGTCTTTTTCATCCGCGGGACACGCACTCAATGACTGGAAAGCCCACAGTTGCGGCATGAAAAAGACTCCCGACCCCTTTCCAGACTTCATTCGAAGAGAGAACTCAATCATGAGAAAGACGACACTGCTAACGATGGCCGTGGTCCTGCTGGGTGTGGTTGGCGGTTGCATTGTGAACGATGAATTATCCACGGTCACGATTCAACCGGACGGTTCCGCGGACTGGGTCAAGTTTCAATCCAACATCCGCTCGACGGAGCAAGGGAGCAAGGGAGTACAGGAACTGAAGAAGTTCGTCGATGAGTTCGACTCGCACAAAGACTCCGACCAAATCCGGATCACCGAGGCGGGCGGTGAGGTGCGCGAAGCACGCTGGGTGCGGCGTGAGGTACCTTATGCGAACCTCGTCGTGGCCCGGTTTCCAACTGCGGCCGCGCTCGAAAACTTCTTCACGGTCAAAGACGAGAAGGGTGTGGTGGTCGTTCAGACCCGCTTCACGATCAATGGCAACCGGCGACGCCTCTCCTTCAATGTGCCGGTCCCGCGCGACCAGAAGCCCACTGAAAAGGCTTCGCGGTCCTTCGAAGAGGTGCGCGAACAGCAGGCCAACGGCTTCTCGGAGACCCGACTTGCCATTGCCAGCGGCCAGATCATTGCTTCGCAAGGGTTCACAGTCGCCAGCGACAAGCGGTCGGCCTTGCTGGATCCGGCCAAGATTGACGAGTTGCTCCAAACCAACCGCGAGCAGGTGGAACTGTTCCTGGAGTGGGAGTGAGTCGGGTTGCCAAGTTTCTCAGCGTTGGGGAACTCAGGTCGCCCGGTGCTTGCATGAGTCGCTGGTCGATGCGAAGCTGTCGGGCGATCCCTCCACAGGAGACCCGACACCATGACTGATCTTTCGCGACGTGAGTTTCTTCATGCGGTCGCTGTTGGCTCGGCGGGGCTGACCCTGCCGATCTCGCTCGGTTTTGCCGCGCATTTGGATGCCGCCGACAGGCCGCCGGCTTCGGCGATCATCGACACGCACACGCATTTCTACGATCCGACTCGACCGCAGGGGGTGCCGTGGCCGGGGAAGGACGACAAGACTCTGTACCGGCGAGTCCTCCCCGACGACTACAAAGCGTTCGCCAAGCCACTCGGAGTGACGGGGACGATCGTCGTCGAAGCCAGTTCGTGGGTTGAGGACAACCAGTGGGTGTTGGACCTCGCCGAGAAAGACCCGTTCGTTGTCGGCCTGGTGGGCCACCTGACGCCCGGCGACGACGAGTTTGCCCAGCAATTGAAACGGTTCGCAAAGAACAAGCGGTTCCGCGGGATTCGGATTGGCCACGGGCTGCTGAAGGAACGTCTCGGCCGACCGGAATTCATGCGCGATCTGAAATCGCTGGTCGACCATGATCTCGAACTGGATGTGAATGGCGGTCCGGACATGCCCGCGGACGTGGCCCGCCTGGCCGAGCGGCTGTCGGCATTGCGAATCGTGATCAACCACTGCGCCAACGTCCGCATTGACGGCAAGACGCCTCCCGCCGCGTGGCAGCGCGACCTGCAAGCGGCCGCGAAACACGTGGCCGTGTACTGCAAGGTGTCGGCCCTCGTCGAAGGGACCGGGCGAAACGATGGGAAAGCGCCCGATGACGTCGCGTTTTACAAGCCGACTCTCGACGTGATCTGGAACGAATTCGGAGAAGATCGCGTGATCTACGGCAGCAACTGGCCCGTCAGCGAGCGGTTCGCGTCGTATGCCGTCGTGCAGAGGATCGTCGCCGACTATTTTGCCGGCCACGGTCGCGAAGCCAGCGAGAAATACTTTCACCGGAACGCGGTCGCGGCGTACAAGCCGCTTCAGCGGTAGCAGGCGCAGCCACTTTGTTTTTCTTCCAACCGACAACTCGCCGAACCGCATGCTTGCCGTGCGGGGTCAATGATCTCACAATGGATAGCCAGACGCGGTCTCCGAAACCGGCGACGGAATGGATGCACTTCCGCACAGCTTCGGGAAGACGCGGCGCTGGCCTGTCCCATGAGTTCGACCGACACGCGTGACACCCTTCCAACGCCGGGCATCACCAGGATTCCCTGGCGATCCTCGCTGGTGTTCCGTCTGACTTCGTTCGTCGCGCTGGTCGTGATTTTGACCGGCGGCTGCCTGAGCCTGAACGGATACAACTTTGTCCGGAGGACACTCCGCGAGCAGATCGACGACCGGCTGGTGCTCGCCGCTCTGGATCGGCAGGTGTACTTGCTGGCGTACATCCGGCAGCAGCAGGAGCGGGTGGGTCTTGTCGCCAGCCGGACGCAGTTGCGGCTGCTCTCGGAACAACTGGCGGGAGATCGGATTTCCATTGATGAATTCCGTGCGAAATGCCAGCCGATCTTGCAAGATGCTCAAGCGGGCACGCAGGGATTTCTGAACATCTCACTGGCCACGCCGCGGGGGGACATTGCCGCGTCCACCGACGTGGCCGAACTGGGACGGGACTGTTCGGAGGATGTTGACTTCGTGGCCGGACAACACGAGCGGCATCTGGGTTTGCCACGCAAGAGTACCGAAGGCCACATCGCCACACTGAGTGCTCCGGCGACATCTTCGGATGGTGGATTGGCCGGCGTGGTGCTCATCACACTGGACCTGAACCCGCTGGTTCAGTTTTTGTCTGACCGCACGGTTCTCGACGAATCGTGCGACGTGCTGCTGGGCGTTCGCGTTGGCGACCGGATACGCTACCTGTTCCCACCGCGTGGCGATGTGGTGACCCGTGACGTTCCGCCGTCCGATGTGCCGGCCATGTCCGCCGCGATCGAGGGTGAAAAGGGTCTGCGACATTTGCGCGATTATCTCGGGACAAAGGTTGTCGCCGCCTTCAGACCCGTCGGGTATCGCGATTGGGGCCTGGTGGTGAAGCAGGATGAAACCGAGGCGTACGCACCGCTGACCACGCTGCGTCACGTGTTGATCGGCCTCGAAGCGGCCATGCTGGTGGTTGCTCTGGGTCTGGCTTATCTGTTGGCCAAACGCTTCACCGCGCCGATTCACGAACTGGCCGAGAAGGCCACGGCCGTCGCGGCCGGAGACTTGGGCGTCCGCGTGGCGGTCCGGTCGGATGACGAAGTCGGATTCTTGTCCAGCGCGTTCAACCGCATGACCGAGGAGTTGTCGGCGTCGCGCACCGACCTCGAACAGCGAGTGGCCCGGCGCACGAACGACCTGGCCACGGCCAACGACGAATTGCTGCGGGAAGTGACCGATCGACGGCGGGTCGAGGAGTCGCTGCGGGAATCAGAGGCACTGTACCATTCGCTCGTCGAGTGCCTGCCGCAGAACATTCTCCGCAAGGATTTGCAGGGGCGATTCACGTTCGCCAACCAGCGGTCCTGCGCCACGCTCGGTCGTCCGCTGCACGAGATCGTGGGCCAGACCGACCATGACTTGTTCCCGAGCGAACTGGCGGACAAGTACCGGCACGACGACCTGTCGGTGATTGAAACCGGTGGAACGCTGGACATGGTCGAAGAACACCGCACAGCCGTCGGCGAACGATTGTACGTGCAGGTCATGAAGACGCCGATCCGCGATCTGCATGGCGAAATCCTCGGGACGCAGGTCATTTTCTGGGACGTGACGGCACGCATGCGAGCCGAGCAGCGGTTGACGGCACAACTCGCCACCACGCGCGTGCTCGCGGTCGCGACATCATTGGCCGAAGCGGCTCCGCAGATTCTGCAAGCCTTTGGCGACAATTTGGATTGGGACGTCGGAGCGCTGTGGGTGATCGATCGCGAGCAGCCGGTGGTGCGGTGCGTGGACGTCTGGACATCTCCCGCGCATCCCGCTCCGGACTTCGCGGGCATCACGCACATCTCACAATTCGCCGCCGGGTGCGATCTCCCCGGGCGCGTGTGGGCCACGGGCGAGGCCATCGGCTGGGAAGACGCGCCCGCCGATGCCAACTTCCAGCGCACCGTGCAAGCCGCCGAAGCGGGCTTGCACGGCGCGTTCGCGTTTCCGATTCGACTCGGCAATCAGGTGCTGGGTGTGGTGGAATTGTTCAGTCGCGAACGCCGGCAACCGGACGAAGAACTGGTCAAGATGTTCACCGCGATCGGCAGTCAGATCGGCATGTTCATCGCCCGCCAGCGTGCCGTGATCGAACTGCATCACGCCAAGGACGCGGCCGAAGCCGCCAGCCGCGCGAAGGGCACGTTCCTCGCCAACATGAGTCACGAAATCCGCACGCCGCTCAACGGGATCATCGGCATGACGGACCTCGCGCTCGATACGCGCCTCAGCGACGAGCAGCGGGAATTCCTCACGCTGGTCAAGACGTCGGCCGACCACCTGCTGACGGTCATCAACGACATTCTCGACTTCTCGAAAATCGAAGCGGGCAAGCTGGAACTGGAGCGGATCGACTTCCGGCTGCGCGAGCGATTGGAGGACACCGTCGCCGCGCTCGCCGTGCGCGCACATCAGCGCGGCCTCGAACTGGTGTGCCATATTCCCGCCGATGTCCCTGACGATTTGGTGGGCGATCCCGGCCGCGTGCGGCAGGTCGTGATGAATCTGGTTGGCAACGCCATCAAGTTCACCGAGGAAGGAGAAGTCGTGGTGCGCGTGGCCGTCGAGTCGCGAGACGACGACGAAGTGTGCCTGCACTTCGCCGTGTCGGATACGGGGATCGGTATCCCGGCCGACAAGCAGGCGATTCTGTTTCAAGCCTTCTCGCAGGTCGATAGCTCGACGACGCGAAAATACGGCGGCACCGGATTGGGATTGGCGATCTCGGCCCAACTCGTGCAGATGATGGGGGGGCGGGTTTGGCTGGAGAGCACGGCGGGACAGGGGAGCACCTTCCACTTCACCGCCTGGTTCGGCCGCTCGACCGAACCGCAGTCACACGTCGAACCCGAACCTGTCGACCTGCGCGATCTGCGGGTGCTGATCGTCGATGACAACGCCACCAACCGCCGCATCCTCGAAGAACTGCTGACGAACTGGCACATGCGGCCCACGTCCGTCGCCAGCGGTGCCGAAGCGCTTGCCGAACTCGAACGACAACGCCAGTCCGGCGAAAAGTATTCACTGGTTCTGCTCGACAGCATGATGCCCGAGATGGACGGGTTCGCGGTCGCCAAACGAATCATGCAGGACGCTGCGCTGCGCGGCCAAACCGTGATGATGCTCTCCTCAGCCGATCGCCAGGGAGACGCCGCGCGCTGCCGGGAAGTCGGTCTGGCCGCCTACCTCGTCAAACCGGTGCGACGTTCGGCGCTGCTCGACGCCATGCTCACCGCCCTCGGAACGCAGGCTCAGGAGGACGTGACGCTCCGTCCCCCCACACCGCAGCCGCTCCCCGCCAGTTCGCGCACGCTCCGCATCCTGCTGGCCGAAGACAACATCGTCAATCAGAAGTTGGCGACGCGGCTGCTCGAGAAGCGCGGTCATGCGGTCACCGTTGCGTCGAACGGTCGGGTGGCGATCGACACGTGGGCACGCGAGCCGTTCGACGTCGTGCTGATGGACGTGCAGATGCCGGAGATTGACGGCTTTGCCGCGACCGCCGAAATCCGTGCCCGCGAGTCCGGCACCGCCCGCCACACTCCCATCGTCGCGATGACCGCTCACGCGATGAAGGGAGACGAAGAACGTTGCCTCGCCGCCGGCATGAATGGTTACGTGTCGAAACCGCTTCAAGCGCAGGAACTGTTCGCAGCGGTCGAACGTTTGGCGAATGGAGGCGATTCGACGGAGCCGGTTGCCAGTCCGCAGCAGACCACGGCTGGTGTCGATCCGGACACGACCGCGTTCCGTTTCGACAAAGCGGCCGCGATGCGTCGCGTCGATCAGGACGAAGAACTGCTCCGCGAACTGATTCAGGAATTTCAGAAGGACTGCCCCCGTCTGCTGAACGACATTCGCCGCTCCGTCGCTGCTCGGGACACCGACACACTCCGCCGTGCCGCTCACACGTTGCGAGGTTCCGTCGGCACGTTCGGCACGTGCCTCGTGTGCGATCTGGCACTCAAACTGGAAACCGCCGCTCGCAACGATTGTCTCGATGGCTGCGAACACGACTTGTCGCAATTGGAATCGGCTATCGAACAACTCGGCCCGGCGCTGGCCGCCTTAGCCGGCCACGAGTGACGTCGTAGGATGGGCACTCTTGCCCGTCCGTCGTTTATCGACTCGCAAAGGAGAAGAGACGGACGGGCAAGAGTGCCCATCCTGCCTCAGTCCTCTCGCAGCACGTTCGTCAGCCACTCGCGCAGTTTCGTGCGGGCCGGACTCGGGCGCAGCAACCACGCATCATTGTGATTCCGAAAGCCGGTCGCGGCGAACGTGAACGGAGACTTCACGCCCGTCGTGGCAAGATACATTTCGGTCGCAGTCAGCGACGCACCGGCCACCGGGCTGGATTCGGCACAGACAAACTGGGGGCGGCCGGCCAGCCGCTGCAAGCGGCGGCGAGCCGACTCGCGGTCGGCTCCGGGATACGGCCACTTCTCAATCACGCCGTCGTAGTGACTGAACACGACAAAGCCGCGCCACAACTTCGCGGTCTCGTCGTCATGCAGACCGACATAGTTGCACGCGATGGCCCCGCGCGAGAAGCCGGCGAGAATTACCCTGTCCGGGTCGCCGCCATACTTTTCGCACACGAACCGCACCGTGCGGCAACAATACTCCAGTGTGGGTCGCACGTCGTACTTCGGCGGGTCGCCCCACCAGTTCGTCACCGGGGCATCGCCGGCGTTGTTGAGGTACGGCAGACAAATCCAAATGAATTCCGCACCGGCCGAAATCCCGTACCCCATCCGACTGTCTTCCAGCTTCCCCGTGCTGACGTCTCCAAACTTGTTGCGATACCCGCCGTTCCCCGCGAACTCGACAATGACGGGAGACTGCCGATCGGGTTTCCAATCCGTGGGCAGGTAGAGCGCGTGATAAACCTGAGTTCGCTCGTACCCAGGCGTGACCTGCCTGATTCGCTTCCCCGCCTGCGGGTCACCGTTCTGCATCGCCGGAACCTGCAAGTCCGGTGGCACGAAACTGATGTCAGGGATTTCGGCCGGCTCGGCCAGCGTCACGCAAACGATGATCCAAGCAAACATTTGGCCCCAATCGTTGCACATGTCCCAAGACTTGTTGGTTGCCGGTGGCGATTCAAAATCGCGTCACATAGACGCCACATCCACCGGAGATTTCGGTACAATTCTGACCACACCGGCGGCCCTTGTGCAATGCCACCGAGTCCTACCCGAAACAAAGTCACTCCCTTTTGGTCCGCGTGCGAGCGACATTCATCCACGAACAAACCCTTTGGAGAGCGCCATGCGCCTGGCAATCATCCTCACGTGGCTCGTCTTCGGCATCTCGCCGGTTTTCGCGGAATCCTTGGGACCTGACAGTGGCTCGTTGGTTATTGTCGGCGGCGGACGCATGGACCCGGCCATCGTGAAGGAATTCATCCATCGCGCCGGTGGCGTCGATGCTCCGTTCGTCATCATCCCCACGGCCAACCTTGGCGAAGATTGGGGCGACAAATACGTCGCGGCCAGTTTCCTGGCGCGAGCGGGAGCCAAGGACGTCAAGGTGCTCCACACGCGCGATCGAGCGGTGGCCGACACGGAAGAATTCGTCGCGCCGCTTCAGCGGGCCAAGGGTGTCTGGATCGGCGGCGGCCGCCAGTGGCGATTGGCCGACGTGTACCTCAACACGCGCACGCAGTGTGAACTCAACCAGTGTCTGGCTCGCGGTGGCGTAATCGGCGGTTCGTCGGCCGGAGCCACGATTTTGGGTTCGTACCTCGTACGGGGCGCCCCCGAGGGGAACGAAGTTATGATGGCCAAGGGGCACGAGGAGGGGTGGGGATTCCTCAAAGCGGCCGCCATTGACCAGCATGTGATCGCCCGCAAGCGAGAGAACCACCTTGCCGAAGTCATCGACGCGCATCCCGATCTGCTGGGGATCGGGATCGACGAAGCCACCGCCATCGTGGTCACGGCCAATCGCTTCCGGGTGATCGGCGCCAGTCGCGTGGTGATTCACGACAAGAACTACCGCCCGGTCGAGGGACCTCGCTACTATCTCTTGTCTTCGGGTGAAGAATTTGACCTGTGCAAACGGTGCAAGGTGGCTGTCGAAGAAAAGTAGGGTGGGACCAGCGCAGTGCAGGCCCACCAGTGCGCCCCGGCCTGGTGGGCCTGCCCGGCGCTGGTGCCACCCGACTTTTCTTCGCCAGCCACCTTGCACCGTTTGCACAGGGCAAATTCTT
>JACRIH010000420.1 GCA_016235885.1 Planctomycetales bacterium | reverse complement strand
TCCGTTCGCCACGATTCGCATCAGACGGGGGTGCCCTCTCAAATCCGGTTCAATGTAGTCCGGTCTCGCCGAGACCGGAATTTCGAGTCACGGAGTGACTCGACTACACGAAAACCACGCCGACGAGGTTAGCTGACGGGCTAGAGCTTGAAAGTACTCCGGTTCGCCTTGCGAACCTGCGCCCCGTTGAATCGCTTGCTGAAGCGACTCGTTGGTTCCCCCGTTCTCACGTTTACTCGACGCGAGATTAGGCCACACGAGCGGACATTTTACACGGACAATGCCGCCTGACAAGAGGCCATCCGAACCGCCGAGCCGGCCTGACGTTGCGATTTGTCGAGAGGAATCTGAACAGAAGGCAACGAAGGGAACGAAGAGTTTGGCACGCCGCGGATTCCCGTCTTCGTTGCCTTCTGTTCATCCATCGTTCCACAATTGAATTCGCTTGGTTTCCGTGTCTTCAGTGTGTTCCGTGGTTTCGCACTCGTTCGTAACCGTCGACCGGTTTGGCGCGACAAACCGTGGGGCTATACTGCGTCACTCGAATGGCCGCGAACCTTGATCGCTCTTTCCCGAGGATGCCCATGACGTCCCGAATTCTGTTTACCGTGGTGACGCTGACGGTGTGGTTTGGTTGCGGCGCGGGATCGGTCGCGTGCGGTGCCGAGCCGCTCGTGCCGGTGCCCGATGACTACAACCAGAACGAGTTCGCGCCCCGGCCGGCTCCGAAATGGGTGTCGATCCGAGACTACGGTGACACGGACCCGAAGTTGAAGGGACTGCGCGTGCCGGCCGGGATCAAGGTCGAGATCGTCGCGGAAGAGCCGACGACGATTGATCCGGTGGCGCTGTCGTTCGATGACAACGGCGAAGCGTACATCATCGAGTGGCGGCAGGGAGACGCGAAGCACGGCACGTACGAAGTGACGTTCCAAAACGGATCGAAGGGGACCGTCAATCGCATGTTCAAGACGACGCGAGATGAATTCAAAAAGCTCATCGACTCGGACGGCGACGGCGTGTGGGACAAGACCGTCACGCTGATGAACGACCTCGAAATGACTTCGACCGCCGTCTACCACGACGGCTGGTGGTATCTGCCATCCGTCGGTCACGTTTTGCGGCGAAGAATCGTACCGCGCGACAGTGTATTCCCCCTCACGGTTCGGCGCGGGTCTCCTGACCCCGCCGTGAGCGCGACCGAAGGTCTCCAGAAGAAACAGGAGACGTCCGGTCAAGCGGCAGTGGCTCGGTCAGGAGACCGGCCACAACAAGAATTCCCAATCAAAGGCGAATGGTCCGGCAAAGACATCCCGACCAAACGCTTCCCCGCCGCGCTCGAAGGGCACGACATCATCGAACAGGAAATCGTGCGCGGGCTGTGTGGGTTCCATCACCATCAGGCGTCTGGGGTCACGTTTTCGTTCGACGGCTGGATGTTCATCACGTCCGGCGACGACGACAACCGGGCGGAAGGTTCAGACGGTTCGCGGGCGACCGTGCTGCGGACGGGAGCCATCTTCCGCTGCCGACCGGACGGTTCGCAGGTCACCGAACACGCACGCGGGTTTCGCAATCCGTATCGCAACGTCGCGTTCGACCATTTCGGAAACATGTTTCATGTGGACAACGATCAGGAGGACGGGTCGAAATTTCAGGGCGTCCGATTGATGCACGTCTTGGAAGGCTCGGACTTCGGCTGGCGACTCTTCACCGGAGCCGTCTGCTGCCGGACCGACTTCGCACGCGGCGCGGTGTGGGGCGAGAAGCCGGGCAAAGTCCCGTCGATGCTGAAGACCGGCCGCGGCTCGCCGGCGGGACTGCTGATTTACCAGGGGACACGCTTCCCCGACTTCTTCCGCGGACTGCTGATCTACCCCGACGTGTTCCGCAAAATGGTCCGCGCGTATCGCGTCGAAGCGACCGGCAGCACGTTCAAAGTGGTCGAACAATTTGAACTCATGGCCTCCGACGATCCGCTCTTCCGCCCGTGCGAAGCGGTGACGGGACCGGACGGCGCGATCTACATCGTCGATTGGCGAACCGACAGCGGCGGTGCCGGCAAGTTGTGGGGCGATGCCCAACACGGAAGAATCTACCGCCTGACTTGGAGCGGTCTCGCTGGAGTCCCGGCTTCAGCCGGCAAAGGACCGCCTGAAGGCGGGACTCCAACTCCCGCCATCCCACGCGGCTCGATGGATGCGTGGGCCAAGCTGGCGAAGGGTTCAGAGGAAGAATTGTGGAAGGCGGTCGACAGCTCCGACTTTGCGATTCGAAATCGAACTGTGAATCGGCTCGTGAAGCAGCGGCGAGATGCCACAGGTGATGACGCCGCGAAGCCGTTTGTTCAGTTTGCATTGGACAAACAGAAGTCGGTCGCCGGACGAATCGCCGCGATGGGGGCGGCGTGCCAACTGGGAGGTCCAACCGTCCGACCGATGTTGTGGCAACTCGTGGTCGCGGACAACGACGACCTGCGCCGAACCGCTGCCGACGCGCTGGGCCGTGTCTGGTCCGGTTCGGTCACACCGAATGAATGCCAGGCGTTGGTGGCCGGTTTCAAAACCGGTTCACCCACAGCCCGCCGATCCATCGCGCTTGCGGCGGCGAAGCTCGTCGCCGGCCACAAGCCCGACGATGATTCTCGAAAATTCGTCGCGAGCGAATTGCTGACCGCGTTTCAGGGCGGCAATGTTCCACGCAACGAACGAAAACCTCCCGATGTGCAGTTGGCTGACGGATTGCTGCGGGCGTTTGAAATCTGCGGTCTGCCGCTCGTGCCACAGCTTCTTCACAAGTCGACGAACAACCGGATTCTCAAGAGCGGCAGCGGGCCGATCCTCGTGAGCGTGCTCGAAGGAATGCGGACACGCGAAGCGGCGGCGGTGATCGACTTGATCCTCGACGCATATCGCACTGAGTTTTCGCCCGATCAAATCGTGCGGTTGCTCACGGCATACCGATTCATCCAGGTCGAACCGCCAATCAACGCCTCGGCCGTGGTGAAATTCCTGCAAGCGAACCCCGATGTTTCCGCCGACATTCAGCTCGCGGGCCTCGAAACGATTGGATTGGTCGGCCTTGGCAACGAGGCTGCCGAGCAACAATCTCAGGTGCTGACGGCGATCGCCACAAAGTTGCTCGGTCACGAACAGGCCGAGACACGGTTGACGGCAATCCGGGCGATCGGCAACGCGGAGTTGAGTTCGCTCAACCGCGAATTGGCCGCGGCGTTGAAGGATTCTTCGAAGCCGCCGGCTGAGCGACGAGAAATTTTGGCGGCGCTCGGAAAACTTCGGTCGCGAGTGTTGCCGTTCAACAATCTGTCGACTCCGAAGGGAGTCGAACTTGTGCTGGATGACCTCGCGACTGTTGCGGCCGATCCGGCGCAGGGGGATGTTCGCGGCGATGTGCTGTCGCTGCTGGCGCAGGTTGACTTCGGGAAGGCGGAACCCGTGGCGATCAAGATGCTGGGGGACAATTCAAACGACAGCATCGTCGCTGGCGCGGCGATCAGTGTGCTGGCCGCGAAGCCGGACCGTGCGAAGGAGATCGGCGAACAATTCGTCGCGGGCAAACTGCCGAAAGAGTTGCTGCCGCGCGTCGCCGAGGCGTTGCGGCGGCATGTCGAGAAGGATACTTCGGGGGAGATCAAGAAGCTGCTGACCGACGTCTTCAAGGGAGGCTTGCTCATCGCCGACGTGGCGAAGACGGCCGATCTGGTCACGAAGACCGGTGATCCGCGCCGCGGGCGGGACATCTACCTCGACAAAAAGCGGACGCAGTGTGCGACGTGTCACAAATTGGAAGGGGTCGGCGGCGAAGTCGGACCGGACTTGTCGAAGACCTGGGAGACGCACACGGTTGCCAAGCTGATTGAATCGATGCTCGAACCGTCGAAGGAAATCAAGGAGGGATTCGCGACGTGGACGGTCGTCACGAAAGACGGCAAGGTTTACAACGGCCTCAAAATCGCCGAAGTCAACAAGCAGTTCGTGCTCCGCGACGCCACCGGCAAGGATTTGAGAATTCCGGTGGACGAGATCGACGAGAAGGCCGAAAGCAAAACCAGCCTGATGCCCGAAGGGGTCGTCTCGCAGCTCAGCCTGCAAGAGTTCATCGACCTGGTGTCGTTTCTGAAGAGCCGGGAAGCGCAGGCGGAGTTGCGGAAGTAATGAGTTGCTGCTGACGACAAACCACAAAGTCTCCAAGTCACGAAGACGGCACAAAGTTCATTTTTTGAAGATTTCGTGCCGTCTTCATGACTTGGTGTCTTTGTGGTTCAAAAGCCTCGATGATCAGCGCCGCAATTCCGAAACGGTCTTGGATTGTTCGACTGTTTGGTTGACGGTTGCACCAGGCTTTTGATTGCAAATTCGTCCCAACAGCACGATCTGTTCGGGTTCGAGGAACCGCTTGGTTCTCCGGAGAACGCGCACGTCGTCCGGCAGGCGGCCGTCGAGACGTTGCAGGCTGTCGTCTGTGGTGACGACGAATGTTTCGTCCGAACGATCCGCAAACAGATCCGCGACTTCGTCGGCATTCATGTCCTGGATTCGCAGCTTGGAATAGTACACGAGGCTCGGTCGCCAGTATTCAAACGCGGCGACCGCCGGTTCGGTGTGCGGTGACAATTCGTGGAGCCAACCGGCAACGATGTGACTGTTTTGAAATCGGTCCACCCTCTCGGCACCGTAGCCAAACAGCGCGACGACGAAACTCGCCG
>JACRIH010000419.1 GCA_016235885.1 Planctomycetales bacterium | reverse complement strand
GCACGGCAGTATCAAACGACAGCCAGCCCGGCGCATCGCGCGGTTTGGGACGACTCGGGCGTGCCGGTCGATCTGTTTTCGTTCGGCGTCGAACCGACTCCGCCGGCCGTCGCCAAAGTAATGGACGATTCGCTCGCGGTCGTCCGTCGCTTCCGTGAGCGCCGTGCTCTGCACGACGAAGCAGGCAAGGTGTCCAACGAGGTGTTGGAGGAATTGGGCGCGGCGGGTTATTGGGGGCTGTTGGTTGACCGAGAATATGGCGGCGCGGGTGCTCCGTTTGCCGCCTTCGCACCGTTTCTCTCGCGCATGTCCACTCTCGATCCGACGATCTCGGGGATGGCGAGTGTGCATGGTTGCATCGGCGCGGTCGATCCGATTCGCACGTTCGGCACGCCGGAGCAGAAGCAGCGATACCTGCCGTTGCTGGCGAGCGGTCGTCGACTGTCAGCCTTCGCGCTGACCGAACCGTGCGCCGGCAGCGACCTGACCGCCATGCGCACGCGCGCCGAACGGCAGGGGGACAGCTTCGTCGTCAACGGCGAAAAGCTGTTCATCACCAACGTCGTGCCGGGCCGGACGATTGGTTTGGTGTGCCTCATCGAGAACAAACCCGCAGTCCTCGTCGTCGATTTGCCCGAAGCGGAAAACGATCAGTTCCAGCTCCGCAAGTACGGCCTCTACGCTTTGAAGCACACGTACAACCGGGGGATCGTCTTTCGTGACTTCCGCGTCCCCGCCGAGAACCTGCTGACGCCGAAAAAGGGCGATGGCCTGACAATCGCCTACCACGGCCTGAACCTCGGCCGGACTGCCGTCTGCGCGGGGGCGGCCGGGACGATGCGGATCATGCTGGCCGAAATGCTGCCGTGGGCCAGGTACCGTCGGACCTACGGCGCGGTGATCGCGACGCGGGAACTCGTTCGCCGCCGCCTCGGCCGACTGGCGGGATTGATCGTGGCCGCCGACGCGCTGACTGCGTGGTGTTCGTCGCTCATCGACCACGGCTATCGCGGTGAGATGGAATGCATCATCGCCAAGATCTTCGGCAGCGAATCGCAAAAAGAAGCGGCGATCGAACTCTACATGAAGACGCACGGCGGCCGGTCGTTCCTGCACGGTCACATGTTCGGCGACAACGTCCACGAGTATCTCGCCCCCTGCATTTACGAAGGCGAGGGCGAAATGCTCGGGATGGCGTTTTTCAAGTCGCTCATCAAGCAGCACGGTGTCGAATTCTTCGAACCGATCGGCAAGGCGCTCGTCGGTGCCGGGATCAAAAAACCGAATCTCGCCAGTCCGGCGCATCTCTGGGCGTTGCGCCAACCGATGGCCCATTACGGCCGCTGGTTCCTCGGCCAGAAACTGCGCGGCCGCCCGACGCCGCAATATCCCGCCCTGCCCGAAGCGTTGCGACGGCACGCGGAGTTCGCCGTCGACTTTCTCAACCGCGCGGGATTGGAGATCAGCGGCGTGATGCGGAAGCACCAGTTGGCACTCGCCGATCGACAGTGCCGGATGTCGGAAGTGTCGTCCCGCGTACAAACGGCCATCGTCATTCTCTGCACGAGCCTGTACGCCGCACGCCAGTCAGACGAAGTCGTCCGATCAGCCGCCGATTGCGTGTGCCAGGATCTCGCGCGCTCGCTCACCGGCCGACGCCCCGACGACCGCTATTTCCGCACGGTGACGAAATTGGGCGACGCGATCTCCGATGGCGGCTTCGCTTCCATCGCGGGCATGCCGACCGATGAAATTCTGATGGGCTACGACGGCTGAAGGGCAAGAAGTCCCAATGTCCAAATCTCAACTCCCAATGTCCAAAGAATCACCAAACCCAAATCCCAATACCTCAACCAAATCGCGTCGGTCAGGAATCTCCGCGGCGTGGACTGCAATGCAGGTTTGGGAATTGGAAATTGGTCATTCCTTGGACATTGGGAGTTGAGATTTGGACCCTTGCGGCTCTGCCACGCTATTTCTTGATCGCCGAGTACGTGATCGATTGCAGTTCCTTCCGGATGTCCGATGCGTCCGCGTTGACAAGGCCGACACGTTGGATCAGCAGGATCACGAACAGGTCTTGGTGGGGGTCGATCCACGCCTGCGTACCGAACGCGCCGCCGTGTCCGTAGGTGCCGGGCGACAACATTTCGGTCACACCCTGCGGTTCACGCACCACGGCCCAGCCAAAACCGAACCCGCCGCCAGGAGTGAAGCCGGACTTCAAGTCGCCGGTCTGCACTTTCGTCATCGTGGCCACGCTGGCTTCGCTGAGCAATCGTCTGTCGCCGATCGTGCCCCGGCGGAGCATGAATTGGTACACCTTCACCAGGTCGGTGGCGGTCGAATACAACCCACCGGCGGGGATCGGGAACTTGGCGTTCACAGGGTTCCCAATGATGGGATGGGCGACCGGTTGCAACACCCCCTCCTTCTTGTCGTAGATCGCTGCTCCGCGCTGGATCTGTTCGGCGTTGGGATAGAACGTCGTGTCCTTCATTCCCAACGGTTTGAACAATCGCTGCTCCAGAAACGCCTCGAACGACAACCCCGATGTCACCTCGACGATCCGTCCCAGCGTGTCGATCCCCGCGTTGCAGTACGACCACTTGCTGCCCGGTTCGAAATCGAGCGGCCGCTGAGAATACACGAGCACGCCCTCGGCGAGCGTGCGGTCGCGCTTTGAGTACAGTTCGCCGATCCCGATCGGCGGCATCCCCGGCAACCCGGACGTGTGCGTCAGCAAGTCGCGAATCGTGATCACCCGCGACGGCTTTTTGAGCGTGACCGTGTCGGCTGTCTTCTCGGACACCAGCATCTGACCGCGAAACTCGGGGAGGTGCTTTTCGACCGGATCGTCCACCGCCAGCTTGCCGGCATCCACCTGCATCATGATCGCGATGGCGGTGATCGGCTTGGTCATCGACGCGATGCGGAACAACGTATCGGGCTGCATGGGGCTTTTGGTCGCCAGATCGCGCTCGCCGAGCGATTCGACGATCGCCACACGATCCTTCGTCCCCACCACCGCCACCACGCCGGACACGTCTTTCTGATCGACAAATTTCTGCATCCGCCCGCGCAAGCCGGCAAGTTTTTGCGAGTCCAGTTCTGCGGCGGAGATCGCGGGCAGACACCACGCGATCGCGAACAGAGCCAGGCTCATACGAAGGATTGTTTGTTGAGGCAGGCGGGAGATCATGGAGGTTGTCCTTGGGAAGGAGGATGTTCGCGAGAGCTGTGTCATTCACAGACGATTGATACACGAATCGAGAACGGAAGCCAACGAAGGTGTTTCCACTACGCGTAGGCGAGCCGGGCGGCGTCAGCCCCCGGACCTGTGACGACTCGCACAGGTCCGGGGGCTGATG
>JACRIH010000412.1 GCA_016235885.1 Planctomycetales bacterium | reverse complement strand
GCCAGCGTCGGCTGCGGACGCTGGCAGCGTCCGCCCCGTTGGGTTGCGACTTAACTTGGGACGGCGTCCGGGCGCGCTCCGGCGCCGCGCAACCAGGAACCGCCGTCCACGAGGAGCGACGTGCCGGTGATGTAATCCGCGTCTTCCGATGCCAGAAACGCGGCGGCTCGACCGATGTCTTCCGGCTGGCCGAGGCGTCCCCACGGGAGCGTCGGTGCGGCCTCGCGGATTGCGTCGTCGCCGAATGTCTCGTGCTCGCCGGGCGTGTCGATCCAGCCGGGTTCGATCACGTTCACGTTGATCCGATGCCGGACGAGTTCGGCCGCGATCGTGAACGCCATGTGATTCAGCCCCGCTTTGGCCGCGTTGTACGCCACGCTGCGCGCGTACGGAACGCGGGCGTGGACGCTCGAAATGAACACGATCTTGCCTCCACCGCCGTGAGCCACCATCTGCCGAGCCACAAGCTGGCTGATATGGAATCCGCCCACAAGCGTGCCGCGCAGCGTCTTGTCGAACAAGTCGGGATCGTAATCGAGGAAGTCTCCGCGACGCGAGAATGCGGGGTTGCTGACGAGGATGTCGATCCGCCCGAGCGCCTCGACCGCCCGCGCGACGATGCTCTCGCAAGCTGGCCGAGAAAACGAATCCCCCTCGACCAGCACAGCCTGTCGCCCGAGCGCCTGAATCTCCGCGACCACCGCTTCCGCCTGCGGCGACCGCTCGCGGTCGTTCACCACCACATCGGCCCCCGCGCGAGCCAATTCCAAAGCGCATCCCCGCCCAATGCCGCGCGCGGCACCGGTGACGAAGGCTTTTCGACCGAGTAGTTTCATCGTTCCGTATCCACGTCCGACAAATGTGAATCGTACTCCCTCTCCCCTTGGGGGAGAGGGCTGGGGTGAGGGGTGGTAGTGCGTCTCACGACTCGAATTCAGGATCCCGCCGCAAGTCGCGAGGTCCGCCCCTCACCCCCGACCCCTCTCCCCCGAAGGGGGAGAGGGGAGGTCAAGTAAGAATCTCCTTCACCACACGCCCATGCACATCCGTCAACCGGAAGTGTCGGCCTTGGAATTTGTACGTGAGCTTCTCGTGGTCGATCCCCAGCAGGTGCAGCACGGTCGCCTGGAAATCGTGGACGTGGACCGGGTCTTTCGCCGGGTTGTAGGCGAAGTCGTCGGACTCGCCGAACGAGAAACCACGTTTCACGCCGCCGCCGGCCATCCAGATTGTGAAGACGTACGGATGATGATCGCGGCCGAGCGTCTTCGTGTCGTTGATGTCTCCCTGACAGAACGGCGTGCGACCGAACTCGCCCCCCCAGATGACCAGCGTGTCGTCGAGCAGCCCGCGTTGCTTGAGATCCTTCACCAGCGCGGCGGACGGCTGGTCGGTGTCGCGGCATTGGATTTCAAATTGCGTGCTCAGATTGCGATGGTGATCCCAACCGGCGTGGAAGCATTGCACGAATCGCACGCCCCGTTCGACCAGTCGCCGGGCCATCAGGCAGTTGTACGCGAACGAACCTTCCCGCGTGACTTCGGGTCCGTACGAATCGAGGATGTGTTTCGGTTCGCTCGCGATGTCGGTCAGTTCGGGGACGCTGGCTTGCATGCGGTACGCCATTTCGTACTGCGCGATGCGCGTGACGATCTCGGGGTCGCCGAACTCGGCGTACTTCAGTTCGTTGAGCGTGGCCAGATCGTCGAGCAGCCCGCGGCGCACCTCGCGACTCATCCCGTCGGGATTCGACAGGTACAGCACGGGGTCTCCGTTGCCGCGAAACTTCACCCCCTGAAACTTCGACGGCAGGAAGCCGCTTCCCCAGTAGAAGTCGTAGAAAATCTGACCGCAGCTCGCCTCCTTGTCGCGCGACGTCATGACCACGAAGCCGGGCAGTTCCTGCGACTCGCTGCCGAGGCCGTACGTTGCCCACGCCCCCATGCTCGGCCGGCCCGGCAGTTCGGCTCCGGTCAGAAAAAACGTGATCGCGGGGGCGTGGTTCACCTGCGTCGTGTGCATCGACTTGATAAACGTGACCTCATCGGCGATCGAACCGATGTGCGGCATGAAGTCCCCCACCCACGCTCCGCACTCGCCGTACTGACGAAACTTCGTGAACGCCGGCAACACCGCCTTTGACTTCTGCCCCTGCGTCATCGTGCTCAGCCGCTGATTTTTATGAACCGACTCCGGCAACTCCTGCCCGCGAAACTTCTCCATCTGCGGCTTGTAGTCGAACGTGTCCACATGCGGCGGAGCACCGTTTTGCAGCAGGTAGATGACGTTTTTCACCTTCGGCGGGAAATGTGGCAAGCCGGGCAGGCCACCGATTTGACTCGGCGCGTCCGAGGCCAACAGGTCACGCGGCAACAACGATGCGAGCGCCGCAGTGCCGAGACCAATGGCTCCGTGACCAAAAAGTTGTCGTCGTGTGAGCGATGCGGACAGAGAACCTTGCGGTGTCAGACTTCGATCTTCAGTCATTTCGTCCCCGTGCCTTGTTTGGTTTGCCTCTGTTCCAAAACTGCAAAATATGAATTCAACCTGCGACCGTCGATCATGATTAACCCGATGGACAAATGCCGGAACTCAGCCTTAATCGCCTCCACGAGCATCTCTGCCGTGATTGCTTCCGTTTCAGTGAACTCGAGTCGTATTTGATGCACGAGCGAGCTATCGGGAAACTCCTTGAGCGCCCGCACGAGTTCCTCGCCATCTGTTTTCAGACGCTCTTGCCCGGCAAGTAAAACCAGTAAGCTGGAGGCGAACCGGACGTCGTGATAACGATCCCAGCCATACCGGTCGAATTCTTCAAGCTTCTTTTGCTCCTCTTGGGACTTGCCGATCGAAAGCGAACACAACAGATGAAGTGCCTCTTGGTCACCCGCCTCCGACTGGGCACGTCTCCAGAGTTCGTCACCGAACCTCGCCCGACATTGTTCCTTCTCGATCAGTTTGTGTTTCAACGCAACCTGGACTAATCCGGCCGCCATGATGCTGTTGGTTGGGAACGCTCCGTCGTCGAGGATGAATTTCGCGTCTTTGAGAATCGCGGCCACTTTGGAAGCGACTTTCGAATCATCCTTCTTTGAGTTTTTCACATCGTCGTCATCGTCGCGCGACGATGCGATGGTCACGTCCGCCAAGCAAGCCATAGCGCGAAATCGTTCGCTTTCTTTCCCAAGCGTGGCTTCGATCAACACCAAATCTTGCTGAATCGCCGCCTTGTCGGCTCGGCCGTTCCACCAATCAAAGTCCATGAAGATGAGTTGCCGCAGTAACGGCTCCGCAGCTTGCTTGTCACCGCCGCGCAACTTCTCCAAGAGTTTGGTTCGCTTCGCGAACGGGTGTAGGTCACCGTAGACCTCGTGAATGGTTTTCTCGATGCCGACGTGGCTTCGCCGAAAATCCGCTTGCTTCCAATGTTGAATCGCTTCCGGGATACGATTCATTCGGATCAAACAGTCCGCTAGCAGCGCGTGCATTTGGCTGCGTTCGCGGTCTTTGAGGAACCGCTCGTACAAAGGAATCGCCTCGGCGAACTCGCCCCGTCTGTGTCGCTGCATCGCGAATTCGAGATTCGCAAACGGCTCGTCTGGAAGCGCCGCATAAGCTTCGGCGTGCAGTTCATACGAACGCTCGAAGTCCATGCGAAAGAGTTCGTTCCCAGCCCAAAACGACATCGCTGGCGACGGCTGCTGCTTTGCGAGATCGAGGAAAACTTGTTTCGCCTCTCGAACTCTTCCCTCACCGGCCAACTGACGCGCTTCACGAATGCGGTCCTCGTGTTTAGCTCCAAGCTGTTCGACCTGCTCTTGAAGGTTTTTCTCGGCTGCCGTGACTGGCACAACCGTGAGAAGCAGAAGCCCAACGAACACGAACCCTGCGGGGCGCATGGAAATGCCTTTCAGTCATGGTTGGGTAACAACGACGGAATCACCTGCCGACCGTTGCGGCGGTATGTGCGGAAGTCGGAATCAGTCGTGAGCAACCGGCAACGTGAATACAGTTCACTCATCCGAACCAGACACGCGTCGGCCAGCGACATCGGAACGTCGCGGTAGGCGGATTGCAACTCCCGCAGCCGATCAATCTCGTCCTCGACCTGGAAGGCCACGCTCACGGCCCCGCGCGCGACCATGTCCAGCACGACCAGCGGGTTGCCACCCAGCCGCCGAACGAGGAACTGAGCCTCCGACAGCGCCGCTTCGCAGGTTAGAAACGGCGGTGCGAGTCGCTCGAACTGCTGATGCGCCCAAGCGTGATGCTGGTCTCGCGACACGAGCAGCGCGATCAGCGGTCCGCTATCGACGAGGATTTTTTCGACGCCGGCCACGGTGGTGGTCCCCCTGAATCGCCTCGTCCAGATAGCGCGGGTTGACCGACGCATCGGCCGGCCCCGGTTGAGATCCGATCAAGTCTCGGACGAGATCGGCACAACTCGCCTTGCCTGTCCGTTGGCGCTTGCTGGACAACGAGTGTTCGACGCACTCCCGGATGAGGGCGGACTTGCTGACCTGCCTGCGACGCGATTCGGTCGCCAGCAGGTGATCCAGATGCTCAGGAACTTTGAGAGAGATTGTGGTCATGGCACGATGGTAATACGCTGTTGGCCGGTGGGCAATACCGCAACTTACTCCTTCGTAATCGTCTCGTCCAAATTCATCAGCAGTGAGGCGACGCTCGTGTACGCGGCCAGTTCGACGGGGTTCAGTTTCTCGTCCGCCTTCGATTCGCCGACCGCGATCAGCTTTTTCGCGGCTGCGGCGTCTTTGGAAAACGCCTCGCGGAGAGCTTGCAGGCGTTTGGTGAGGACGGCGAGTTCGTTTGGTTTCGGTGGGCGAGACGTGCAGCGGCGGAAGGCTTCGGTGAGGCGGCCGGTGTCATCGGTTGCGGTGCCGAGTAGCACGCGTTGCGCCAACGTGCGGGCGGCTTCGACGTACGTCACGTCGTTCAGCGTGACGAGCGCGTGCAGCGGGGTGTTCGTGCGGGCGACCTTGACCTGACACGTCTGCCGCGCGGCCACGTCGAAGAACACGGTCGGGCCGACGATCCGCCGCCAGAATTGATACAGACTGCGGCGGTAGAGTGCTTCGCCGTGGTCTTGTGCATATCCGATCTTGCCGAACGTGGCCTCTTCCCAAATGCCGGCCGGCTGATAACCCTTGACCGGTGGCCCGCCAACCTTCTCCACGAGCAACCCGCCGAATGCGAGCGACTGGTCGCGAATCATCCACGACGGCAGCCGATACCGCGGCCCGCGCGCCAGCAGACGGTTCTCGGGATCGTCGAGTGTAGCCGGCACTCGCCGAGTGCCGGCGTCCGCACTCGGCGAGTGCGGGCTACTTTTCGATGACTGCCGGTACGTCGCGCTCGTGACGATCAGCCGCAGGATGTGCTTCACGTTCCACGCGTTGTTCGCGTGCGAATTCACGACACTCGGTTGCGACACGGTCGGCTGCTGGAACTCGCATGCAAGCCAGTCGAGCAACTCTGGGTGCGACGGTTTTTCGCCCTGCACGCCGAAATCTTCGGTCGTCTTCACGAGGCCCGTGCCGAAAAATGTCTGCCACGACCGATTGACCGTCACGCGAGCCGTCAGCGGATGCTCGGGCGAAACGAGCCAGCGAGCCAACGCCAGTCGGCTGGTCGGCGCGTCGGCAGACAGCGGTGGCAGCACCGATGGCACGCCGTGCGAAACCTTGTCAGCCGGCTTGTCGTACGCCCCGCGAACCAGCACGAACGTATCGCGCGGTTGCGAGCGTTCGCGCATCACCATCGTGCGCGGCAGCGACTTCTCGAAATTGTCCCGTGCCTTCTTCGTGTCGTCGGCTGTTTTCTTCGCGGCTGCGAACTGCGAATCGTTGTCGCGGTGGAACTCGACCAACTTCTTCTTCTCGGCGTCGTTCCGTTGGTCGGCGAGTTTTTGCACGATGGCTCGGACGTCATCCGGCAGTTTGCTTTCGGCCGTCAACGTCTTCTCCCATTCCGGCAGGGATTCGCGAAGCTGCTTCTCGATCTCATCTCGCCGCTTGTTCGCGTCCGCCTCGGCCCCGCGCAACTCCTCGGTTCGCCTTTGCTGCTCGGGCGATGACAGGCTGATGACCGGGTTTGCCAGGCCCCCTGCATCGTTCGCGCCGCTCTCTTCGATCGAGTTGAAATACGCCGAGAGTTGGTAGTACTCACGCTGCGTGAACGGGTCGAACTTGTGATCGTGGCAGCGGCAGCAATTGAACGTCAGCCCCAGCCAAATCGTGCCGGTGGTTTCGACACGATCCTGCACGTAGTCCACGCGGGACTCTTCGGCAATGCGCCCCCCTTCCCCGTTGATCATGTGGTTGCGATGGAATCCGGTCGCGACGAGTTGCGGCTGGGTGGGACTTGGCAGCAGATCGCCCGCCAGTTGCTCGACGGTGAACTGGTCAAACGGCATGTTGCTGTTCAGCGCCTCGATCACCCAGTCGCGCCAAAAGTACATCGTGCGCGTCGGGTCGCCCTGGTAGCCGTTGGTGTCGGCGTAGCGAGCCGCGTCGAGCCAATCCCACACCATCCGCTCGCCAAATCGCGGCGACTTGAGCAACCGGTCCACGACTTTCTCGTATGCATCGGGCGAACCGTCTGTGACATACGCATCAACTTCTTCCAGCGTCGGCGGCAAACCGGTCAGGTCGAGCGTGACGCGACGGATGAGGGTGTGTTTCGGGGCTTCGGGTGACGGTAGCAAACCTTCCTTCTCCAGTCGCGAGAGAACGAAGGCGTCGATGGGATTTGAAATTTGAGATTTGAGATTTGAGATCCTGGGCACCACGGGACGCTGTGGAGCCTCGAACGCCCAATGCTTTCCCCAAGTCGCGCCGGAGTCGATCCACTTTCGCAGCAGTTCGATTTGTGCGGGCGTGAGCTTTCGATTCGACTTCGGCGGCGGCATGACTTCGTCCGGATCGGTTGAAGTGATGCGGGCGATGAGTTCGCTTTCGCCGCTCTTGCCCGGCACGACCACCGGGCTGTCCGCGCGAAACACTCCGTCCTTCGTGTCCAGCCGCAAGTCCGCCTTGCGAGCATTCTGATCCGGCCCGTGACATTGAAAGCAGTTGTCGGACAGGATCGGCAACACATCTCGCGAGAAGTTGACGTCGCCGGCATCCACCGGCACACCGTGCAGTCCGGCGAAAAGAACGATCAACACCGGAAGAATCTTTGAGCTGGGCATCGGAGTCAGATTCATCGTGGCGGGAAGACGCTTGGGCAGGTCCACTGGCGGGAATTCACACGTCGGTCAGCATGCTACCACGATCCCCGCCGAGCCTCTACACCTCGCACCGTTCGAAACATCTTCATGCCGTCAGGTCGCAACCTCGCATTTGACTTAGCCACGGATGAAACCCAGCGCGGGAAACCCGCAACCCAAAGTGAAGAACAGGAGGAACACTAATCCTCGCTGATCGGCGCTAATCCACTGGAGTCGAATCATCAGCGAAGATTAGCGCGGATTAGTGTTCCTGGTTTCGGAAGCAGCCAAAATCTGCCCAGCGTGCGAAGATTCTGAACGTTAGTAGCACAGATGAAACACGGACATGAGGCAGGCAAGGACCGTCGCCAATATTTAATCCGTGTTTCATCTGTGTTTCATCCGTGGCTAATATTTTTTCGGTTGCGACTCGGCTGCGCCGTGCCTCATCGAGCGCCAAAGCGCCCCAACGACAGGAATTCCACCGGCAACGTGCTCCGCGATTCCATCGCCAACTCCGCCAGCACTTCGCCCAACGACGATGTGAACTTGAATCCGTGTCCGGAAAAACCCGCGCCGAGAACGATCTGCGGGTGGTGTGGATGCCGATCGACGATGAAGTGACAATCGGGGGTCTTCGTGTACATGCAGACCGAGTGTCGCACCGGCTCCGGGTTCAGTTCCGGCAGGAAGCTGCGGACGAAGTCGGCGACTCGCAGGAGATCGGTTGGATGGAGATCGCGATCTACGCGAGCGGGGTCGGTCACCGTTTCGCCGCCGGTGTGTTCGGCAAGTTTCAGCGTGCGACCGTCGATGCTCGGGAAACCGTAGAACTGCCCACCGTTGACTTCAAAAAAGAACGTGCAGTTGCCCGCATCGGCCGCGTGATGCCGCAGCGGCGCGGGAAACCAGAACACGACTTTGCGAACGACGTTCAGCGGCAGGTTCAACTCCGCCAGCATCCGACTGGCCCACGCTCCGGCTGTGACGATCATCCGAGCAGCGGAATACTCCCCCTTGTCCGTCCGCACGCGAACCGTGTCTCCTTCGCACGACCAGTGCTGGACAGTTTCCTCCGTGCGCACGATTGCCCCGTGATGCACGGCCGCCTGAATGTGGGCTTCGACACAGCGTTCGACCTCCAGGAATCCCGCCTGCGGTTCGAAGACGACGCTCAATTCGTCCGGCACGTGGTAGGTCGGGAACCGTCGCCGAGCCTCCTGCGGCGTGAGTCGCTCCAACGGCAGACCGTGCAACTCCGACGATCGCACGGTCCCCGGCACCGCCTCGCCAGCGGCCGGTCCGGTGGTGAGCATTCCCACACGGTGAAACATTTGTCGCCCCGATTCGACTTCCAGTTCGTGCCACAACTCGTACGCCCGGCGCAGCAGCGGGACATAGTCCGGGTGCTCGAAGTACGCCTGCCGAATGATCCGCGTCTCGCCGTGCGACGATCCCCGGTCGTGCGCGATCCCAAATTGTTCGATCCCCAGCACACGCACGCCGCGCCGCGCGAGGTGGTACAACGCCCCGCTCCCGAATCCACCGCAACCGAGGACGATGCAATCGAAGGATTCTGACACAGTGATCTCTCTTCGTTTAACCTGGAGCCAACGGCGACGGCGTGTCGGATGTCTCTCGATTCACAACGCGCCGTCGCCGTTGGCTCCGGGTTAAACGACACGAGGTGGTTTCAATTCGCTGGCGGCTACGCCAAGTGCATCACCACCATCTTCTCCTCGGTCATTTCGCGGATGGCGTACTTCGGGCCTTCCTTGCCGAGGCCGCTGTCTTTCAGGCCGCCGTAGGGCATGAGGTCGGCGCGCCATTGCGTGCCCCAGTTGATGTGCAGGTTGCCGGCATCCACCTCGCGGACGAAGCGCATGGCGCGGTCGATGTCTTGCGTGAAGATGCTGGCCGACAGGCCGTAGTTCGAACTGTTCGCGAGGGCGATCGCTTCGTCGATGCTGTTCGACCGGGTGACGGCCACGGCGGGGCCGAACAGTTCGTCGCAGCTCACGCGCATGGTGGGAGCCACGTCGGCGAGGATGGTCGGAGTGTAGATCGAGCCGCGACGCTGGCCGCCGGTGACCAGCTTCGCTCCGGCCGCGACCGCTTCGTTGACCCACGATTCGACCCGCTGCGCGTCCGCTTCGCGAATCATTGGGCCAACCTTGGTCGCTTCGGCGAGTTGATCGCCGGTGGTCAGGGCGGCGACGCGCGGTTTGAGGGCGTCCAAAAAGTTTCCGTAAACTTGTGACGACGTGATGATCCGCTGAGCCGAAATGCACGTCTGACCCGCGTTCGAGAAGCCGGACATGACGACCAACCCGGCCGCCTTGTCGAGGTCCGCGTCGTCCATCACGATCACCGGCGCGTTGCTGCCGAGTTCCATCGTGACCCGCATCACCCCCGCCATCCGGCAGATCGCCTGACCCACGTCGAAGCTGCCGGTGAAACTGATCTTCCTCACCCGCCGATCGGTGCACAGCGCCGTGCCGAGTTCCCCGCCTCCACCGGTCACGCACGCAATTGCTTCGGCGGGCAAGCCCGCTTCGAGCAGGATTTCGACCAGTTTCAGAGCCGACAGCGGCGTGTCACTGGCCGGTTTGATGATGACCGCGTTTCCCGCCGCAATCGCCGGGCCGACCTTGTGCGCCACGAGGTTGAGCGGAAAGTTGAACGGCGTGATGGCCGCGACGATCCCGCACGGCACGCGGATCGTGAATCCGAATTTCGTCGCCCCCCCCGGCGCCGCGTCGAGCGGAATCACTTCGCCGCCGATCCGCTTCGCCTCCTCGGCCGACACGTCGATCGTCTCCCGCGCCCGGCTCGCTTCGAGGTTCCCCTCGGCGAGAATCTTCCCCTCCTCCAGGCTGACCGTCCGCCCGAGTTCCGCTTCGCGCCGCAACATGATCTCGCCGGCCTTGCGCAAAATCTTCGACCTGTCCGCCGCCGACATCTTCCGCATGATCTTCGCCCCGGCGACCAGCGTCGCGAGCGCCTGATCGACATCGGCAGCGGAAGCCTTGGGAACCGTGTCGATCACTTCGCCGTTGAACGGATTCGTGACAGTGATCTTCGTCGGCCGGTCCTGCCATTCGCCGCAGAGAAACATCTTCATGGTTGACCTCGAAAAAGACGTTGGCTCACGCAGGGGCGCAGAGGACGCAGGGAGATTGCTCAGCGTCCTCTGCGCCTCTGCGTGAGCTTAATCCGCAACGCTGAGACGTGCGAGTCATGCCCAGTCGCGCGACCGGCCGACCGCTTTGTCCCAACCGGCGAGCAATCGGCCTCGCTGGTCAGACGACATTGCCGGCACGAATTCACGGTCGAGCGCCCAGTTGCGGGTGATGTCCGACAAGTCCTTCCAATACCCGACCGCCAGCCCCGCGAGGTACGCGGCACCGAGGGCGGTGGTCTCGGACACGACGGGACGACGCACGGAAACGCCGAGCACGTCGGCTTGGAACTGCATCATCAGATTGTTTCGCGACGCGCCGCCATCCACCTTGAGCTGGCTGAGTCGCACGCCGGAATCCTTCTGCATAGCGTCCAGCACATCGCGCGTTTGATACGCCATCGCGTCGAGGGCCGCGCGGGCGAGGTGCGCTTTCGTCGTGCCGCGAGTGATCCCCACGATGGTCCCCCGTGCGTCGGAATCCCAGTACGGCGCGCCAAGGCCAACGAACGCGGGGACAAAGTAAACGCCCTCCGTATCCGGCACGCTGGCCGCGAGCGATTCGACATCGGACGAATTCGCGATCAACCCCAGTCCATCGCGCAGCCATTGCACGGCGGCTCCGGCGATGAACACACTTCCTTCCAGACAGTACGTCGTCTTCCCGCCGATTCGCCATCCGACCGTGGTCAGCAGCCCATGCTTCGACGCGACCGGGGCATCGCCCGAGTTGAGCAGCAGAAAGCAGCCCGTGCCGTACGTGTTCTTCGCACTGCCGGGTTCGAAGCATCCCTGCCCGAACGTGGCCGCCTGCTGGTCGCCCGCATCGCCGGCAATCGGGATCGCCGCTCCAAACAGCGACGGATCGGTTTCGCCGTACACTTCGCTGGACGATTTCACGGTGGGGAGCATCGCTCGTGGAACGTCCAGCAACCGCAGCAATTCGTCGTCCCAGTCGAGCGTTTGCAGATTGAACAACAACGTTCGGCTGGCATTGCTGACGTCGGTCACATGCTGCCGGCCTCCCGTCAGCCGCCAGATCAGAAAACTGTCGACGGTCCCGAACAGAATCTCACCGCGCTCGGCCCGCGATCGCAGTCCGGGGATGGTGTCGAGCAGATACTTAATCTTCGTCCCCGAGAAATACGCATCGAGCACCAGCCCCGTCTTCCGCCGGAAGACGTCTTCGTGTCCAGCCTCTTTCAACTGCCGACAGATGTCCGCCGTGATGCGGCTTTGCCAGACGATCGCATTCGCCACCGGCTTGCCGGACGCGCGGTCCCACAGGATCGTCGTTTCGCGCTGGTTCGTGACGCCAATCGCCGCGACGTCGGTGGCCGAACACTTCGCGTCCGCCAACGCGCGTTTGGCCGTCGCCAACTGCGACGACCAGATCGCCTCGGGATCATGTTCAACATGCCCCGGCTGTGGAAAGAGCTGCTCGAATTCCTGTTGTGCGACAGAGACTGGCCGACCGTCGTGACCAAACACGATGGCCCGGCTGGATGTTGTCCCCTGATCGAGAGCGAGGATGTAGTGTGCCATGATGGTCACTCCTGTCGTTTGACCCGGAGACAACGGCGACGGAATGTTTCGATCGGGGCCAACGCCGTCGCCGTTGGCTCCGGGTTAAACGAAACTCACTTCGCCAGATCAAGACACAGCAGACTGTTCTCGTCGCGCAAGTAGAGACGTTTTCGCGACAGCACGGGAGCCGTCCAGGCAGGGTAGCCCATTTGAGGAAACTTCACGCGGCTGATTTCTTCGAATTTGTTCGGGTTCACTTTGACGAGGGCCAGCAGGCCGCGTTCGCCCAGGACGATGAACTTGCCGTCGGCGAGAATCGCGGAGCCGCGGCCATAGAACTTCGGTTCGGTTTTGCCGAGGCCCGCCTTGGGGTCGGCTTCGTCGAAGGCGTTCACATCCTGCGTGGCCCAGCGGAGTTTGCCGGTTTTCATTTCGATGCAGCGGAATGTCGAACCCGGTTCGTGCCGGCCGCTGAATCCGTACAGGTATCCGCCGTGCTCGATCGTGGTCGACCAGTGAGTCTGCATCGCGTCCAAGTCCTTCCATGCGACGTCGAAACTCTTGCCGTCCGACTTGACGCGAAGCAACGCGGCTCCGGTTTCGTATGCGGCCGACAGGAACACGAGATCGTCGACGACGACCGGTCGTGCCGCGTTGACCGATTCCGCCACCGACGAGCGGAAGAAATAGCTGAAGTTGAGATCGCCGGTCTGCGGATCGACGGAGACCAGACCCGGCCGCATGAACGCGAGAATGTGGCGCTTGCCGTGGATCGTGACGGCCAGCGGCGACGAATAGCTCGCCATCTTGATGTCGCGCTGATAGCGCACACCGCCGTCGTCAAAGTTTTTCTGTGCGACGTTCTGCCACACCGTCTTGCCGGTTGTCGCATCGAAGGCGACCATCCCGGCGTTGGGCAGTGCTCCGAGAATCGTGATCAGCAGGTTGCCTTCGAGGGTTGGCGTGGCCCCGACTCCGAAAAACGCTTGCGGCACGCGAAACTCCGAGGCCGTGTCGCGCTTCCAGATTTCGCGGCCGGTCTTCAGGTCGAGGCAACTCAGCCGCCCTTCGGCTCCGAATGTGTAGCAGCGATCCTTCGTGAGCAGCGGCGAGCAACGGGGACCATTGTTGTAGCCGAATGGATCTTCGAAATCGGTCGGGTAGGCGTGCCGCCACACGAATTCACCCGTGTCCGCCGCGATGCATTCGACGACCGATTCGTCCCCTTCGCGGTGATGCAGCAACAGCAGGTTCCCGCGCACCGACGGCGCGCTGTACCCCGTTCCGACCCGCATCGACCACAGCATCGGCGGCCCCTTCTCCGGCCATTTTTCGAGCAACCCGGTTTCCCCCGCGATCCCGGTGTGGCGCGGACCAAGAAACCACGGCCAGTCTTCACCGGTGCGAGTGGTCTTGGGTGAACTGCCCGCGGCATAGGCTTCGTTGCGCTCGGACGCTGACTTCGGTTTCTCCTGACCGCTGGTGACCAATGTCAATGAGGTGAGCAGTGTGAATGCGATCAACAGCGTTTGACGCACTCCCCTCTCCCCTTGCGGGAGAGTGGTTGGGGGTGAGGGGTCAACGGTCAACGGCGCGAACAATGCTCTGCGAACGAACCGCATCAAGGGCTCCTTTCATCGTGGCAACGGTGGCACCGTTCCAATTTCGGGACTCGACGCCGTCGCATAAAGCTTGCGGGGAATTCTTCCGGACAGACACGCCAGTCGACCGGAGATTGTTGCCAGTCGCATCGCGTGGGCCATGCGATGCGGGTCGCGGGCGGAGGCGATGCCGGTGTTGAGCAGGACGCCGTCGCAACCGAGTTCCATTGCAAAGCTGACATCGCTGGCCGTCCCCACGCCCGCGTCGATGATCACCGGGTAATTGGGATCGCCGTCTTTCAAGTATTCGAGACAGATGCGGATGTTGTTGGGATTGAGCACCCCCTGCCCGCTGCCGATGGGGCTGCCGGCGGGCATGACGGAGGTGGCTCCGGCCTGCTTGAGTCGCCGCGCGGTAATCGGGTCGTCGGTCGTGTAGCACAGCACCTGAAAGCCGTCGGCGACGAGCTGTTCGCACGCTTGCAGTGTCGCTACGGGGTCGGGAAGCAAAGTCTTTGTGTCGCCGAGCACTTCGAGCTTCACCCAGTCGGCCCCCGGGTTCTCCAGCCCCGACAAGATTTCGCGCCCGAGCCGGGCCACGCGCACCGCGTCGTCGGCCGTGAAGCAACCGGCTGTGTTGGGCAGGATCGTGTAACGCTGCAAGTCGATGAAATCGAGAATGCTCCGCCCCTCCTTGTCGATCAGCCGCTCGCGTCGCACGGCCACGGTGATGACATCCGCCCCGCTCGCTTCCAGACAGTCACGCATCAGTTCGTACGTGGTGTACTTGCCAGTGCCCACGATCAGTCGCGACGTCAGGCGATGCGTGCCGAGAATCAGGGGGGTATCGTCGGGGGGAGGGAGCATTGTGTTTGATGATGAAGTTGTCATGTCAATCCCCCTCGCCCCGGAATGAGGAGAGGGGGAGAGCGATTCTGAGGGCCAACTCGGGAGCCATGGTCGGAGACACTTGCCCCTCACCCCCGACCCCTCTCCCCCTCCGGGGGCGAGGGGAGTAACAGTGTCACCCGCCGCCGACGAGGGTCACGATTTCGATTTGATCGTTGGGTTGCAGCACGCAAGCGGCGTGTTGCGTACGCGGGACGAGCGTGAAATTCCGTTCAACTGCCAGATAGCGCGGCTCCTTGTTCAGACGTTGCAGCAACTGAGCCACTGTCGAATCAGCCGGCACGTCGAGCGGTTCGCCCTTCACCTGAATCTCCACAACCGAATGCCTCACAAAGTACCGCGCGAACCAACCAGCCGGAGTTTAGAAGTGCCTCCGGAGAGCGTCAAGCAGCCGGCGGAGTGACGAACGCGAAGATATGAGTGCTGAGATCAACCGTGATGGTCGCATTCTTTCAACCAAATGTACCGTCACGGATTGACGTTCGATGGTGCGACCATGAGAATCGGATCGCTTGGTCGCCACCGTAGCACGCTCAGCATCAGTACTCCGCACTTCAGCACTCGCCTGTGTCCAAATCCGTCATCCTCCCGCTGTACCTGACAACCGGCTACCTGCTTGGGCTGGTCGTGTGGATCGTCGCCGGTTGCCTGGCGTTCGTTGTGCTCCTCAAAATTCGCAGAGCTTGGCGTAAGCAGCCGAAACGCCTGCGGTGGGTGAATCTCGGCTTGTCGTGCTGGATGTTCTGTGCCGGCCTCACCGCGCTCGAGCTGTATTTCGCGTTCGTCTACGACGCCAGCGATTCGTTCAATCAGACACACGTGTCCAACCGGTGGTTTCAGAAACACGTGGTCGCGAACGAAGCCGGTTTTCGCGACGACCACCCCTTTCCGCCCACCGTGCCCCCCGGTGTCCACCGCGTCTGCTTTCTGGGCGACAGCTTTACGTTCGGCCACGGGATCAATGAGGTACGAAATCGGTTCAGCGACCGGGTTGGAGTTGAACTGGAACGCGCTCAGCCGGGAAAGTATGTCGTGAACAACCTCGCCCAGCCCGGATGGCATCCCGTGCTCAACATGGGATTGCTGAAGGAACTGGCGGGTGAGGGAGTGCAGATGCACACGGTCATCCACACGATCTGTTTGAATGACATCGAGGCGTTCGACGACCGGACGGGAAGTTACTACCAAAAACTGGGCCGGCACTCGCCGAGTTTCTTCCTGTTTCGAGACACGTATTTGTTCAACCTGGCCTACTTCCGCGTGCTGCAACTTCGCCAGCCAGAAATTCGCAACTACTACAACTTCGTGCAGGAATCGTACAACGGTCGCGCGTGGGACAGTATGCAGCACCTGCTCCGAGACATGCATCACTTCTGCCGCGAACGCGACATCGACCTGCGGATGGTCCTGTTCCCGTTTGTCCACAATCTGGGACCGGACAATCCGTACGAATCGGCGCACCGGAAACTCGTCGAGTTCTGCGAAGCCGAACACCTGCCCGTCCTCGATCTGCTCCCCGTGCTGACCCCGCACGCTGGCGAAGGGCTGACCGTGAGCGCTTTCGACGCGCACCCGAACGAACGCGCTCACGCCCTGGCCGCCGAGGCGATTCGCCGCGACTTGCTGGGCGACCTGTTCCGGCTGGATGAGAAGTAGCCCTGTCGCTCCACGACAGGACTACGATGCTCCCCGGAAAATCTCGTCCAGTTCGCGAGCTTCCATCCGCAACCGGACTGCGATGGCCTCTGTCTCGCGGCGGTCGAGCAATTTCTCCAAGCTCTGGACGTCCTGATCGCTGAGCAGCAGTCGCTCGCCCTGTTCGACGATACGGCCAGACAGTTCGCGACGGCGCTGTTCGAGTTCCCGCAACTCGCGCGAGAGGTCTCCGAGATGCCGACGGCTCGTCACGGATGCGTTAACGTCGAGCGTACGGTTCGTTTCGAGTGACCGCAGTTCGACGGATGCGGCATCGAATGCGAGCCGGATTGCCTGCTGTTCCTCGCGCAACGTGGTGTCGTAGAGATTCAATTCGACCAGCGCGATGCGGCACAAGTCGCGGCGGTGTCGTCGCACGCGGAGCAGCGTGTCGAGCGTGGAATTCGCGGGACTCATCGGTCACTCTCGTCGTCGTTCGCATCGTCGGTGGACTGTGCCAGCAAGCGGCTCAGCCGCACAAGTTGATCGACCGCGTCGTGGAATGTGGATGTTTCGCGGAGACCCTGCCGCAGGAAGTTATCGACCGCGTCGCGATGGCGCACGATGGCGTCGACCAGTCGGTTGGCTCCCGGCTGATACGCGCCGATCGAAATCAAATCCTCTGCCTGACGGTGGGCGGCGATGGCTTGCTTGAATGCGTGTGCGGCTCGCAAGTGTTCGGGATGGATGATGTCGGGCATGACGCGGCTGATGCTGGCCAGCACGTCGATCGCCGGCCAATGTGCCTTGTTCGCCAGCGACCGCGACAGCACGATGTGGCCGTCGAGAATGCCGCGGACCGCGTCGGCCACCGGTTCCTGTGGATCGTCTCCCTCGACGAGCACCGTGTAGAAACCGGTGATGCTGCCGCGTTCCGTGCGACCGCTGCGTTCCAGCAATCGCGGCAGTGTCGCGAAGACGCTCGGCGGATAGCCGCGAGTGGCCGGCGGTTCGCCGGCCGCGAGGCCGATCTCGCGCAGAGCCAGCGCCACGCGCGTGACGCTGTCCATCATCAGCAGTACGCTGCGACCGGTCTCGCGGAAGAATTCGGCGACCGTCGTCCCCAGCAGCGCGGCACGCAATCGCAGCAGCGGCGATTCGTCGCTCGTCGCGACCACGACCACGCTGCGACGCAGACCGTCCGGCCCGAGATCGCGCTCGATGAACTCCCGCACCTCGCGGCCGCGTTCGCCGACCAGCACGACAACGTTCACGTCCGCCGTGCTCGACCGGGCCATTTGCCCGAGCAGCACGCTTTTCCCGACACCGCTCCCCGCGAAGATGCCGATCCGCTGTCCCTGCCCGCATGTCAGCAGCGAATCAATCGCCCGGATGCCGGTGCCGAGTGGCAGTTCGATCCGTGGCCGCTTGAGCGCGGGGATGGCAGTCGGTTGCAGCGCGACAGAATGCGGCAGGGTTGGTTGGTCGTATTCGACCTCAACCCGAAGCGTAAGCGAGGGATTTGATCCGTGACTCCCTCGCTCACGCTTCGGGTTGGTGTTGGGATGATCGTCTGTATCCAAAAACCGTCCGCGACCGTCGATCACACGGCCGAGAAGTTGCTCTCCAACTCTCGCGGCCGATACCGACTGGCCGAGTGTCGCGCGATGACCGCGCCGCACTCCGGCGAGGTCTCCGTACGGCAGCAACAATGTCTCGTCGTCCCGAAACCCGATGACTTCGGCTTCGACCACCGAGCCACCTTCCCGCTCGATCGCGCACGTGGCGCCGAGTGGGGCGGGGAAATCTGACACTGCGGCAGTCAGACCGACAATACGCGTCACGCGGCCGGTCAGTCCGAACGGCATCAGTCGCCGCAGGCGGTCTTCGAGGTTTGGCAATCGCGGCATGTTGTCTCGTTCCTTCACTACATCAGTTCGTTGGCGATCCGCGCCAGTTGTGTTTCCAGCCGCGCGTCAATTTCCCCCTGCCGCGTTTCGACAACGCAGTCGCCGCGCGCGAGGCGTTCGTCCGGAACCCAGCGCATCGTGACGGCGGACGCGAAGCCGCTCGAATCATCGGCTCGCTGCTGTTGAATCAATTCGAGGTCGAGCGGATGCAGGCGAACGGAAACATCGGAACTGCCGGCGGCCAGTTGCAGGAGTTCGCGAACGGTTTCGGCGACGAGTTCCGGTCGGTGACGAAGTTCGCTTTGTACGAGTTTTTTCGCGATGGCGACGCTCAGCCGGACCGCGTCTGTTTCCCACCGAGCCAACCAGTGCTCATGAGCGGACAGGACTGAACCGGCCGCGGCGTGCCAGGCGGTCGCGGCGGGGGCGAAATCATGACGGGCCATCTGCCGCGCCAATTCGAGTGCGCGGGCTTGCAGCTCGCAATCGCGCTGATCCCGTCCCGCCTCGTGGCCGGCCGATTCCCCCTGCTCGTAGGCAGCCCGGCGAATTGCTTCGGCTTCCGCGTGCGCTTCGGCGAGGATCTGCCGCGCCTGCTGACGGACTTCGTCGAGGTATCCGCCACACGAATCGTGCGACCGCTGGTCCGGTTCGCTCGCACGAGGCGAACGGGTACGAACGGCATTGGCCTTCAGCACGCGACACCCGTCCGCGGCCGATTTGACGTCGGGCGAACTCGCGAGCGTGGAGACTTTGTTGGCGGACATCGGAAAAACTTTCAAGTGTGGTGGTCAGGCCAGTTCGTGCTGATTACACAAGTGGAACTATTTTCAACGCAAAGACGCAAAGCCGCAAAGGATCTCAACGTAGTCCAACTCGCGACAACCGTTGGCACGAAACGCACCGATCAAGAGAATCACCATAGCCGCGATCATCGAGGAAAAGATAGACCGGCTGATTTCGCTCATGGAGTATGGCCTCAAGCGTTTCCGCAAGAACCAGGTGATCGAGCAAGGCCTGATTGTCTCAGGAGATCTCGTATCCATCGAAGGCTTACTGGAGAGCATTGAGCAGAAGATCGGCCTTCCCGTCACTCTCGGGCGGGTTGAAGTTCTGGCGTGCCGTGATCTGCAGTATGCCAGTTGCCTGGGGGCAGTGATTGATACCCGGGCACAAATCCCCCATTTCCATCCCTTCACACTGGATTCGTACGGTAAT
>JACRIH010000421.1 GCA_016235885.1 Planctomycetales bacterium | reverse complement strand
TCGAAGAAAAAGCCGACGGAACCAATTGACCCACCGGGGAGCGTTTTGTATTTGATCCGCGCGACAAAATCGGTCGGATGCCGGACCGAAGCGACCATCGTCGGGAAAGTTCCAGCTTGCTTCTGAATCACGCGGCCGTTCTCGTAGTCCCACTGGCCACCCACGACTTTCCACACGTCGGGACGCGGCTTCTCGAACCGCTCGGCGAACACGGTGCCGTTCAGAGCGGTCGATGGTCTCGGATCGGATGACGCGGCGATGAAGTCCGCGAGTTTCTTCTCCGCTTTGGCGATGGATGCTGTGGCACCCGCGACCCCGACCTCTGCCGACTTCACGCTGGATCGTGATGTTGCCAGCAGGCCCTCCACGACGGTCGGCCGCAGGTACGGGTTGGCGGCTTCTAAAGAAAGTGTCACCGGCTTGATCTCGGGCGCGTCGAAACCGAATGCGGCGGGAACGGCCGGCGTCAGCGGTTCTTCTTTGACGGGGTTCCGATTGTCGCCGCGAGCGAACAGGTACGTCGGCACGTCGAGCTGCTTGTCGAACACTTGCGACACGCCTTCCTTCAGTACCAAGCCGAGCGTCGCATCTTTGTCAGTGGCAAGATTGCCCGAGAGCGGGTCGGTGCGCACGTCGTGCGGCTCGAAGAACGCGCGGAAGCGATAGTAGTCGCGCTGTGCGATCGGGTCGTATTTGTGATCGTGGCAGCGGGCGCATTTCATCGTGAGGCCGAGGAACGCCTGTGCGGTTTGTTCGACGGTCTCGAACATCCACACATTGCGATCGAATTTGTACCAGTTGCGACCGAGGAACCCGGTCGCGCGGACAACGTTCGGATCGCCCGGAGCCAGTTCGTCCCCCGCGAGCATTTCGACGACCATCTGGTTGTAGCCCTTGTCGGCGTTCAGCGATTCGATGATCCAATCCCGCCACCGCCAGATATGCCGCTGGCTGTACCGAATCTCGTTACCACCGCGGCTGCCGTACCAGTCGCTGTACCGCCAGACGTCCATCCAATGCCGGCCCCAGCGCTCGCCGTACTGCGGGCTGGCGAGCAGTTTGTTCACGACCTTTTCGTACGCGGCATCGGACGGATCGGCGAGAAACGCCCGGAGCTCATCACGCGTCGGTGGGAGACCGATCAGGTCGAGATACACTCGCCGCAGAATCACCGCCGGATCGGCGGGCGGTGACGAAGTCAGCCCGCGCTGGGCCTGTTCGGCAGCGATGAAAGCGTCAATCGGATGCTCCCTCTCCTCATTGGGGGAGAGGGTCGGCGTGAGGGGGCCGCGCGTCGCAGGACTTGATTTGGGAGGCGAGGCAGGAGCCGAATGCCCCTCACCCCCAGCCCCTCTCCCCTTTCCGGGGCGAGGGGGGATTGTCGGCCGTTTCACCGGCAGGTACGACCAGTATTGCTTCGGATCGACGGCCGGTTGTTCGTCGTCCGGATGCCTGGCCCCATCGGTGATCCACCGCTTGATCCTGTCGATCTCGTCCGCACTCAATGCCTTCCCTTCATTTTCCGGGGGCATGCGAAATCCGGCATCGCCGGTGATCGCATCGACCAGCAAACTGTCATCCGATTTCCCCGGAACGATCACCGCCCCGCGGCTTCCTCCACGCAGCATCGACGCGACCGTGTCCAACCGCAGCTTGGCGTTCTGCTTGATCGCCCCGTGACACGGAAGGCAGCGCTGTGTGAGGAGCGGTTTGATTTCGCGGACGTAGTCAACCGATTCGGCGGCGGAAATGGCGGTGGAGCCGAGAGCAATGACGATTGACGAAATCCCAATGACGAAGGAATTCCGAATGCCGAATGGCGAAAGAGTGGGCGGGGCCGTGCCGCAACTGCCGGTCACTTGGTGTTCGTCATTCGTGATTTGGCATTCATTCGACATTCGTGCTTCGACATTCGTCATTTCGCCGCCGGTGGAGCCGCAGCCACCTCGACCTTGGGGCCCAAGTCGTACACGACCAGCGTCTTGTCGTAGAGCGGGACGGCCAGACGCAGGCCATCGGGATGAAACGTCACGTCGTAGGCGACGGTCGGCAGTTTGAACGCGAAGAACGATTTCTCGTCGTCTGGTTTCCAGAACCACAGCGACCCGGCTCCGCCGCCCCCTGCGCCCACGAGAAATTCTCCCGAAGGATGAAACTTCACTCCCCAGCAGGTGCCTTGAAAGTTGTCCTTCGGTTTGAGGACTTTCGTGCGGGTGCCGGTTTCGAAGTCGAACAGGGCCACGGTGGGAACGCCCACGCCGGCAAACGCATTGGTAACATCGGCGATGCCCGCCGCTGCAAGCAGCTTGCCGTCGGGACTGAAATCCAGGCTGCGAATGCCACCGCAATCGGCTTTGAATGTCGGGTCGTACTTGGTGAGGATGCCCGCGTCGAGGTCGCGCACGTGCTTCCATGTGCCGACCTCCCATTGCTTGAGCACACCTTTCAAATCACCACTGACGATAAACTTGCCCGACGGGTGAAAGCCCACGTTGTAGACGTGGCTGCCGTGGCCGGTCAGCGTCTGGACGAGCGATCCATCCGCTACGTTCCACACTTTGACGAGTTTGTCGTTCCCCGCCGAAGCGACAAGCTGACCGTCCGGGCTGATGGCGACGGCTCGCACGTAACCCTGATGCGCCGCAACCGTGCGCTGCGCGGTGGGCGTGGCGTCGAGCACATTCCACCAGATGAGCTGCCCCTCGTTGGCTCCGCTGACGAGCAGGTTCGTCGACGGATGCATGGCGAGGGCATTGACCCAACTGCGGTGCCCGGCGAATTCGGCGTGGCTGCCGGTGAACACGTCCCACCGATGCACGAGATTGTCCTGCGCTCCGGTGATGACGTAGTCCGCGTTGGCATCGAACCGGCAGGCGAGCAGCGGCCGGGTGTGCGTGAACTTCTGCACGAGTCGAATCACAGCGGGATCGGCTTTCGGCAGCGTGGCGATGAACGCATCGAGCCGCTTTTGTGCGGCCTGAACCGCAGTCTGCGCTTCGGCCGCGGCCTTGTCGGCCGCGGCTTTCGCGTCCGCGAGCGGTTTCAAAGCCGCCTCTGCGTCAGTAACTTTTTTCGTAGCGATCGGCTTGTCGGTTTCGTTCTTTTTCTTGGCTTCGCCGAGGTCTACCAGTTGCTTGGTCTTTTCTGCGGCGGCCTTGGCGGCGGTCTCGACGACAGTTTTCGCCGCGTTGATCGCCTCCTGATCGTTCGCCTTCTCGGCTTCGGTTTTCTTGAGGGCTTCCTGAACGTCGGTCACGGACTTGTCCGCCACAACCTTGGCCTGTTCCGCCAGTGGAATCGCAGCCGTGGCATCCGCCAGGGTCTTGTCGATCACTGCCACAGCCGCCTTCGCGTCGGCAACTGCTTTCGTCGCGACCTCGAACTGCGCCGCCGCCTGACCCGCCGCGTCGGCCAGTTGCTTCGCCCGCTCCGCGAGCTTCGCGGCATCTTTCCGAGCGAACCGAATTGCCGGCAACTCGGAAGCGGCCGGAGTCGCGGCAGCCGCCACGTTCGATTGCGCATCGTCAGCCACAACGACCGATGTTGACCTACCGACAGTGAACACCAGCAATCCCGTCGCCAGCAGACAACTTGCAGTCAGCTTGGTCATCGTTACGGCCTCCCTTCTCTGCGTCATCTGCGAAATCTGCGTTTCGGTTACGTTACGCGAGGATCTCGGTGATCGGTCCCGTGGCCGGGTCGGCTTTGTGGAACGGGCGGCCTTCGTGATAGAAAGCCTTGGTTGGGTCGAGGCCCACCGCGCGATAGTAGGTATGGAACAGATGGCCGCCGTTGACTTCGCGGTCGATCACAGCGGTGCCATTTTCGTTCGTCTTGCCGACGACGGCACCTCCCTTGATCCCACAGCCGCCGACGGCGACGGACCACGCTTTCGACCAGTGGTCGCGGCCTTGCAGGTGATTGATTTTCGGCGTCCGCCCGAATTCGCTCAGCACGATAATCAGCGTGTGCTTGAGCATCCCGCGATCGGCCAAATCCGTGACAAACGTTGCGAACGTACGATCGAATTCGCCGAGCTGTTCGATGTGGAAATTGAAATTCTCGGAGTGCGTGTCGTAGTTCGAGTGCTGCACCTGCACGAACGTGATGCCGTTCTCCAGCAGTTTGCGAGCCATCAGCGTGTGCTTGCCGAAGTCGTGCTTGCCGTAGCGTTCCTGTTCGGCGTCGGGAATCGTGTTGAAGTCGAAGATGTCTTTGCGGGCGATTAGGGCCGCGGCTTGATCGAACGACGAATTGTACGCCTCGGTCATCGCCTGCCGTCGCCCCTGCACGAATCGCTGGCCGATCTTGGCCCGCATCTCACGGCGACGTTTGTCCGATTCGGCGTCGACACCGTCCGGCAGCCCCAGGTTGGCCGGCGGTTTGTCTCCGGCGATCGCGACCGGCGCGTGACGCGGACCGAGGAACGACGCCTCGCGCGGGTTGCCTCCAGAAGCCACCTTGATGTAACCCGGCAACGGCGAACCGGCGGGCGTGAGCAATGTCGAAAACGCCGGGCCAAGGTACGGGTATTCGAAGCCGGGCGTCTGCCGGTGCCCGGTGTGCATGATGTACGAACCCTTGCCGTGATCGTCTTCCTTCGTGTTCACACCGCGCACGAGGGCGAGGTGATGCATGATCTTCGCGGAATGCGGCAGCAATTCGGAAATGTAGACGCCGGGAACTGACGTCGGGATCGCTTCGAACGGCCCGCCGTTGTCGGTGTTTGGTTTGGGGTCCCACGTTTCGAGCTGGCTCACGCCGCCGTGCAGGTCGAACACGACGACCTGTTTCTGCTTGGAAGCGAGTTCCTCGGCGGCGCGGACTTGAGTCATCCCCGCGAACCCGGCCAGACTGAGCGCACCGGTGGCCGCGCCTTCGAGAAATGATCGGCGGGACAGGTGCGATTCGGAACCGCAGGCGTAAGTGCAACGCATGGTCGGACTCCTTGTAGGTCAGGCTTTCCGGCCTGACCGAGTGTGTTCGTCTTGCAGTCGACTGGTCAGGCTGGAAAGCCTGACCTACGAAATTGTCAATGGTTGAAACGAAACTCTGACGAACTGATCGCGGCCCAGATCAATTCCTGGACCGCTTGCGAACGAGGATCGCCGGCCTTTCCGGAGAGGTAACTGGTTACGTCTTTCACTTCGTCCAGCGTGGGTCGACGAGTCAGCGTGCTCAGGAACAAATCTTCCGCGACCGCCACGGGGTTATCGGCCGGCAGTTTGAGCAGCCGTTCGGCGAGGTTGTCGCCGCGCGGCTTGAGCAGGTTCAAAACGAGCGGGTCATTTGCGAGGAACAAGACTTGGTCGGCGGTCGAAGCAAAACTATCCGGCGGGCGACCCGGTTCGCCACCGAACAACTGGACGAATCGCTGTTCGGTGCCCGCGAGGAAAGTGTCCTCCGAAAACTTGTCCCCCTGTGCCCGGCGCTGGAGATCGAGTTCGTCCGTCGCGACCAACATCGCCCACGCGAATTGCGCCGGCGTCAGCGGTTTCAGCGGCGCGACGGCGAACGTTGATTCGGCCGGCTCGGGTTGATTCGGAACGGCGGCGAGCCGCTGACTGGATCGCTGGTAGGTCTGCGTCAGAGCCAGTTCGCGGAGAAAGTCGCGGACGTTCATTTCACGTGCGGCGAGTTCTTCCGTCAGTAACGCCAGCAGTAGCGGGTGCGATGGCGGGTTGAGGGCGTGATCCATTTCGAGCGGATGCACGATCCCGCGTCCCATCATCATCGACCACAGCCGATTCGCGGTCGAGCGACAGAAGCGGCGGTTCTCGACTGAGGCGATGAATTCGGCGAACTTCGCGCGGCGGCTGAACTTTGGAACTGGGCGCACGGCCTTGTCTTTGTCGTTCGGTGCGACCGTGTACGCTTCGGGAGGCGCGGCAAACTTCGGCTCCGAGATCGTCGCCGCGCTGAACAACTTCAGCCCGCTTGTTTTTGGTCCCTTCGATTTCTTGTCGCGGATCTCGAACACCGATTCAAACGACACCTCGCCCTCCGCCTTCTCGGCGAGTGTGACTTTCTTGTCCTTGTCGGTATGGACGAAGCTGCGGACGAAGAACGCTGCGAGACCGTAGTAATGTTCCTGCTTCCATTCTTCAACTTGCGGATGGTCGTGGCACTGCGCACATTCGAGGTTCGTGCCAAGGAATAATTTGCCGACGTCGCGGGTGATCTCGTGCAAGTCGCCGTTGCGGGCGAGGTAGAACCGGGCCGGACCGCGCTGGGCGGGGTCCGAGCCATCCGCCGCCAAGATTTCTCGGACGAGTTGATCCCACGGTTTGTTCTGTGCGAACGAGTCACGCAAGAACTTGTCCCACTCGGCGACGGGGACGTGAGTGGCCGGCAGCCGGCGCATCAGCATCACGTCGAATTCGCGCTGCATGTGCCGCGCGTGTTCCGGACTGGCGAGCAATCGGTCTATCAACTTCACTCGCTTGTCGACAACGGTGTCGGCGAGAAACTCGCGGGCTTGCCGCACATTGGGAATCATGCCGGTCAGGTCGAGCGTGATCCTGCGCAAAAACTCTTCGTCTCCCGCGATCGGAGCAGCCAGCTTGTCAAAATCGGGCGTCTGCGCGGCGATTAGCTTGTCGATCTGAACGTGAAGCGGGTCCGCGGCCGAAGCGGCGGCCGACCAGCACAGTGTGGCTGCGACGATCCAGAAGATCCCGTCACGGCGAGTAGGATGGGCAATCTTGCCCGTCCGATCCGCACCGCTGGCAAGAGCGCCCGTCGTGTCTGTTGCAACGGACGGACGGGCAAGAGTGCCCATCCTACTGTTCGTCAGCATCGAATACCCTCCAGCGGACGGGTTGGGTTCAGGAACGACTCAACGAATATGTTCGGCGGGGTTCTTGTTGTGGGGGTGAGGCAGGAGTACGGCGGAGCAGCGGGCAGGTGGGAGACGAATCAGCCTTCACTTATCTTCGGCCATTCTCGCGGTCGGGGTGAAGCGAGTCAAGAAAGAGTTTGGGAAAGTGTGCGGGGGAAGCTTCGCCAGGCCACAAGGGCCGGCGCTACCGCGAGACGGTGGTCTTCGCGACGAGTTCGGCCTGGCGCATGACGCGCAGGATGTTGCCGCTCATCACGCGATGGATCTGGTCTGCCGTGTAGCCGCGGTTGAGAAGTTCCTGCGTGATAACCGGGTAGGTCGAAACATCATCGAGTTGTTTCGGAGTCATCGTGATGCCGTCGTAGTCGGAACCGATCCCGACGTGTTCGATGCCGGCGATCTTCACGATGTGGTCGATGTGGTCCACCACGTCGTGGACGCTGCCGGGTTGGATCGGATGGGCGGCTTCCCACTTTTTGCGAGCGGTTTTGTAATCGGTTTCTTTCGGAAACTTTGCCCGCAGCTCGCGCGTGACCTCGAACAGATTGGCCCGCCGTTTCGCCGATTCGGGATGCACGAAGCCGGAGTAAAAGTTGACCATCACCACGCCACCATTTTGTTTGACGAGCCGCAGCACATCGTCGGGCACGTTGCGGGGATGATCGGCCACGGCGCGAGCAGACGAGTGCGAGAAGATGACGGGTGCTTTCGAAACGCGAATCGCGTCGATCATCGTTTCAGCCGAGACGTGCGACAGATCGACCAGCATCCCCAGCCGATTCATTTCGCGGACGACTTCTTCACCGAACGGCGTGAGGCCGCCGTGCTTCGCTTCGTCGGTCGCGGCGTCCGCCCACGCCAGCGTATCGGAATGCGTGAGCGTCATGTATCCCGCCCCGAGCTTGTTCAGCCGCCGCAGGTTTTCGAGCGAGTCTTCGATGCAGTGGCCGCCTTCGACACCAATCAGCGACGCGATTTTCCCCGCCTTGCGGATACGGACCACGTCGTCGGCCGTGACCGCCTTCTCGAAGACGTCGGGATACCGCTTGAGCATCGTCTGGACGATGGCGATTTGTTCGAGCGTCTGCTGAAACGCCTTCCCCTCCTTGGCTGCTTCCACTGGGACGTAGACCGACCAGAACTGCGCCCCGACGTTCCCCTGCCTAAGCCGCGCGATGTCGGTGTGAAACTTGGGAACCGACCCGGCGATGTCCGCCTTGTCGAACGATGACCCGGCCTCGGTGCGGAGCGTCCAGGGCAGATCGTTATGCCCGTCGAAGACGTATCCCGTCGCGTGGATTTTTCGGGCAGCTTCGGTCACCATGACCGGCGGCCGACCTGCGGATTGAGCTGACCCCGCACCGATGAGGATCAGCAGGGCGGTTGCAACGAATGGGCGGATTCGAGGCATGGGGATGAGTTTCCGGGAAGGCGTGGGTGCCAGGGGAAAACGATGGTGTGACGCGATCCCGGAGTTGTACTCGCCCGCCGTCTGGTGATACAACGGACTCCTCGAAAGTCGAAGGCACCTTCACAGTGCCTTTGTTCGTGAACATAAAGACAAAGCGTGTGGTTGATTCGTCTCACCGTTCTCAACAAAACTTCACCTTCCCGATCTCGGCTGGGTAACTCACGTCGGTTGCGACACCACTGTTACTGGCGAACGGCGCTCAACGCCAGCGAACGGTTTGTTTTGGCAAGGGCCACGTTCATGAATTCGACGTTGTCACACGATCAGGCATGGACGCTGGGAATCGTATCGAATTGTTGGAAAGCGCAACTCGACGCTGGCGTCGAACTCGACGTGCTGGTTGACGAGTCTCTGCAACGCGGTTTCCGCGTCATCGAGTTGCGTCAGGGAAGTCTGGGCAAGTACGAATTCGGAGCCATGTCGCTGCCTCGACCGGACCGCTTGGCCGAGTTGCAGTCTCGATTCACCGGCGTGCAATTCAACATGGCGATGAGTCTCCCCTGTCTGGGAGGCGAGATGACCCGCCGCACGCCCCTCTTTGTCGCCGGACGCGCCGCCGCCATCGCGATGGCTCGGGGCGGACAACCGCATTTGCGACTGGTCGATCTGGAAACACAACCCAGCCAGCGTCCCGAACTGACGGTGGGATACGTCGCCCGCGCGCTGGTCGAACTGACGGAATCCTTGATTGAAACCCACGGGGTGTTGTCGATTGAAAATGCCAAGCAGCCGTGGCCATGGTTCCGTTCGGTGCTCGACGAAGCGAGGCGGCGTTTGGGGCACAACGCGACGCGGTTGCGGTGTTGCTTCGATCCGTGCAACCTGTTGGTGACCGAGTGTCCGGACGACGTGCCGGACATCGTCGCATCGATCGTGCCGGACGACGTATCAATGATCCACGTGAAGCAGCGTCGCGACGGGCAGATTCTCCCGGACGTCTCGGCCGGCGATCTCGACTGGCCAGCGCTCCTGTATGTCATCCAACAGCATGGCCACACCGCCCCCGTGTTGTTTGAAGTCGCGCCGCATGCAGACGTGTGGCAGCACTTGAAGCACGGAGTCAGTCACCTGTTTGAAGCTGTGGTCTCCGAGCGAGGAGCCTCAACGTGACGTTTTTCTCTTTGCCGACTGCGTTGATGTCACGCTGGTTGCTGCACACGATTGCGAGTGTCGTCCTGTGGAGTTTGGTCATCGTTACCGCGATGGCTGACGAACCGTTGCCGCGACTGCGGATCATCCTGATTGGAGATTCCACGGTCGCCAGCTACGACAAACCGCCGCCCGATCGACCGAACCTGACCGGGTGGGGACAAGTGTTCGGCGAGTTCTTTGGCGACCGGGTGGACGTCGTCAACCACGCAAAGTCGGGCCGGAGTTCCAAGAGTTTCATTCGTGAAGGATTGTGGAAGCAGGCGCTGGCCACGCCGGCCGACTACGTTTTCATCCAGTTCGGGCACAACGATCAACCGGGCAAGGGTGACCGGACGACGGACCCGAAAGGTGACTATCAGGACTTCCTGCGGCAATACATTGACGAAGCCCACTCGCGCAAAATCAAGCCAGTGCTCGTCACGCCGGTGGCTCGACGCACGTTTGTGAACGGCAAGATTCACACTTCACTGCAACCCTACGCTGACGCGATGAAAGCGGTCGGTCGCGAGAAACAGGTGCCGGTCGTTGATTTGCATTCGGCCAGCTTGGAATTGCTCGGCCGGTTGGGAGACGAAGTCTCCGCAGAATTCAGCCCATCGAAGGATGATCGCACGCACTTCTCTCGCAAGGGAGCGAAGGCCATCGCTGAATTGGTCGCCAAGTCGCTCCCCGAGACGGTACCCGAATTGCGTCGGTATCTGATGCAGTAGACGCGAAGAAAGAGTGACGCGGAGGCACGGAGAACATCGACCATCTCCGTGTCTAGTGCGGTTCCAGTTCGGATGTAGCGGCGAAGGGTAGCGGAAATCGTGAGATTTCAGTTCGGAACTGCTCTAGCACACAAGTGTGACTCGCTGCGCTCGGCACATTCTGCAGCGTCAGCTCTTCGTCTTGCCTGACTTGTCTTCGACTGCTGGCGGTTCATTGCCGAGCTTGGCTCGGTACTGGGCTGCGAATTCTTCATTCAGCTTCGGGTCGCACAGAAAGCACTGCGATTTGGCTCGGAGGTGCTCTTCGCACCAGTCGCCTTTCTTCTGACACTCGGCGGGGTACATTGAACTGCACTGGCTGCACGCCTCTTCGGAGACGCCGTGTTCGGCACACCAGACTCACTACGGCTGGCGTGCATCCGCCGCCGGAGCGGACGGCCAGTTGTCTTCGATGGCAAGTCCGGAGATCGCGGCCGCAGCTTTCCAAGTGTCACCGACAGATTTGAGGCGTTCCAAGCGGGCTTGTCGCAGGGAGCGTTGCAGTTCCAAGACCATCAGCGGCGACAGGTTTCGCCGCTGGTCTTCGGTGGCGATGGTTTGAGCTTGTTCAGCTTTGCTCACAACGGCTTGGTACTTTTCCGCACGCTTGCGAGCGGCGGCGAACTCGCGCAGTGCGGTGGCGACGCGATTCGTCAGGTCGTTTTCGACGCGGCCGACTTCCTGTATCGCGGCGCAGAGTTCGGCTTCGGCCGCGCGGATGTTACCTTGGTTCCGATTGAACAGTGGGATCGACGCGCTCACGCCAATGCGATAATCGTCCGAGTTGTTCTGATTCTGCCGGACATAGCCGGTGTCAATGCTGAGGTTCGGAATCGGCTCGGCCTTAGCTCGTTGAACCACGAACCTGGCCTTCTCGACGCCCCATTGAGCGATCTGGATTTCAGGATGGACGCTGAGCACATACATCGGCGTGCCCTTGGCGTCGTAGTCCGGGAACGAATAATCTTCGAGGCGGCCCGCGACTTTTGTGATTTCCAACCGATGTACGCCGAGCAGCGCGGCCAACCGTTTGTACGCCGCGGCTTTTTCCGCCTGAGCCGATTCGACGTCCGCTTCGTAACGAGCGAGTTCCGCTTCGACCGGCAACACGTCGATGTCCGCCAGTTGTTTGGCCTCGTCGCGCAAGCTGCGGACGGTCTTGGTGACGTCGCGACCATAGCGGCGAATCTCGCACAGCATGCGCACCCGTTCTTGCAACGCCAGGACGTCGAAATAGGCGGTGCGGATTTCGGACAGCATGGCGTAACGCTCGGCCATCACGCCCCAACTGGCCTGTTCGACTTCGCGTTCGGCGGCGGCGCGGCTGAGCTTCAACTTGCGACCCATCACGATTTCTTGAGTCACGAACGGCAAACCGTTGACGCCCGCACGGCCAGTCTTGTCGCCCAGTTCATCCCACATCAGCGCGACCGTCGGATTGGGATACAGCCCGGCTTGATACGCTCGCCCCCGCGCCACCTCGACGCCAAACGTCACCTTGGCGAGTCGCGGATTCTGTTCCAGACCGAGCGCCACCAAAGCCTCAAGCGTCATGCCGGGAGTGGCCGCATCCTCAGGATCGTCACACGGATCGAACAACTCCATCCGTCGCGGCTTGCCTGGAACCACAACGTCTTCTTCGTAGGGCGCGGCCGACTTCTGCGCCGAGGCGGCCGCCGGAGTGACGCCCGCTTTGGACGCGGCGCTCTCATGGACGGCGCGCCTCACCGGTGAAGGTTGTACGGCGGCACCGCCACTCGGACGAACCGGTTCCGAACGAACGACCGTGACCTTGGGCTTTGAACTGCCCCACAGTTGTGGCCAACCGGCTCGCACGCCCGGTGGATCGGCAAGAATCGCCAATCCAAGAAAGAGTCCAGCCGCAGCGAGTCGCCTCGCGAGACAAAGAGTTCCCATGATCGCCCCCTCCCTGGGTAGCCGCGCACGGCGGCTGTTATCGGCTTATCGGACAGCCGGGCGGTGAGCTTGCGAAAACGCTTCGCAAGCCTCACGGCCAAGCACAGTCCACTTAGATTGACACTCGCTAGTTACGTCCCTTCCTTCTTCTCGCCGCTGGCCGGAGCTTCCTCTTCGATGGCCGGCGGTTCTTTGCCTTCCTTCGCGCGGTACACGGCGGCAAACTTCTCCCGCAATTTCGGCTCGCACTTGAAGCATTGCGACTTGGCTCGCTCGTGTTCGTCGCACCAATCGCCCTTCGCCTTGAACGCGGCCGCGACTTTGGCGTTGCACATGCTGCAATCTCCTTCGGGGACGCCGTGCTCGCCGCACCACCAACCGGAGTGATCGTGTTCCTTCCCGCCGTGATCGTGGCCGTCGCCTTCGTGATGCTCGCCGTCCTTGTGATCGGCGTGCTTGTCGGTTTGGGCGACTTGCTTCACCGGTGGCGGGGCCGATTCGCCACAGCCATTCGCCGCGAACATGACTGCGGCGAGCAAGCCGCAAGCAGTCCAGGGTTTTCGTGTCGTCATCTCAAGTTCTCCTTCGATCAAGCAGGGGGTTGGTTGGCAAACCGATGGCGATTGTGTCATCAGATTACCATTGAGGACTGTGCCAGTGATCGCAAATCGTCCGGGGGCTGACTCCCACCGGCTCGCCAAGAATGATTCAAACGTGGGTGAGCTCCTTTTCGGCGAGATGCTCTGTGGCACTGACTCCGACCAACGGCGATTCGCCCACTTCGAGTTCGACCAACAGGCCCAGCATCGGGGCCGTCACTGACTCGGACATGTGGAACCAGCGGATCAGCGCCCATTGGATCGCGTGAGCGATCGCATCGAAGAACAGGTACAGCACGCGGAGCACCAGCAGCGACATGGCCATCGCGCCGATGACTCCGCCGATGACGACGGTCGCGAGCGGCCGTTGCACTTCGGCACCTTGGCCGGTCGAGAGAGCCATCGGCAGGAACCCGAAGCTGGCCACGAGCGTCGTCATCAACACGGGACGCAGTCGCGTGATTGCCGCTTGGCGCACGGCGTCGTGAATCTTCTTGCCCGTGCGGCGGAGTTGCCGTACGTAGCTGATCAGGATCATGTCATCGAGTACGGCGACACCGGAGAGCGCAATAAATCCAATCGCCGCCGAGATTGAGAACGGCATGTCGCGCAGCCAGAGTGCGATGATGCCACCCACCCACCCGAACGGTACGCCGGTGAAGACTCGCAAGGCGTCGATGACGTTGTGATAAGTGAAAAACAGCAGTGTGAAGATCATCGCGATGGCGACCGGGATGACGATCAGCAGCCGGTTGCGGGCGCGTTCGTAGTTCTCGAACTGGCCGCCCCATTCCAGGAAGTAACGGCCGGGCGGCAGTTGGACGTTCGCGTTGACTTGCTGCTGAGCCTCGGCCACGAACGTTCCCATGTCCCGGCCGCGAATGTTGGTGGTGATCGTGATGCGTCGCTGCCCCGATTCGCGAGTGATCGTTGATGGCCCCTCGACCATGCGAATGTCGGTTAGCCGCGACAGCGGAATCCGTTCGCCGGTCGGCGTCGCCACTTGAATCGTACCG